>NZ_CP029487.1:3408036-3717858 GCF_002441855.2 Eubacterium maltosivorans | reverse complement strand
AAATGGGATCATATTCTTATTGACTGTAATGCCCACATATTCCAACGCCTGTTCAAAGCTCTTTCCAGTCAGTCCCTTTGGTCTTAAATCGACCATGACAATATGGTTGTCGGTGCCTCCGCTGATGATGCGGAAGCCGTAGCCCTGGAGCTCCTCAGCCAGGGTTTTGGCGTTGCGGACAACACGTTCCATGATTTCTCTGAACTCTGGTGTGCCGATATATTTGAAGGAATAGGCCTTGGCGGCGATGGTGTTCAGATGGATGGAGCCCAGAGTCCCCGGGAATACGGATTTGTTCAGAGCCTTTTCGTATTCCTTCTTGCAGAAAACCATACCGGCGCGCGGGCCGCAGAAGGTTTTGGTGGTGGAGGAGGAGACAAAATCGCAGTGCGGGATCGGGCTTGGGATGACCTTGGCCCCGACCAGGCCCGCGATGTGAGCCATGTCGTTCATCAAAATCGCGCCGCAGTTCTTGGCGATCTTGGCCATGCGCTCATAGTCGATGAGTCTCGGGTAAGAGCTGGCGCCGGTGATTAAAAGCTTTGGCTTATATGCCATGGCCTGATCCTCCAGAGCGTCATAGTCGATGACCTCGGTTTCCTTATCAACCCCGTAAAAGTCATATTCATAAACTTTTCTCAGGAAATTCACCGGGGAGCCGTGGGTCAGATGGCCGCCCTGGTCCAGACGCATGCTCAGAATTTTATCTCCCGGGTTCAGCACCGCGTTAAACACGCAGTAGTTTGCGGTTGACCCGGAGTATGGCTGTAAATTAACATACTCGGCGCCGTAAAGCTCCAGCGCGCGGCGACAGGCTAGGCTTTCAATGGCGTCAGCCTGTTCAGAGCCAGCCTGGAAGCGGTTTCCCGGCAACCCTTCCTCAGTCTTATTGGTGAATACACAGCCGCTCAGCTCCATGACCGGCGTGGGCGCAGTGCTCTCAGACGCGATCATTTCGATGTTGTGCTCCTGACGGTCAAGCTCTGCCTCTACGATGGAATAGACTTCCGGATCCAGTACCCTTGTTGTTTTTAACATTTCAATACCTCACTTCGTTTTCTGTGTTTGTTTTCGATGATCTCATTCTAACACGATTACAAAGCGCAATCTATGAAGAGAATTGTCGATTTCATGATCATTTTTATCCAGTTGACACAAAAATAGCTGTCACTATAATATCGTGACAGCTTATATATTTTACTTCTTCAGATAATCTGACGGCATACGTCCGGTCTGCTCCTTGAACTTTTTGTAAAAATAATTCACATTCTCATAGCCCACCTGCTTAGCCACCTCCTGTATGCTGTAGGGTTCGTTTTTCAGCAGATCGACAGCGTGCTCAATCCGGATTTTGTTCACATAGCCGATGAGGTTGGTGTCCACGTAGCGCTTAAACTGCTTGGAAAGGTAGCTGGCTGTGACGTGAAACTGCTCCGACAGCAGCTGGAGTTCGATCTTCTCTGTAAAATGGGTGTGAATGTACTCCAGCACCTGGTTAACCAGGTCATTACCCGTAAAATTCCAGCCCACAGACCGGAGCAGAGCCTGGGTAAACTGCTCATACTCAATGGGTTTGAGAATAATATCCCTGGCGCCCATGCGCAGGGCCCGCTGGGCGTACTCGAAGGACTCGTAGGCAGTGATAATCACAATCTTCACATCAATCGCCTGCTCCTTCAGGGCTTCCATGACCTCAAAGCCGTCCATAAGGGGCATCTTGATGTCCAGAAATACCAGATCCGGCTTCTTTTGGCGGATCATCTGCAGGGCGCTCTCTCCGTCCAGGGCAACGCCCTCAACCTGGAGCGGCAGCTTTTCGCGCGCGATAAAATGCTGTATGATCTTGGAAACGGCCTTTTCGTCGTCAGCGATAACCACTTTAATCATCGTTCTCCACTTCCTTTTGATATGAGTAGGGCAATTCCAGAATAATCCATGTGCCGATGCGCTCATCGGAGTACACATTCATCGAAAAATCCGGGCCGAAGCGCATTTTCAGCTTGGCATAAATCAGTGACAGGCCATGCTCACTGCCCGAGGGCAGGCTGTCGTTTATGCGGCTCAGGGTGCCGTAGTCAATCACCGCGCCATTATTGTAGATGGAGATCAGTACCTTGCTGCCGCTTGGCTGAGCCGTGACAGACAGCCGCTTTTTCAGGTTGTTGGTGTCAAAGCCATGGGTAAAGGCGTTCTCGGCGATGGGCTGTAAAAAGTTAAAGGGCACCAGCCAGTCGTCAAGCTGAGTATTAATCTTGATATCCACCTGCAGGCTGTCCTCGTAGCGCAGCTTCTGGAGCTTCAGATAGGTCTTAAGGTAAGCGGCCTCCTGGCTGAAGGGCACAAAGTTCTCCTTGGTCTTGGTGGTGTAGCGGAACATCTTGGACAGGTCGATGATGGCGTCGTACAACTCGTAAGCATCCTTATCCAGAGCCATACCGGCCATACAGTTCAGGGTATTGAACAGAAAATGGTGGTTGATGCGCAGGTCGGTCACGATATTCTGGGCAGCCTTGAGGTTTTTTTCCAGCCGCTTGCTGTATTTCTGGGCGTCGTCGATGTCCCTCTCCTTGGCTTCCAGCACCCTGCGGGCGTCGCTGAACACGCAGAAACTCACAATATGCTCGGCAATCCTCCTGAGCAGCATGCGGATGCTCAGGGCTGTGCTCTCCGGCGTATCGTACAGCTCCTCGGTGCGGTCGCTGGTCTTGCCCTCGCTTTTCATGGTGGACAACAGGATATAACCGCCCTGAATCACACCGATGCACCGGTTTTCATGCACGATGGGCTGCTGGTAAAGGGTCAGGCCGTAGGGGCAGACAAACTGCCGGTAATCCCAGGGCTCGCTCAGGTTCGCCTGTCCCATGCCCCGGCATGGACAGCTGCTGCTGCCAAACGGGTTGCAGCGCTCTGTGCAGTAATCCGGAAAACAGTTTGTCTGCAGCACTGTTTTGCCCGCAGTGTCGTAGATGGTCAGGGGCAGCTTGAGCGGGTCGATGGACTGCTGGCGCACGCCCTCCACAGCCGCATAAAGAATATCGTCTGACGGTGCCTCCAGGTTTATTAGTGTATCGATGGAAATCTCCTCCGCACCGTATACCGGGTTGGAGACCAGCAGCTCTTTTATCTGCCCGTCGGTGGGGTTATAGACCTCATGGGAGCTTCCTGCCTCCATATAAAAGATCTGCCCTGGCTCAGGCTCGACACGCTCTCCGTTAATGTAGTAAATGCCCCTGCCCTGCAGCACATACAACAGCTGCTCCTGCCCGTAATGCACATGCTCTGCCAGATGTCTGCCGGGCTCGATGACCACAATGCCAATATTCATATTCTGTCTTGGGTTATTTTCTGTCTTGACATGCTTCCAGTCTATATAACCCCACTCCATTACCTGAACCGCCATACCAATCCCTCCTCTGCTAAAATTATACCATACCTGAACTCCCTTATTTTTGTCCTTTTCCTTAACAAATTTGTCCAATCAAAAAAAAGCCGCCCGCAGGCAGCCTCTTTCATCTTCTCATCATCTCACCGCAGGTAGTGGCGTACTTTAAGCGCTGCACCGCATTCTTCTGCGATCCGAAGACAGGCGGCCTGCCCCTCCGGGCTCATGGTGTCGATGATGGTCATATAGACCTTTGCAAAACGCGCGGCGTTTTCCGCGAAGCGGAGCATGTGCTCAAAGGCGTGCTCTGCCTGGGGGCGGCACAGGGCCTCGTATTCCTCTGCATCTGGCGCGTTCAGGCTCACGGACACCACATCCACCAGGCCGGCCAGCCAGGGGGTGACATCCTCACCGTACAGGGTGTCGGCCAGGCCGTTGGTGTTCAGCCGGACTGCCACGCCGTATTCCTGCTTCAGCACCCGCGCGATCTCCAGAATATCCTTCAGGCGGCAGGTCGGCTCGCCGTAGCCGCAAAAGACGATTTCGTCATACTTCGCCATATCCCTCGCCCGGATATCGTTTAAAATCTCCTCCACTGCCGGCTCCCGCTCAAGCCACAGCTCGTCCATACGGCTGGCCTCCTCCTCCCGGTTAAACCGGTGGCAAAACACGCAGCGGTTATTGCAGCGGTTGGTGGCATTGACGTACAGTGCATTTTTATCTTTATAGGCCGTACTCTCTGTTTCATAGGTAATGACCATGTAAGCTTCACTCCTGTCTTTGATGTTAAGATTATACCATTTTACAGCTGAGGTTCCTATGATCAATTATGTCAGAATATGGATCATTTTTGACATTTTGGGGCCCTCCCTATAGCATGTACCCTTAATTTTATACACAACGCAAAAATCAACCCGTATCGTGGCGATACGGGTTGACTAAATTGATATAGCGGCTTACTGTTTTCCAAAATCCAGACGGATATCGCCGTTGTTATTGTTGATGACAAAGCGGCTGGTGGCGCTCTGGTTTTCATCCCGGACTACTTCCTCATATTTGGCGCCGTCAACCACCACCTTGCCTAAGCTGGTGCTCAGCTGGTATCCGGCCGTTTCCCGGGAAATACTGGTCTTGATGTTCACATCCCCCAGATGGGCTGTCACGTTGATTTCTCCCTCTATGGCGCCGCTCAGGTTAATCTTGCCATTGTCGTTTTTGAACTGTCCGCCCTTAATGCTTAACCCCTCGCCGACAATATCGCCCAGGTGGTCCTCGGCGGTCAGCATGTTATAGGTGCTGTCCGTCAGGGTGATCTTTCCATTGTCGTTTTTAATGCTTCCCTCATCGGCACGGATATTGGCCGCCTTGATTTTTCCAAGATGGTTCTCCACTGTAAAGCTCTTGGTCTCAACATCGCTCGCGTCCAGATCGCCGTTGTCCAGCTTTATATACACGCTGTCTGCTTTGACGGAGGTCATATTTATACTGCCCAGATGGTTCTGAACCGACAGCGCCTTAAAGGCCCTGGGGCCGTTAAACTGGATCTTGCCATTGTCCACCCTGGCGTCCAGAGACTGGCCCGTTTCCTTTTTATCCAGGTAGACCTTGATCTTTGAGTTGCCGTAAATGTTGCCGACGCCCATAAGAACCATGCGGTTTTCCTCCTGGCTCCTGCTGGTGATGGCAGTGGTGTTCCCGTCCTGATGGATCACAGGCTTTGCCGAGTCCTCATAGTAGACTGCCTCAATGGCGTTTTCATCTGCCAGGATTATTTCCAGGTCTGCCAGTGAAAAATCAATATCAAGGTTCTCTATTTTACCGGGTATCTTCTGGTATTCCAGCCTTTTTTCCTCATACTTCATCACATGGATTCCCCTGCTGTCAATATAGGTGGAGGTCATGCCGCCCAGCAGCATGCCGACCCCGGCGAGCAGAAGTCCGCCGGCTGCCAGAATCCCGCCAATTTTCAAGAGCTTTTTTGATTCAAATTTCATGCATTTTTCCTCCATTCCAAAATCGCTTCGGCCATCCGCTTAAAACCGCTGATCACCCAGGGGATCAGGTGGTACATGCCCACTCCCAGCAATATCCCCAGCCCCAACGCGAGCGCCCCGCCGCCCACGTAAAACAGCGTAGCCGCCGGGCTCTGAAAGATCAAAATCAGCCCGATCACCATCCAGAGGAAACCGCCCAGGATTAGGCTCACCGCTGTCACCACAAAGGCGAACAGGAAGGCGAAAACCACCACCATCAGCACAAATACCAAAGCCGCGGCCACAATGACCAGTGGCAGGGCGATGGGCGCCGCGAAGATGGATAAGATCACAATTAACACCACAGGCATTTTCTTTTTCTCTTGCTCATTTCCCTTCAGGGCGTACTCGCTGCGCAGCTGCGCGGCCAGCTTGGCCGGCGAGCCCAGCTCCCCGATAACCCTGTCCTCATTTTCCGGCCCGGCGTCATCAAAATATTCATTGTAATACACCAGGGCATTTTCCCTTTCATCCCTTGGCAGCTTTCTCAAGTGCTTTTCCAGCGCTGCCATATACTCTTCACGATTCATTCACGCCACCTCCTATCAGAAGCGAATCTATTTTTTCCTTGTAAATATCCCACTCTTCACGGTATTCTGCCAGCTTGGCCCTTCCGCTTTCCGTAATGGCGTAATAACGGCGATTCCGTCCCTGAAAGGGCTTATCGTAGGTGGCCAGGTACTTTTCCTTTTGCAGACGCCTGAGCACCGGGTAAAGGGTGGATTCTGAAATATCCAGCACACTTTTGACCCGCTGTGTCAGACTGTAGCCGTAAGCGTCCTCCTCTGAGAGAACGGCCAGCACACAGGCGTCCAGAAGTGCGGAGCCTAATTGAAAAATCATCCTCGCATCTCCTTTCTTTATATCGTTAATGATATTATACAACGTATAATATCATTTTGTAAAGTATATTATTTAATTTTTAATAAACAAAAAACAAAAGAACCCGTATCGCCGCGATACGGGTTCTTTTTTGGTCTTCCTAAAAAAACTTGACAGCACATTCGCCGGAGATCACTTTTTCCTGAATTTCATGGGTCTTCTCCACTGTGATGTACTGGCAGAGGAGCTTTTTAAAGCCGTAATTTTCCCGGTTGATCAGGATAACCGGGGTGGTCACTTCCTCCAGGGGATAGCCGGGCAGCTCCACAACACGCTGGTTGAGGTCAGGCTGAAAATTGTTGTACCAGCCGTCCCGCCGGTAGATAAAGCAGTCCACATTTTTCTTGACAAGCAGCTCGCTGAAACTGGTATAAGGCGTCTGGACAAACACCACATCCTTTCCCTCACACAGCTTCTGGGAAATGGTGTACTGGTCAATGCTGTTACAATCCACCGCCATGCGCATGCCGTCCTCAATCTCTGTTTTTTGGTCATCCAGAAAGTACAGCATATATGGCTCGGAATAGATACAGCCGGTCAGCTCAATGGCCCTTTCCAGAAAATCATTTTCGCTCAGGTAGCGCTCTGCCGAGCTCTTGGACACAATGATAAAGTCATAGATCATCTCCTTAAGGGCTGCCAGACGCTTTTCGGAGCCTGTGACATAGGCAAAGGAGAAAGGAAAGGGGCTCTTCTCCATCTCCTCACAGATGGCTGTGGTCAGGCTTGAAAAGGAGATGGTCATGGGCACAGGCATGGTGCCGGTCAGCGATCCCCAGTTGGTATAAGGGTAGAGCTTTTCATAGTCAATTCCGGTCACGAAGGTGCCCTTGACACCGTTCTTCTGCGTTTGGATACACGCGTCTTCCTCCAGGGTGGCAATGGCTTTCTGGACAATACCGCGGGACACCTCAAAGCGCTGGGTGTACTCCGCGATGGTCGGCACCCGGTCGCCGGGCTGCATGGTGTAAAAATCCCGCGCGATGTTAATGGTGGCGAGTCCTGTTTTTTTATAAAAGGTTGGCTTCATTGGTTTTTCCTCATGCTTTCAATATCATTTTACAATAGCACGGCATCCCGCTTTTGTCAATCGCCCGCTGCCGCAAGCATGGCGCGGGCCACACCGTACAGGTCGCCCAGCAGCGGATAATCCGCGTTTTTCATGATCTCAGCTTCCCGGTCCTCGTTAACCGCACAGAGGCGCTTAACGCCCTTAATGCCTGATAAAAACTGGACTGAGCCGGATATGCCAAAGCACAGCAGCAGTTCTGCCGAGATGGCGTTGCCGCTGAGACCGATCTGTCTTCTCTGGGGCAGAAAGCCCCGCTCCACCAGCACCCGGGAGCACATCAGATCCGCGTCCAGCTTTTCGGCCAGCTTCTCAAACAGCGCCAGGTCAGCCTTGTCCCTCAGGCCACCGCCCACAGCCACCACCACTGGGCGCCTGCCCTTTTCCCCAGCCGGCGCGGCGCCCTCGTCCTCAATCTGCAGCCGCGGCTGAATATCTCCGGGCAGCTCACAGGGGATGATCTCACAGTCTCCGGCCGCTTTGGGCTGTGCCTTGAACACGCCCTGGCGTGCTGTGGCGATCTGGGGGCGCGCGGTTCTGGTCAGAATACTGGCCATGATTCGGCCGCCGAAGGCCGGACGGGTCTGAACCAGCTGCCCCGCGCTGTTGAGGGAGAGCTCTGTGCAGTCTGCCGTCACTCCTGTCTTAAAGGCTGCCCCAATCATGGGGGCAAGGGAACGCCCTTCAAGCGTTGCGCCGAACAGCAGGATTTCAGGCTCCAGCCGCCGCACACAGTCTGTCACCGCTGCCTTGTGCGCCTCCTGCAGAAACACACCAGCTGCTGGAATCGTATATAGGTAAACCCGGCCCAGGCCGCTGCTTCGCAGCGCTGCTGTAAGCTCCGGCGTCAATCCCCCGCAGATAAGCACACCAGCGGTATCATCTGCCAGCTCTAAGCCCTTTGCCGCCAGCTCCGCGCATACGGGGTGCAGTCCGCCGGGGCTCTCCTGTAAATAGATTAGTGCTGTCCTCACTCATCTGCCTCCTTCACGCTTTTCCACACATCCAGCAAGAGTGCTGCGCTCTGGCTGGATGTCAGCTCCAGAACCGGATTTTTGGCCGTTGTCTCCGGCTGAAACAGGCGCACCACCCGGGTGGGTGAGCCTGAGAGGCCGTAGGTTTCACTGTCCTGCTGTTCCAGATCGCTCAGAGCCAGCCTTTGTACCACCTGCCTGCCTGCTTTCAGCTTAGCCCGCAGCCCTGGGATCCGCGCCTCACAGATAGTAGGGTTGACAGCCAGCACCAGGGGCAGCCCACCGGACACCTGGCAGCTCCTTCCGGTCAGCTCCTGGCAGGCCTCCAGCCGATCCTCTGAAGCGCTCACAATCTCGCGCACCCAGCCAATGACCGGGATATTCAGCTGCTCCGCCAGCGAAAAGGGTACCTGGGCCGTGTCGCCATCGGTGGTCTGCTGCCCGCAGATGATCAGGTCTGCCCCGCCCAGGGCCTTAATCCCCTGGGCCAGCGTCCGGGCTGTCATGAGCACATCAGCTCCCGCAAAGGCGCGGTCACTCATGAGACAGGCGTGATCCGCAGTCATGGCCAGAGCGGTGCGCAGCGCCTGCTCAGCGGACTCTGGCCCCATGGTCAGCGCTGTCACCTCTCCGCCCAGGGCTTCTCTCAGCCGCAGAGCTGTCTCGATGGCCGGCAGGTCGTAGGGATTGATCTTATTCTCGCCAGTCCGCACCAGCACCCCCTTCTCTCTGTCCATGCTGGCCTCTGAGAGGGCTGGAACCTGCTTGATACACACGATTATTTTCATTTAAAAACTCCCTCTGGGTCAAGCGCTTCCTTCACTGTCTTTATCTGTCGCTTTACCGCCTCTGGTACAAAGCGCAGGGCCAGCTCCCGCTTCAGCAGGCCCGCGCCGTTTTCGGTGACAATCTGGCCGCTGTCCGCAGCTGCCCGGGCTGCCCATTCTGCCATCAACGCCTCGCATTCCGCTCTTTCCTCCAGTGTCTCTGGCAGAAAATTGACATGGAAACGGTTCTGTGCGGCCGTGCCGTATATCACAGCATGCCCCCCCCTTTGGGCAATGCCCCCGCGGTACATTTCCAGATACTCCCCTGCCTTTTCGGCCGGCCCTTTCAGGTCCGAGGACAGGCGGGTAAGCCCGGGCACAGCCTGGCTCAGAGAATCGATCTTCCCATTGGCCAGCTCTGGCACCACGTGCCGCAGTTTCCTGAGGCGGTCAATCTCATAGCGCTCGCTGGCCGCCCAGGTCTGTTCCTCACTGCCGCCCAGCCCCTCAAAAATATCCAGCTGCTCAAACAGCGCGCCCTCCAGGACGTCAGGGTCGTCCCCGGCCAGCTCGATATAGACCGCAGCGCAGGCGCCCTGGGGGAACTCCGGAAGCTCCTGCAGCGCCGCAGTGCTCTGACGACCGGCGGAGAGCAGGCTGAGGGCCGCCCTGTCATAGTATTCCATCACTGTCACGCTGCCGCTGTTCTCCGTCTGCGCTACTGCCCGGCAGAGCGCCATAGCCGCCTGATCTGTGCTTAGAAAATACAGCACGCCCCAGGCGCAGTCCGGTTTTTTCGCAAGCTCCAGCTCAAAGGCCAAAGCCATGCCCAGCTGCCCCTCGCTCCCTGCCAGAAAATCGATCAGATCCATCTGTCTGACAGCCACCAGTCCGCCCAGCACGCCGGAGCTTTCAAAGGTCTCACAGCTCAGGCGGCCGCCCTCCGGCAGAGCACAGCCACTGTCATCAAAGATATAGCTGCCGCGGCTGATTTCCCATACCGCGCCTGCGGCTGTGAGCCACCAGAGCTTTCTGACCCAGGGCGCTGTCTTCTGTCCGTCGATTCCCATGGCGTTACAGCCGAACAGTCCGCCCAGCGCTGCGCTCTCCTCGGTGGGATTCGGCGGGAATACCCAAGGCTCTTTCCTTAAAAAGGCATGGAGCTGCTCCAGCGTGACGCCTGCCTCAGCATACAAGGCCGGCCCTTCTCTCAGCTCCAGTCCCTTCAGGCCCTGGCAGTCCACAATCAGTCCGCCCTCTGGCACGGCTCCCCCAGTCAGCCCGGTACGGGCGCCCTGAGGCGTAACGCGCAGCCCGCTCCTCCGGGCATGGTCTACGGCCTCACAGGCTTCCTCGAAGCTTCCGGGAAAGCAGACCGCATCCGCTCTGCCGCGGATGCGGGATTCGTCCCCCAGCCACCGCTCATATTTTTCTGTCATCGCCTCAATTTTCATGTCTCTGCTCCTCTGCCTGCTTTTCCCAGGCCTCTAAAACCTCCAGGGCATCGCCCACAATTCCGTAATTCGCGCCTTTAAAAACCGGCGCGTCAGGGTCATTGTTGACCGCCACCAGTTCTTTTACATTCTCGACCCCTGCCATAAAGGGCGCCGCGCCCGACACGCCCAGTGTGACGCACAGCTCAGCCCTGAGCACATGGCCGGACTGGCCGATAATATCCGCCACGTCGGCCCACCCGTTGATGGCTGCTGCCCGGGTGCAGCCGCAGGCGCCGCCCCAGGCCCGGGCCAGCTGCTTCAGCCGCTCATAGTTTTCTCTGGAGCCAAGTCCCCTGCCGCCCACCAGCACCAGCTTTGCCTCCTCCAGCGGGTTCTTTTCCCTGCTGGCCTTGAGCTTCCGGTCCAGGCAGTAGCCGTAGTGCTTAAGTACAGGGCTCACCTCTGTAATGGCAGCTTGTTCTGTCTCTCCAACAGGGCTCTCCGATACCGGCCCGGCCTTGGAAACCGACAATACAAGCGGCCGCCCCTGAGGCCGGCAAACTGCGTCGGCGTGGGAATTGTAAACCTGGCGCCGGACCCAGAACCCATCCTCGTCCTCGCCCACGGCCCGGCAGCCGGTCAGGCAAGCACCACCGATCCTGAGAGACAACCGTACTGCCAACGCCCCAGCTTCCCCGGTAAAGAAAAGGAGCTCAGGCTTTCGCTCCTGGTACAGGGCTTCCAGACTGTCCAACAGATTTTCGGGCAGAGCCTCGCCGCCCACCGGGCAACGCACCATGCGGTTGATACCCGTCGCACAGCAGGCCGTCTCTGCCACGTCCTCTGTCCCATCGCCCAGATACCAGGCCTCTCTCTGAACGCCTTTTGCCACAAAACCGCTGATAAAAGCATTTATGCGTCCGGCTGTTTTCAGGATATCATCTTCTCTTGTAAAAACACAGACTACTTTCATGATATCATCCCCTCAATCCATTTTTCATACACCACGCCGGCCTTTGCAGCGCCGCTCTCTCCCTCGATCATGACACATTCCTCCACACTGCTCTCGCGGCTGAAATCAGGCAGAATTGTGTCTTCTGTCTTCAAGGCAGGCCACTCCTCGATATCCCGCTTGGACGCGGCCATTTTCTCCCGCAGCGTCGCCACCCTCAGGTAAGCGTACTCTGCGTCACCCACCGAAGCTGCTACCGGACATTTGAGCTTGAGGGCTTCCAGCCCTTCCGGGGTCTCATGTTCGAGCATAAGCTGTCCGCTTTCAAGCAATGCCGCTACGGTGTCTTCGACAAAGGGAAGCCCCAGCAGCTCAGCCGACAGCGGCGGCACCATGCCGCTGTCGGCCATACCGGCCTGTTTGCCGAAAAGCACCAGGTCGAAATTTCCGCTTTTTATAAAATCAGCCAGCAGTGCCGCCACAGTCTCAGGGCAGAATTCTCTGTGCTCAAGCGGAATATTAACCACCCTGTCATAGCCCACAGCGTACAGGCCCTTCATCAGGCTTGCCAGACCCCCGCCAACGGTCACGGCAGTGCACTCCGCACCGGTATCTGCCGCCATCTCTTTCAGCCGCAGGGCCATTTCCAGTGCCGTCTCATCAAAGCAATTGATCATCTTCTTTACATAGCTGGTGTCCAGTCCTCTGGAAATATCCTTCCAGTCCGACTCCAGAACCTGATCGAGGTCTGGTACAATTTTAAAGCATACGCAAATTTTCATTTTGTCCCCTTTGGTGTTGTCATTATTCCTGCTTTCAGGCTCCTGCCCTAAAACCAGATCAAACCGCACCCTCTCTCCGGGTCTTTCTGGCCATCTGTTGGAGGAGGGTGCAGTTCTGAATGCATTCTATTTAATTATAACAAATTCCGGCTCAGTTTTCCTCTACTAAAAGCACGCCTTTATTTAAAATATGGTTGGGGTCCATGGCTTCCTTGAGCCGGTACATGAGCTGATAGGATGAGCCGTGCTCCTGAGGCATAAACTGGGTGCGGTACTTGCCGGAGCCATGATGGTGGGCAATGCTGCCGCCGCGCTTCAGGGTTTCCTCCAGAATGATGCGGATCAGGTTCATATAATCCTTTTCCACACTCTCCGCCCCGCCTTCCGCGGTAAAGGCGAACTGGAAGTAGATATTGGTGCCCTGCATGTAGCTGTGGGAAGAATGGCCTCCCAGGAAAACCACATTTTCCATTTCCCGCGGCAGGCGTTCAAGCACTGCGTCGTAGATGTTGCCAATCTCCGACCAGTTGCCGGAAATTTCACAGGTATCGGCCACAACACCCATGTCGTAGTATTTTGGCTTATCCATATCGTCGCAGACATCATTGCGGTGTACGAGCCAGTTTTCCACAGGCTTGGTGCCCATATCCACAGGACTATATTTTGCAGCCAGAGCCTCAATGCCCTCGCCGGTAGCCTTGGTGACGCCCGCCGGGCCCTCAGCCAGCAGGAGCAGCATGCAGTGTCCCTCAGGCGCCACGCCGCCCATCTGGTCAGCGACCTCCAGCGGGTCGTGCAGTCTGACAACAGCAGGCTTATAGCCAGCCACCATAATATCGCGGATCAGGGCCAGGCCGTTTTTCATGCCCTTGACGCCATAAGCCTTCATCCAGCGGTTTTCAGGCATATATTTGAAGATTTTAACAGAAGCCTCGGTAATAAAGCCCAGAAGCCCCTCGCTGCCGATAAACAGGTGGCGCAGATCCGGCCCGACTGAACGTCTCGGCACATTTTTAATCCGGACCACACTGCCGTCGGCCAGCACAGCCTCCAGGCCCACAACCAGATCCTCAATGCCGCCATAAAGTGTGGAAAACTGGCCGATGCTGCGCGTTGCCAGCAGGCCGCCCACCTGTGCCAGAGGCAGGGACTGCGGGAAATGCCCGGTGGTGTAGCCCATCTTATTCAGGTAGCCCTCAAGGTACTCCAGAGGCGTGCCGCATTTGGCAGTCACGTACATGTCTTTCTCATTGACCTCGATGATCTCATTCATGTCTGAGCCGTCCAGGATCACGCCGTCCTGCTGAGGCTCGATGCCGCGGGTAACGCTTGAGCCGCCGGTTCTCGGCACCACGTCGATTTTTTTATCGTTCAGGTACTTCAGCACCTCGGCGGTCTGTTCGGTGCTCTGGGGGCGGACCACGCAGGCCGCGCGGGGCACCCAGTATTTTTTATCGTCGCGTTCATAGCGGCGGTAGCCGATATAATCCTTAGCGGCGTCCAGAACAGCCTGCTCGCTGTCTGAGACTCTGTCCTCTCCCACAATTTTTCCCAGTTCCTGTACAAGTGCTTCTTTATTCATAATTTAACCTCTCTCCTTCATTGATCGGGAGGCGACGATATCGACCCCTGTCCCGCAGATATTTTGTTCGATAACCTGCCCGCAGGCCACCGGCGCTTTAAGCGTCCGGCTGTAAAGCACCTTCAGGCAGTCCTCCATTTTATCCCTTGGCAGCTCGCGGTCACTGATGACCGGCAGTCGCCTGTGCGTGCCGCCTTCGATGTTCACTGTTGTGGTCAGCATCCGCTCTGGACTTTTATATTCCTTTTCACCGTGGGCAACGCCCAGCTTACAGCCCGCGCCCTCCACGGTCAGTCTCCCATGATCATCGGTGACCTCCAGACGGCAGCTGTTCGGACATACAATACAAATGTATTCTTTTTTAACCATGCTCACGCCTCCTTTACATCAACCACCAGCGGCTCGTCGTGTTTTGGCGTCACTGTGCAGGCCACCATCTCCGGCGGCGCTACGGTTTTCAGTTTTTTGGATACCAGTGTCTCACCGCCGTTTTCGCAGGTGAGCCGCACGCTTTTTTCTGGCTTTTTCACCCGCATAAACAGGGTGGTTTCATCCCGGCTGCCCACACGCATGCGCTGGGGCACAATGAAATTCACATTCTCTCCCGGAACGGTTTCCACCACCTCAGCCTCAGTGTCCAGAGTGCCATTCAGGTAAGCGGCCGCTCCCCTCGCAGCGATCTCTCCAGATTCGGATACATAATCTACCAGATCAAAGACCACAGCCACGTTGCCCGCCGCAAAAATGCCGGGGACACTGGTCATAAAGTGGTTGTCCAACACCGGGCCCCGCGTCCTGGGGTCCATCTCGATGCCGGCTTTAACGGACAGCTCGTTTTCCGGAATCAGGCCAACGGCCAACACCAGCAGGTCACAGGATATGGTTTCCTCTGTCCCGGGGATCACTTTCCGGTTCTCGTCCACCTTTGCCACAGTCACGCCCTCAAGGCGGTCCTTTCCATGAATCCAGGTGACCGTTGTGGCAAGATGCAGCGGGATGTCATAGTCGTCCAGGCACTGGACGATGTTCCGGGTCAGCCCGCCCGGCTCCTGCATTACCTCGTAAACGCCCTTGACCTTGATATGCTCAAGGGTCATGCGTCTTGCCATGATCAGTCCGATGTCGCCGGAGCCCAGGATAACGGCCTCTTTGCCCGGCAGGTAACCCTCCATGTTAATGTAGCGCTGAACTGAACCGGCGGTCATGACGCCGGCTGGCCGGTAGCCGTAAAGCAGTACCTGGCTGGCTGTCCGTTCCCGGCAGCCCATGGCGAGGATCACAGCGCCGCAGCGGATTTTCATCATACCGTCCCGGTTGTTACAGGCGTAAACCACCTTGTCCTTTGTGATTTCCAGCACCATGGTATCCAGAAACACCTCAATATCGCTGGCCTCCACCTCGTCAATAAAGCGCTGGGCGTAATCGGTGCCGGACAGGCGTTTCTTAAACCGGTGCAGGCCAAAGCCATCGTGGATACACTGCTGGAGGATGCCCCCCTGCTCAATATCCCGCTCGATGATCATGACCTTTCCGGCACCCTGCCGCCTGGCCTCCAGTGCCGCCGCCATACCTGCGGGGCCGCCGCCGATAACGGCAATATCTGTTTTTATCTCTTTCATAACGCTTCACCCTCTTTCTGCGCGGCGGGACGGCTTGTGTCAACGAGAATATTGGTCCCCTCGTTTCTTAAATTGATCTGGATCCATTCCCGACCCAGCTCTCTGGCTAAAATTTCCAATACCCTTGGCTGGCAGAAGCCACCCTGGCAGCGGCCCATTCCCGCTCGGGTCCTGCGCTTGATAGCGTCAATGGACTGGGGAATGACCGGTGAGTGGATGGCGTCCAGAATCTCGCCCTCGGTAATGGATTCACAGCGGCAGATAATCCGGCCATAGCGCGGGTCCTGACGGATCAGGGCATCCTGTTCCTCACGGCTCAGATGGCGGAAGTTCCGGCGCTTTTTATGGCTGGGGTTATACCTTTGGTTTTTTTGCGCCGGGCTTCCGCAGGCGGCCATATCCTCAAGGAGGATGTTTTCCACCAGCTCCGCAATGGCCGGAGCCGAGGCCAGCCCTGGTGACTGGATGGCCCCCACGTTGATAAAGCCGTGGGTCACATCGGACATTTCAATGACGAAATCTTCCTTATAATCCGCCGGACGGGTGCCCGCGAATATCCGGATAATATCACCGTAGCCGGTGCGCTCGTTCTGGTTGATGCCCATGGCGTAGCGCAGATCCGCTTCAGTGGTGGCGTTATCCTCCTTGTCCGGGGTCTCGGTGGCCGAGGGCCCCAGCAGGATATTCCACTCCGGTGTCCGGCACATGCCGCCGCCCTTGGATTCCGCGTTCTTCTTGCGGTGGATGCGCTCCAGGGTCGTAATCTCTGTGATCACGTCAAACTCGGGCGCCTTGTTTTTATCCAGAATGGCGATGGTGCCCTTTCTGGGGTGGATGGTATAGGATTTATCCCCGGCCATGGCAGACATCTCATCCGCATAGACCCCGGCACAGTTGATCACGTAACGCGCACGGATGATGCCTCTGGAGCTCACCACCCCTCTAGTCTCGCCGTTTTCGGTAAGAATATCGGCCACGGTACAGTTAAAGAGGAACCGCACGCCGTTGTCCGCAGCGTTTTCGGCCAGGGCGACCGCCACCTCATAGGGCTCCACCAGCCCCATACTCGGCAGCCAGAGCGCCTCAAGGGGCTCGGTCACACCGGCGTCCGCCAGCCTAGGCTCTATTTCGAGAGCACGGGCGCCGTCTACCAGCTCCACACCGTCTACGCCATTGAGCACCGCCACATCGTAGGCAGCCTTCAACGCCGGTCTCAGCACTTCCTCTGTAATAACCCCCATGGAGCCGCAGCGCTGGAGCTCAAAGCCCAGCTCCTCTGCCCACCTGGTGTACATCCGGTTTCCCTTCACATTCAGCCTGGCTTTTAAGCTGCCCGGTTTAGCCGCATGCCCGGGGTGGATATTGCCGTTATTGGCCTTGGTCGCGCCCGTAGCCACGTCATCAGACATTTCGGCCACCAGTATACTCAGCTGGTACTTGGAAAGCTCCCTGGCAATGCCGCAGCCACTGATGCCCGCGCCGATGATCAGCACATCCACGTCGTCAATAACGCCGATGGCTTCTCCCTGCTCGCGATAGGCGGTATAGTCCTTTTTCGGGACCTCCATGCCCTTAACGCTCAGCTCGTTGACCACATTCCGAACACCCTCCTGCTTTGCGATCAGATGCCCGATGTCCACCACCTGGTCCCAGGTGTCACACTCGCCGGTGACGGTGACGATTTTACGCGCGTCCACCGACAGGGACACTGGGATATCCGGAAAGGCTTTTTTCACTTCTTGTTCGATTGTCTCCTGCATTTTGTCTTCCTTTCAGCTGCGACCGGTCAGCAGTTCCAGTTCAAGGTCCGTTCCACAACCTTTTTCCAGTTCTGATAGGTCTCTTTCAGCTTTTCACTGTTTTCACCAGGTACGACGACCTGTTCAATTTCCAAATATTTTTCCACGTCGGCTGGCTTCATCCACCCCAGCTGGATGGCTGCGACTTCAGCTGCTCCCAGAGCGGTGGCTTCCACCGATTTGGGCCTTATAACCTTAGCCCCTGTAACGTCCGCCATGGTCTGGAGCACAGAGCGGCTCTTGGTCACACCGCCGGACACCTTAATCTCGTCAATACCTGCGCCCACCTTGGCTGCCTCCTCCATAAACAGCACCCCTGCAAAGGCGATGCCCTCCAGCATGGCCCGCACAAAATGCTGTCTGTCAGCGCCGGGCCCAATGCCCATAAAGGCGCCCTTGGCAGTCTCGTCATTGTAGGGCGCAAAGGCCATACCGGCCAGAGCGGGGATGAAATAAACACCGTTGCTGTCCTCCACCGACTCGGCCAGAGCGTCCATCTCTGAAAAATCATCAAAGAATTTCAGCTTGTTCTTTGCCCATTCCAGGCAGGTTCCCGCTGTTGAGGACTGCCCCTCCAGCAGATAAAGCCGCTCGCCGCCGATATTCCAGCTGATCATGCTGTTCAGCCCCGGCACAGCCTTAATCTCGCTGCCCACGTTGATGTCCACAAAGGTTCCGGTACCCATGGTGCACTTGATGGTGTTAGGACTCAGGCACCCCTGGCTGAACATGGCAGACTGCTGGTCGGCAAAGGCCCCGCAGATGGGGATTTCCACTCCCAGTATATCTGCGCTCATATTGCCAAAGAACCCTGTCTCCTCACATACCTCCGGCAGCATCTCCTCACGAAAGCCAAAATAGCCGACAAAGGGCAGATTGTAGCAACAGCGCTCATTATCGTAGATCATGCCGGCGCTGGTCATGCTGCCCGTGGTGGCATGAACTGCCCCGTTTGTGAGCTTCCAGATGAGCCAGGTATCCATGTTGCCGAACAGGGTCGTCTCCTTTTCCATCTCCTCAGCAAATTCCGGCGAGTCGTCACAGATTTTATCCAGAACCAGCGGCACGTAAAAGCCCGGCAGTGCCTCAGCCAGCCCGGGGAAACTTCCGCTGAAAACCGGGTCGTCCATATATTTCTGTTTCTGGTGCCGCCCCCGGTTATCAAACCACAGCACCACGTTGTGCAGCGGCTCCCCTGTCTCTTTGTTCCACATGGTCCAGGAGGCACGCTGAGTCGTAATACCCACACCGGCAATGTCCTCAGCCGCAACGCCGCATTTTTCCACCACTGCCCGGCAGGCCTTCACTGTCTTGTCGTAAATCTCATTGGCGTCTACCTCAGCCTCATCCGGCCCGGGATAGAGCAGCTCCAACGCTTCATAGACAAAATCCAGCATGCGCATATCGCGGTCGTAAATCAGCGCGCGAACCCCAGTTGTCCCCTCATCAATTACCAAAATATAATTTTTCATATTTTCCCCCAAGTTTATTTCGTTCATTTTTTCTCCAAATCTCCATAAATCAACGATATTCAATTGTACATTTTTTTGTATATTTGACGAACCCTCCCCTCTTCTCCGCAATTTTACGCCATACCCCTTATGTCAGTCCAGCGGAGTTAATGTATATTTTTTTGTACTCTTGATGGTTTTAAGTATAGACCCGTTTTTTACGGTTGTCAATCTTTTTTTATTCCAAAATTTTGTCGTTCACTGAAAACGCTTGATTTCACGCCGTTTTTTCCTCCAGATTTTTTCCTGAATTTTTCCCTTTTGCTCAAAAAATCTCTGGCGCGCCGGTCTCCATCCAAAATCAACCCGTATCGTCACGATACGGGTTGGTCCGTTCTCTGTATTTCATTTTCGTTCTGCCAACGGTGAAAATCCTCCAGGCGTTCCCTCAGCCACTGTTCGTTGTCCCCATAGTTCCGCATTGGGCCGCCCATTCCACGTCCCGATGAGTCCGCTTTTGCCAGCAGCAGCAAATCCTCCGGGCATAATGACTTTTTAAACAGCCGTCGGGTGGCCTTTTCCGATGAGTTTTGCAGGTACAGGCCGTTTGGGCGCATATGGTACTCCACATGGTTTAACACCAGACGGCGAGTCTCCTGGTCGACGCCAAAACGTTCCATAAAGCTCTGTGCCAAAGGCACTCCGCTTTTTTCATGACCGTAAGACACAATCTTTCCATCCTTTTTCGCTGTGCAGACCGCTTTTCCATAATCGTGGCAGAGCGCTGCCAGCATAAAAGCAAAGGGGCTCCACGCCTGCGTCCGAAGCCTGGCTGCCTGGTTCATTACCAGAATGGTATGAGTAAAGGCGTCTCCCTCAGGGTGGTATTTGGGATTCTGTGCGATGCCCCGCAGGGCCAGCAGCTCCCTGAAATCCTCACCATCAAACTCAATTTCCCTAAAATCCTCAGTGGACAGAAGCAATGTTTTCAGCCTTTCGAGCATGGGGTTCATCTCCTTTCCTAAATGATCTCCTGACAAATATTTTATAATTAAATATACCCTGAAAATATTAAAAAATCTTAACTTTTTTATTCAGCCTTTACCGCCTCTCCCCGGCGCAGAAAACGCAGTGTCGGAAGCACCAGAGGAATGGCAATCGCAAAGGTCAGAACATCGGCAATGGGCTGGCATATCTGAACGCCCAGCAGTCCGAACGCCATTGGCAGAAGCAGGATCAGCGGCAGAAAAAACACCCCCTGGCGCGCCACTGAGAGGATACTGGCCTGGGTCACCTTCCCAATGTTCTGAAGCAGCATGTTGCACAGCGTCACCCAGCCCAGGAGCGGAAAGGTAATACACTGCAGGCGCAGAGCCTCTGCGCCAATGGCAATGACCTGGGCGTCATCCGCCCTGAACAGTGAAATGAGGCCCGGGGCAAAAATTTCTCCAAGGCTGGAGAGTACCACCAGCACCACCGAGGCCACCACCACACAGAACCAGAAGCCCCGGCGCACGCGGTCATAACGCCTGGCCCCATAGTTAAAGCCGCACACAGGCTGAAAGCCCTGCCCAAAGCCCAGCACTGCCGAGGCAGCAAACTGGGTCAGCCGCGTGACAATGGACATGGCCGCAATGGCCGCGTCGCCAAAGGGGCCGGCAGCGGTGTTCAGACAGATAGTCGCCACACTGGCGAGCCCCTGCCGGCACAGGCTTGGTAGGCCACCGTTTACGATGGCGCGGTACCGGGCAAGGCTTGGCGAAAAATGCCGGAAGCGGATAGGAAGATTGCCCGCCGCTCGGTTACATCCCAAAAGAAGAAGCGAGAAGCTCACGAGCTGGCTGAGAATGGTTGCCAGGGCCGCCCCGCTGATACCAAGCCCAAAGCCAAAGATAAACAGCGGGTCCAGCGCAATGTTCAGAAGCCCGCCGCTGACCAGACCAATCATGGCATAAAAGGCGTTGCCCTGAAGCCTGAGCTGATTGTTAAGCACCAGCGCCGCAGTCATGTAGGGTGCCCCAATCAGGATCAGGTGCATATAATCCTGGGCGTAGGGCATAATGGTCTCTGTGGCTCCCAACAGCCTGCAGAATGGCTCAGAAAAGCAGAAGCCCAGAAGCATGACCGCCGCCCCTGTCAAAAGCGCACTGAAAAAACCCGTCGCCGCCATGCGCGAGGCCTCCTCTACCTCCTGGGCCCCCAGCTTCCTGGAAATATAGTTGCCGGAGCCCTGTCCGAAGAAAAAACCAATGGCCTGGATAATGGCCATCAGTGAAAACACGATGCCCACAGCCGCTGTAGCACTGGTGCCAATGCGCCCCACAAAAAAGGTATCGGCCATATTATAAATCGACGTGATCAGCATACTGATAATGGTGGGAACTGCCATCCGGCAGATCAGCGGCTCCACAGGCGTCTCTGTCATCTTTTTAAATTTCTGCTGCTGTGCGTTGTCCTCTTCCACGTTTTTCATCTCCCTGTTTTTTCTTCCCCTATTATACCATTTTCCAAAACGCTTTGCCTAAATTAAAAACCTGCCGTTCCTATAAACAGCAGGTCTATTGGTTTATCCGATTTTTTGAAGAAGCGCGTCCACGTACGCCTCTGGTGACTCGCTCTCCATAATCCCGGACATCACGCAGGCTCCGGCAGCGCCTGCCTCCCGTACGCTCTGGATATTTGCCGCCGAAATGCCGCCGATGGCATAAACCGGAACGGGCGCCTCACCACAGATTTCGGATAAAAAGCTCAGCCCTCTGGGCGCCAGGCCCTTTTTACAGTCCGTGGCAAACACATGGCCGGCACTCAGATAATCCGCGCCCAGGCGCAGCGCAATCCTGGCCTGCTCCAGGGAGTGGACGGACACGCCGATGGTCTTAAAATCCTGCCGGAGGCTGGGCTGCGCCTCCAAAACCGGCAGGGGAAGATGGATTTCGGCGTGGTTCAGCTCCCTGGCCACTGCCGCGAAGCTGTGGAGAAAAAGCTCAGCGCCGCAGTCTTTGCAGTCTCTCAGGAATGCCACAGCCAGCCCTTTGTAGGCTTCTGGCGTCAGGTCCTTTTCTCTCAGTATAACCTTGCTCACCCCCGATGCCGCAATCCGCGCCACCTGAGCGGCAAACGCACGGCCAGCCGGGCAGCAGCTCCGGTTTGTCACAGCGACAATCTCAAACATAGATATACTCGCTCATGACCGGCTGAAGGTTTTCAGACAGAATCATGCTGTAAATCTCCTCCACAGTCCGGCCGTCGTCGATTTCGAACTGTTCGTCGCCCCGGGCCTCGCCAGAGTGGCCGCCAATACCCACATCGACCCCTGCGGAGATTTTGGTCGCGGCGATTTTGATAATGTTATCCCGGAACCGGGCGCACTCTCGGCTGGAGATGGTAATACTGGCAAAGGGCATGAACAGGCGGTAGGCGGTAATGATCTGCAGAAGCTGGGGCTCATGCACATCCTTTGGGTTAATCTTGTCATTGTTAATGATGGGGCGGAGCCGCGGACAGGAAAAAGCAATCTCCGCATGGGGGTATCTGCGCTGGAGCAGATAGGCGTGCATACCGGTGGCAAAGGCGTCCTTCCGAAAGTCGTCAAGCCCCAGAAGGGCAGCGAATCCCACGCCGCGGATACCGCCGCGGACAGCCCGTTCCTGAGTGTTGAACCGGTAAGGAAAAATCCGTTTTGGGCCCGCCAGGTGCAGTGTCTCGTATTTATCACTGTTGTAGGTTTCCTGAAAGACGGTGACAAAATCTGCCCCGCAGTCGTGCAGATACCTGTAATCCTCTGTGTTCATTGGGTAAACCTCCAAACCTACCACCTTAAAATATTTTCGCGCGATCCTGCAGGCCTCTCCAATGTATTCCACATTGGACATCTTTGGGCTCTCACCGGTCAACAGCAGGATTTCCTCCAGTCCGGTAGCTGCAATGGTCTGCATCTCCCGCTCGATCTCTTCTGGGTTCAACCGGGCGCGGTGTATCTTATTATGGCAGTTAAAGCCGCAATAAATGCAGTAGTTCTCGCAGTAATTCGCAATGTAAAGCGGTGTGAACAGATTGATGGAATTGCCGAAGTGCCTGCGGGTCTCAAGCTGTGCCCGCTGCGCCATTTCCTCCAAATAAGGCATGGCCGCCGGTGACAGCAGCGCCGCAAAATCCTCTGGTTTCAGCGTGGCCTTCTGCAGCGCCCGGCGGACATCCTCCCCGGTGAAGGCCTCATAATCAAAGGCGTCCACTGCGGCTAGCACCTGGTCCATGAGCTCAGAGCCAATATCCTCCATGCCAGGCAGGCAGGTCATATGGTCGATTCGTTCCTTCATCTTGCCCTCCTATTCCTGTAAAAATCCGGTCAGGGGTGATGAGGCAGCACTGCCGGTTTCCAATACCCGTCCCATGCCGGAAAGGTAAGCGGCGCGGCCGGCTTCTATGGCCTTTTTAAAGGCCTCTGCCATGGCCGGAATATCGCCCGCGGTGGCGATGGCTGTGTTGGCCATGACGGCGGCTGCGCCCATCTCCATGGCCTCGCAGGCCTGTGAGGGCCTGCCAATGCCTGCGTCCACGATAACGGGCAGGTCGATTTCGTCGATGAGAATCTGAATAAACTCGCGGGTACAGATGCCCTTATTGGAGCCGATGGGCGAACCCAGGGGCATGACGGCAGCGGCTCCGGCGTTCTGCATATCCCGGGCGGCGTTGAGGTCTGGATACATGTAGGGCATAACTACAAAGCCTTCCTTTGCCAGGACCTCTGTGGCACAGGCGGTTTCATAATTATCTGGCAGCAGATACCGGGTGTCATGGATAACTTCAATTTTTACAAAATCCCCGCAGCCCATCTCCCGCGCCAGCCGGGCGATCCGCACCGCCTCTCCGGCGTTTCTCGCCCCTGAGGTGTTGGGCAGCAGGGTTACCCCTTTCGGAATATAATCGAGGATATTGTCGGTTCCGCCTGTATTGGCCCGGCGCAGCGCCAGAGTGATGATCTCCGCCCCGGCTTTCTCCACCGCGGCGCTTACAAGCTCCAGGGAGTATTTTCCCGAGCCCAGAATAAAACGGGATGAAAAGGCGTGTCCGCCAATCATAAGCTGGTCTTTGTTTTCCATGTTGTTTGTCTCCTTTATACTGTTTTGCATTCTAAAATTAATCTCAATACTGTATTGGCCTGATGTCCGGCGCAGATGGCAACCCTCGGTGCCATTAGGCCGCAGCCTGGCTCGGCTGCGGTTTCCCCATCCCCGCAAAGGTAAAAGTTTTCCATCACACGGCGCGTTTTGATCTGGTTGCCGCTCCCGTATCCCGCCATGCCCGACGCCGCCACAAGGGCCTTTTCCGGGCACTGCGTAAGCAGGGTATTCACCAGCATTGCCTTGGCCTCGGGGTTGTCAAAGGCCTCGCAGACAATGGGGTCCTCTTTAAAAAGCGCTGGAGCGTTCTCCCTGGTTACCCGCAGTGTCTCAGCCACCACCCGCACAAAGGGATTGACCTCGGCGATCTCCTGCTTCAGCGCCTCGGCCTTGGCCATACCCAGATGGCTGACCCGGTACTGCTGCCGGTTCAGGTTACTGGGCTCCACCACGTCAAAGTCCACCAGATGCAGGGTTCCCACACCGGTGCGCGCCAGACCGAGGGCAATGTTTGAGCCAAGTCCGCCAAGGCCAGCCACAGCCACCCGGGCCTTCCTGACCTTTTCATGCACGCCAGGCGTGTGGCGGGCACAGAGCATTTCCTCCAGGCAGTCCTCTGGCGGCAGTTTCCCTTTCTCGATGGTGGTTATCACGTCTCCCTTATGTAAAGGGATATCTTCGCCGCTCTGGTAGCCATTCAGGATCACCACCCGGTTTTCACTGGTAAACCCCAGCTCTCTGCAGAGCGCGTACAGGCTCTCCGCCTTTGTTTCATAGCCCTTTCCATTCAGCCTTATCCACATCTCAGCCACCGCCCACAAAGCAGACGATCTCCATTCGGTCTCCGTCTTTTAACGTTCTGGTCTCATAGGCATCCTTTGGTACAATTTCACCGTTCAGCTCTACGGCCACCCGGCTGTGCTCATAGCCCGACTGATCTAAAAAGGCCTTCAAGCACAGACCGTCTGTACAGGGACAGGTTTTGTCATTCACTGTGATCATCCTTTTCCTCCTTAAATTAAAAAAGCAAAAAAAGCCTCACGAAGTTCTACACCCGCGGTGGTGTACCCCTTCGTGAGGCTTTTTCTGCTCACTCTGCTTAATAAGATAGCACAGTTTTTTTTAAGTGTCAAGTTTTATACAAACCGGGACGTAACGTTTTATTACTTCCCAAAACGCCAACCCGTATCGCCGTGATACGGGTTGGATTTTGACTCACAGCATCAACCGGCCTTTTGTCTGCGCTGTTTCCACGCGCCGGCTGCCACCGCAGTGGTCACAAACGCCAGGACCAGGGCCGCGCCGCCGGCCTGACGTGCATTGGCTGCCGTCCCGGTATGCGGGTTAAGCGCCTCTGCTTTCTCCTGCGTTTCAGGCTTTACAGGCTCTGGCTCCGGTTTTGGCTGCGGCTGCGGTGTCTCGTTGATGGTCAGTTTTTCCTTCACCTCCGCATTCACCGCAATGTCGCCGCTGTAATTATTGACCAGCACATCGTCGGCATCTCCGATCCGGATGCCATGGGGGCCGTCTGGAAGAAGGTCAAATACCAGCGCGCCGTCTCCATCCAGAACACCGGTCTGAACAGCACCGCCATCGACCTGATACTCGACGGTTTTTCCGGCCAGGCTGCCCATCTCGGCGGGGCCTGTCACTTTAATCGAAACCGCGTAAGGCTTGGGCTCGTAAGCGCCTGCAGTCTGGATTCTTCCCTGTGAGGGAGGTGCCAGGAAGCTGCCGCCGCCCTCTGCAGTCAGCCTGGTCAGGTGATCGCGGAACACTTCCTCCAGGCTTCCGCCCTCACCCACACTGGGCAGACCCACCAGCATACTGTAACCGTCGCCGCCGGCGATCTCGTAATCGTTGGAGCAGAGGACGATTTTTGTGGTGGTGTCATCCCGGCTCAGCGGCTCACTGCTGCCGTCCAGATATATGGCGGTCACCCGGCTGCCTTCCTCGCCTGCCTGAGTATCTCTCGGGGGCTTTCCGGGATCATAGGTAAAGGACATGCCGCTGATCTGGGGAAAACAGCCTCCCTGTCCGGATATCAGCCCGGTTTCCGGGTCCTGGGAGACTACCTTGCTCACACCGTTTTCCATGGCTTCGTACAAAATGGCCGGTGT
The DNA here is from genome assembly GCF_002441855.2 of Eubacterium maltosivorans. Classification (NCBI taxonomy): domain Bacteria; kingdom Bacillati; phylum Bacillota; class Clostridia; order Eubacteriales; family Eubacteriaceae; genus Eubacterium; species Eubacterium maltosivorans. The sequence goes on along the minus strand of NZ_CP029487.1, from coordinate 3,691,890 downwards.
GACCTCTTTAAAGGCCAGGGTATTGCCAAAGGGCAGGACGTTGATACTGTCGCCCACAGTGATGGCGCCCCGCTTGATGGTGGCCCGCACACCGCCGCCGTTTTCCAGCGCTACGATGGGCAGATTTTTATAGGGGCTGTCCTTGTACGCGTCGCTGGCCAGCAGCTCCCTTGCCTCCTGGGCCATAGCGTCTGCGATGAGGCTGCCCAGATTGATCTCTCCGACTCGTGCGATGTTACTGCTGCCAACCCAGCCTCCCCACAGAGCGGTGCGGGTATTGCCAATGACGGGCTTTAGTTTTTCCTCATTGGCAGCCACAAGCTGGTCTGCCAGGGCAGTCACTGCAGGGTCTGGATTATAAACCTTAAAAGCGGTCTCCGCGTCGATGAGCTTACCGGAAACAGTATTTGTGCCGTTGTCCATTGTCACATTGATCTTACCGATGTTTTTGGAGCTGCTGCCAGTCTGCTCGATCAAAATGCCACTTTGGGGTTCTACTTCTGAATAGACAGTGTGGCTGTGGCCGTCAATGATCATATCCAGCCCGCTGCCGGCGCCGAGGGCTTCGGCCAGGCCGACGCTGCTGTTTTCTTTGCTGGTGGACGGGTCCACGCCCAGATGGGCCAGACAGATAATGACCTCTGCGCCCTGGGCCTTCAGGGTGGCAATCATCTCCCGGGCCACAGGCTCTACGGGGTTAAAGGCAATGCCCTCAATTCCCTTCGGGTTGGTCTTGGTGGCGGTTTCAGGCGTAGTGACGCCAAAAATCCCGATTTTTACGCCGTCTCTTTCAATGATGGTATACTGGCCGTTGTTGGTCTGGGTGCCGCCCGCGTAGGGAATGCCCTCCAGGATAGGCCGGCCGGTATCCTTATAAACCGTATTGGCGGACAACACAGGAAAATCCGCGTTTCTCACATTTTCAAGCAGAACGTCCTGCCCGTAATCAAATTCATGGTTGCCAAGGACCATGGCGTCGTATTTTGCCGCGTTCATCAGAGTAATGACATCCGCGCCCTGGCTCAGCGCGGCCAGGGTACCGCCCTGAGTTGCATCTCCGGCGTCCACCAGCAGGGTATTTTCAGCTTTTTCGGTGGCCTCCCGAACACCAGCGGTCTCGTCCGCCCCAATGGTGCTGGTGCCGCTGCTGACCAGCGCGCCGTGCATGTCGTTGGTGTGGAGAACGGTCAGGTTTTTCGGCGCGTTTTCCGCCGCGGGAATAACCGTTTCTATATCCGCCGCGGCCGGCGCTGTGTTTTCTTCCAGGGCTTCTGTCCCTTCCTGAGCTGCTCCAGTGGCTTCTGCCACCTGAGCAAAAGCCGGCGTTATGGGCATCGCTCCGATAACAAGCATCAACGCCAGCGCAAGGGCTGTGATACTTTGGCTCAGACAATGTCTTTTCCTCTTAAACATTTTTCCTCTCCTCTCTGCTTTTACAGATGTTTGATTTTATTATACTCAGGCGCCCTTCTGTTTTCAAGAAAATGCTGTACTTCGTTCAGATTCTTAAAAACGCCGTCAGCTCCCTCGTAGATATGAGCATCCGGTTCCCGAAGATCCTCCACAAAAAACACCGGGATTCCGCCTGACCGGGCCGCCGCAAACCCGGAATAGGCGTCCTCCAGCACCAGGGCCACCCCAGGCGCTATGCCCAGGGCCGCGCAGGTTTTTAAAAAGATTTCTGGATCCGGCTTACTCTTTTCCACCTCCTCACCGGATGTAATGTGGTCAAAATGGTGTGGAAGTTCGGTGATCTTGAGGTAGTGGTCGATCATCTCCCGGTCACTGGAGGACGCGATGGCGGTTTTAATTCCCTGCCCAGCCAAATATTTTAACAGGCTGACCAGCCCCGGCTTAATGATCCCGGCGCCCTGCTCGTTGACAAGCTCCCGTTTGATCTCATGGGAGCGGCGGTGCCACTGCTCAATGGGCGCGCCGGCTCCAAAATACTGGGAAAAAAGCGCACGCACGCCTTTTTTACCCAGTCCCAGCTTCTTCCTTGTAATGTCCATGGTATAGCGAAAGCCATTTTCTTCCCCAGTCCGGGTCCATGCCTCGTGGCTCAGCCGCTCCGTGTCAAACATGAGGCCATCCATATCAAAAATAACCAGCTCTGGTTTTTTATTTATCATGCTCACTCTCTTTTCTAATGTAATATGGCCTTATTCTATCACAAACAAACGGTACTTTAAAGCAAAAAACAAAGGGTATCGCAGCGATACCCTTTGAAAACAAAAAAAGATACAACCTGTCAGACATTGCATCCGGCAGGATTGTATCTATTTATCTTAAATTAATGGGGGACCTGTGTTAGTGACGCAGTCAGACTTTAGCTTTCTGCGAATAGGTGGTATGGAGCAGCTCGTGCGCTTTGTGACCGCCCGGTTCACCAAGGAATTCGTCATAAATCCGGATGACGGAGGGGTTCTGGTGGGATTTCCGGTATTTTTTGCCGGCATCCTCACTGTAAAGGGCCTTTGCTCTCTCGGCACGGATATCCACTTCCATTTTCCGTTTTGCGGAGATAATGGGCTGTCCGCCGCCGTTGACACAACCGCCTGGGCAGGCCATAAGCTCGATGAAATGATAATCCTTGAATTCACCGCTCTTAATGCCTTCCATAACCTTACGGATATTGGAGCCCCCGCTGGCAACCGCTACTTTAACGGTCATATCAGGGGTTACTTCCACTTCTGCGGTCTTAAGACCATCGACGCCGCGGACGGCTTCGTAGTCAATTTCCTGAATATCCTTGTCATTTAAGACGTCGGCCACTGTACGGACCGCGGCTTCCATGACGCCGCCGGTTGCGCCGAAGATAACAGCAGCGCCGGAGTAATCACCGTAATACGGGTCAAATTCTTCGTCAGGCAGTGCCGGGAAATCCAGACGGGCTTCCTTGATCATTCTGGCCAGCTCGCGGGTGGTGATGGAGATATCCACATCCTGATTGCCATCCACACTCAGCTCGTCGCGCTGTACCTCGTATTTTTTCGCGGTACACGGCATTACTGAGACGACGACCAGATCCTTGGGATCAATACCGTTCATTTCGGCATAGTGGCTCTTTAAGAGCGCGCCAGTCATATTCTGAGGTGATTTACAGCTGGAAAGATGCGGGATCATTTCCGGATAATAGGTTTCGATCATCTTGATCCATCCTGGTGAGCAGGAGGTGATCATGGGCAGGACACCGCCGTTTTTCACACGGTTGATCAGCTCGGTGCCTTCTTCCATGATGGTGACGTCAGCGCCGAAATCGGTGTCGAAAACACCGTCAAAATTCAGTCTTCTCAGGGCTGCTGCCAGTTTCCCGGTAACATTGGTTCCCATGGGGAGGCCAAATTCTTCGCCGAGGGCAGCTCTTACTGCCGGCGCAGACTGAACCACAACGGTTTTGGTCGGATCGCCCAGAGCGTCCCATACCCTGTTGATGTCGCTTTTTTCTTTCAGAGCGCCAACCGGGCAGTTGACAATGCACTGGCCGCAGTTAATACAGCCGACTTCTGCGATGGATTTATTGAATACTGGCTGTACCTGGGAGGTAAAGCCGCGGCCTACAGCGCCCAGAACGCCGATTTTCTGTACTTTATTACAGATGGCCAGACAGCGCTTGCACAGCACGCATTTGGATTCGTCACGCACGATGGACGGTGACAGGTCGTCGATGTGATGGCCGGATTTTTCGCCTTCAAAAGGAATGTCGCTGATGCCCAGATCTTTCGCCAGGCTCTGCAGTTCACAGTTTTCGCTGCGGATACAGGTGGTACATTCGCGGTGGTGGTTGGATAAAATCAGCTCCAGGTTCACACGTCTTGCCTTTCTGGCTCTCGGTGTGTTGGTGAGCACTTCGATTCCAGGCGCTACCGGATAAACACAGGCCGCCTGGAGCGCTTTCGCGCCGACCACTTCTACCAGGCACATACGGCAGGCACCAATTTCATTAACGTCCTTTAAATTACATAAAGTCGGAATATCAATATTGTGTCTTCTGGCTGCTTCTAAAACCGTAATCCCTTCTGGAACGGTGATTTCCATATTATTTATTTTAAATGTTACATCGCTCATAGTCATTTATCCTCCGATCAGGCTTTCGCAATCGCGTTAAACGGGCAGGCTTCAATACAGGCGCCACATTTCACGCACTTCGCTGCGTCGATAACATGCGGTTTTTTCTTTTCGCCGGTGATCGCGTCGCCCGGACACTTCTTGGCACAGATACCGCAGCCTTTACATTTTTCTTCGTCGATGACATAGTTCAGCAGGTTACGGCAGACGCCGGCCGGACATCTCTTTTCGTAGATGTGGGCTTCATATTCATCTCTGAAATATTTGATGGTGGATAATACCGGGTTCGGGGCTGTCTGGCCCAGGCCGCAGAGCGCGGAAGCCTTGATACCTTCTGCCAGTTCTTCAAGACGTTCGATATCGCCTTCTTCACCCTTGCCGTCACAGATACGTTCGAGGATTTCAAGCATACGCTTTGTACCAATACGGCACGGCGGGCACTTACCACAGGATTCGTCCTGGGTAAAATCGAGGAAGAAACGGGCAACGTCAACCATACAGTTGTCTTCATCCATAACGATGAGACCGCCGGAGCCCATCATGGCGCCGATACTGATGAGGTTGTCATAATCGATGGGGATATCCAGCTCGGAGCTTGGGATACACCCGCCGGAGGGGCCGCCTGTCTGGGCTGCCTTGAAGGCCTTGCCGTTGGGAATACCGCCGCCGATTTCATAAATAACTTCTCTGAGTGTTGTCCCCATGGGGATTTCAAGAAGACCGGTGTTGTTAATTTTACCGCCAAGGGCAAATACCTTGGTGCCTTTGGATTTTTCTGTACCAACAGAAGCGAAGGATTCCGCACCTTCTAAGATAATGGTCGGAATATTCGCGTAGGTTTCAACGTTGTTCAGAACCGTCGGACGTTCAAAAAGACCCTTGTTAGCCGGGAACGGCGGTCTTGGTCTTGGTTCGCCACGTTTACCTTCGACAGAGTTCATGAGCGCGGTTTCCTCACCGCAGACAAAAGCGCCGGCGCCCAGACGGATTTCCAGATCAAAGCTGAAGTCTGTGTCGAAGACATTGTCCCCTAGCAGGCCGTAGTCTTTTGCCTGGTCGATGGCAATCTGGAGACGCTTAACAGCGATCGGGTACTCAGCACGGACATAGACATAGCCTTTCTGCGCGCCGATAGCGTAAGCGGCAATGGCCATGGCCTCAATAAGGCGGTGCGGGTCACCTTCCAGAACGGAACGGTCCATAAACGCGCCAGGGTCACCTTCATCGGCGTTACAGGCTACGAATTTTACCCCGTCCGGTGAATCAGCGTTGTAAGCGAACTGCCATTTTAAACCAGTTGGGAAACCGCCGCCCCCACGGCCGCGGAGTCCGGAAGCCTTGACTTCGTCGATAACTTCCTGAGGCGTCATTTTGAACAGTACCTTTTCGAGGGCCATATAACCGTCAAAAGCAATATATTCTTCAATGTCTTCAGGGTCGATAACGCCGCAGTTGGCAAGCGCAATACGTTTCTGTTTTTTATAAAAACCGAGTTCATTGATTGAAAGCGGATGTTCGCCTTCTTTCTTTTCGGAGTAGATCAGTCTTTCCAGCGGACGGCCTTTTACCAAATGTTCTTCAACCAGTTCTGGAATATCACTTGGTTCGACACGGCTGTAGAAAGTGCCTTCAGGATATACGATTACAACAGGACCAAGCTCACACAGGCCAAAACAACCCGTTATGACAAGTTCAACTTCGTCCATTAATTCATGTTTGATCAGTTCTTTTTTGAATTCTTTTACCAGTGTCTGGGAGCCGGAAGATGTACAGCCAGTCCCACCACAAAGCAGAATCTGCGAGCGTTTAAAAGCCATTTACCTTCCTCCTTATGCCTGTTTGACGGGTTCGATGACTTTTCCGTCAACGATGGTCATGGTGTATTCTTCGACTACTTTGCCGTTTTTCAGATGTTCGTCCACAATGCGCTGTACTTTTTCCGGCGTCATTTTGACATAGGTAACCTTTTCACCTTCCGGATTGTAAACTTCGACAATGGGTTCAAGACGGCAAACGCCAATACAGCCAGTCTGGGCAACGGTAACGTCCTTTAAGCCCTGTGTTTCCACTTCTTCCATTAATTTGACCATAACAGGTCTGGCACCGGCGGCGATCCCACAGGTTGCCATCCCAACAACCACACGGTAGCCATCTTTGCCTTTTCTCAGATTAATTTCTTCAAGTTTCTTGCTTCTGATCGCTTTTAATTCTTCTAAGGATTTCTTCATTTTACTCCTCCGTAATTTCTTCGAGTCCTTCTTCAACATAGCCCCTGATCCAGTTTAAAACATCCGGATCATTCATGAGGCTGTCTTCCCCGAGAATCTCCTTGATCTCTCTTGAGTCAAATACAAATTCACGCTCGTTATACCTCTGTACATATACAAGCTCAGCCTCCCCAAAGGACATGAGCATGGTGATAACACTGTCGGGCATATTTCCCAGCGGCATCCGGTCAATGTGGTCATAGGCGAAAGATGCGTAAACCCGCGTTCCTACATTTTCCTCTGACTGGATCTCAAACCGGCCGTCACAGCCTTCGGCCGCATCCTTAAACAGCGAAAGACCAAGGCCTACACGCCTTGTGGTCCGCGTGGTTACAAAAGGATCGGTAATATTTGGCAGCTTATCGGCTGGTATTCCCTTACCATTATCCTCAATGATAATCTCAAGCAGATTATCGTCTACGTTTTCATTAATGGTTAATTTTACCAGACTTGCGCCCGCCCGAATGGAATTCTGTGTAATGTCCAGTATATGCAGCGATAACTCTTTCATGGTTAAGCCCTAATCAGTATTTTGCGAGAATGTCTTTTACTTCGTTTACACTCAAGCGTCCGTAGACATCTTCATTGATACTCATAACCGGAGCCAGACCGCAGGCGCCTACACAACGCGTTGCGTCGACTGAGAACTTGCCGTCCTCTGTGGTGTCGCCAACAGCCAGACCAAGGGTATCGGTAACCTTGTCCAGAATAGCCTGAGAGCCTTTTACATAGCACGCTGTCCCCAAACAGACGCCAATTTTGTACTTGCCCTTTGGCTTTAAGGTAAACTGGGAGTAAAATGTTGCTACCCCATACACTTCTGTTAAAGGAATATCGAGTTCATCTGCAATGGTTTGCTGCAGCTCGATGGGCAGATAACCGTATTTTTCCTGTGTTTCCTGCAGAATCTGCATCAGACAGCCTGGAACGTCACGGTGTTCAGCAACGATTTCCTTTACAACATCCAAATTGTCAATAGGTACTAATTCAGCCAACTTAAATCCTCCTCTTGTTTTCGCAATCCTCATTTATTGCTCAATTTTTACTATTCTATTATAGCACAGTCTTCGTTATTTACTTAACATTTTTAAATGTAATCTTTTACCTTAAATATTAGCTTAAGAACACGTTCGAACAAGAAAATACCAGTATATACAAGTTAAAATATTACTCTTTCCCATTTTTGACCCTAAAAAAACAGAACTGTTTTTTTCAGGCGCTTTCAAAATAGCAATTTTTTACCTTTATTCTGTTGTTCCGCCTAAATATTCAATCAAAGTGGATTTTCTTAAATCTGGCAGATCAATGAAATATTCACGTTCGGCCATGTCCTCCAGCTGATGGGCGTCGGAGCCGTGAATAAACTGGTATTCCCTGAAAAAACGAAACTTCTTTTTTGCCTCTTCCACAGTCGTTGCCTTGGACAGTTCCACAGTCTTTACCGGCAGATCCGGCGGGATAAACCCCAGTGATACCATAATACTGTAGGATTTCCTGTCGATGTGGGCTGGTACGATAATCCCGCCCAGCGGCTTAACCATTTCGGCCAGCTCATCAATGCCAATATCCGTCGCTGAGATCAGCAGCTTGTCCACTTCACCGGTAATCTCATCCTCAGCGTCTAAAATGTACTGTGGGCCAAAATAATCGGGTTTATTGGGGATATCCGGCAGATGCTCATACAAGATGGCATCCAGCGCCATCGCACCCTCCAGGGTATCAAAATATGCCAGAATATGGGCTTCCTCCTTGGTGGTTACCTCGATGCCCGGCAGCACGCACAGGCCCTCGCCCTTTGCCACTTCAAAAAGGGCGGGCAGGTTTTTAGCGGTATTATGATCGGTCAGCGCAATGTAGTCAACCTCCTTCAGCAGAGCCATGCCCACGATGTTGTTAGGGGTCATGCCCATATCGCCGCAAGGTGACAGGACAGAGTGCATGTGCAGATCAATGGCGACAGTGCTCATTTCAGATGCCTTTTTCTCCCAGGAAGGTACAAACCTGATAAGCGTTCATTTCAGTGGTAATGATCGGAATATTTTCCTCCGTAGCCTTGGCCAGGGTGTCTTCTTCAATTTCCGCGCCCTCAGGAATAATAATGCAGGCCATCTCTAAAAGTGTCGCCACAGCGATGATATTCATGTGCGTCTGGATCGTCACCCACGCGCAGTTATTATCCGCATTGGCCATCACCCAGCTCAGCAGGTCGCCCACGTAGCCGCTCTCGATCTCACGGTCCAGGGATACAGTATCGTTGGCGCAGACAAAGCGTTCGTCCGCCAGCAGTTCTTTTACGTTCATTTTTCCTCCTCGGTTTCCTCATTATTTTCATTTTTATTCTTCATGGGATGCCCCACTTGAAGCAGTTCACTTGTGAGCTTTGAAAGCTCCAGAACACGGTCCTTCAAAACGAAGACACAGTCAATCTCACGGGCATTGCCCATAACGATGTCCTCGGCCAGCGCCCGGCAGCCCGGCGCGCCGCAGGAGCCGCAGTCCAGCCCCGGAAGTTTGGCTTCCAGTTCCTCGATGGCATGCATTTTTTTGATGGCCTCTCCCATATCCTCATCCAGAGGCTTGGGGCCGCGCGGCATCAGCTTTTCCTTCTGATGCATCATGCCGGTATTGTACAGGTTTTTGATATAGGCCTCCTCCAGATGCTTATGGGAATCCATGCGCTCCAGCTTAGCTCTCTCCTCAATATACATTTTGGCCACAAAATTATTCTCTACGGTCAGACAGCCGCCAACGCAGCCGCCCAGACAGGCGAGCCCCTCAAAAAAATCGATGTTGTCAAGCTTGCCATTTTCAATCTCCTCAAGGACCTTGATGACATTGGAAATTCCGTCCACATGCAGCACTTTTTTGTTTTTCAGATAGCTGCTCTCCCCGCCGGACACTGCCCAGCTGAAGCCCTCAGCCGATGAATTATGAATCCCATCCTCCACCTCGACAGTTTTCATGGCGCCCATCAGCGGCGCGTAAATATCCTTGATGGCAATGGCGCCGTCAATGGTTGAAAACAAATCGTCGCTTGGCAGCGGGTTGCTCACCTCTGTGGCCTTGGCGGCGCAGGGTGTTATAAAGAATATCCCGATATCCTCACTCCTGAGTTTTTTACTCTCAATCAAACGTTTTCGCGTAATCCTCGCGGTCAGCCCCATGGGCGCCTTCAGCCGGTTAATGTTGCCTGTCAGCTCCGGAAAACGCACCTGAATCAGCTTCGCCACCGCCGGACAGGCCGATGAAATCATCGGCTTCGGATAGTGTTTGGCTGTAAACTCATACTTGATGGCCCGGCCGATGATCTCGGCGCCAAAGGCCACCTCCACAATTTCGTCAAAGCCCAGTGATTTGAGCGCTGATAAAATGCGGTCGATGGAGTATTTCATCTTAAACTGCCCCAGCAGCGTCGGCGCCGGAATGGCGACCGTGTACTTATAGTCCTTGATTTTGGAGAGCGGATCGGTTTTTGCCATTTTCGCGTGGTGCGGGCAGACCCGGATACACTCGCCACAGTCAATGCACTTTGACTCGATGATCTTGGCCTTGCCCTCCCGCACGCGGATAGCGCCGGTCGGACAGGATCTCAGACAGGTTGTGCACCCCAGGCACTTGTCTTTATCCAGATACACCGAATGCATTAATTTATCCATCAGTTTCACCTCATCCCCCAGATTTTACAATTTGAAATACATCTTTATTTTTGTTCCTTCTCCTACCTTTGAATGTATCTCAAAGTCATCTGCATTTTTTTCCATATTCGGCAGCCCCATCCCTGCGCCAAAGCCCATTTCACGGACCTTGTCACTGGCGGTTGACCATCCCTCGGTCATCGCCAGATCCACATTGGGAATCCCTGGCCCCACATCCTCCAGACGCAGGGTTACAGCGTTTTCATCCACCTCTAAAATGATCTGCCCGCCGTCGGAATGGATGGCGATATTCATCTCGCCCTCATATCCGGCAATGGCGATATGGCGGATCACCTTGCTGCTGATGCCGAGCTGCTGGAGGCTCCGCTTTATTTTGCGTGAAGCCTCACCGGCCTTTTCAAAATCTCCCTTTTCTACATCAAATACCAATTCATAGCTCATTTTTCGGTATTGCCCCCTTAAGTCCGTTGTGGTATAAGATTCCGCAGGATTCAAACAGCGGGTAATCGGTGGTCATGATCAGCATGTCAATGTCCTCGGCCATTTCCAGCAGCTCCTCACCCGGCACCTTGCTTCTGACAAAAACAATGCTGTGCATGTTTGCCATGTCCACGGTATTAAAAACCTGCTTGTTCACAAGCCCGGTGAGCAGTATGCCATCCTCCTTGGCGTACCGAAGCACATCGCTCATGAGGTCGCAGCCGCAGGCTACGTACACATCCTCATCCAGATGCTCTTCTCCTGTTAAAACCCGTGCGTTCAGTAGTTCCTTGACTTCCTGTAACTTCATTTTTGTTCTCCCCTCAAAAATTACTTAAAGATATTTGGTCGTGTGATGCCTTTGGGGCTCAGGGGCATGTTTTTCACACAGACGTAAAACACACGCCCCTTTGGCCCTGGCGTCATAAAATAATGCCGCTGTAGCTCAGCTCATTATGGTCCAGAATCCGTTTTTCATCGCCGCTGCAGGTAAACAGCAGAACCTGCTGTCCCTGGCTGATATTCCAGAGAAAGCGTACCGCTTCGGTTTTTCTCGCCAGATCATACTGCACAAACGGGTCGTCCAGCACAAAGGGCAGGGATTTGTCAAATTCAAGCACATTGCCCACGCCAAAGCGCAGCGCAAAGTAAATCTGGTCGATGGTGCCGCCGCTCAGCTTCTCAATATCCAGAAGATCGCCGTTTTCCGGGCTCACAACCCTCACCTGAAGCTTGTCATCAATTTTAACTTCCTTATATTTACGGGTGATGCTGTGCAGCACATCGCCGATTTTATCATTGAGCACCGGCGCGCAGTCATAATGCGTTTCCTTGGAGAGCCGGCCGAAGATATCCAGCGCCATATCGCAGGCCCGGAGGTCTTCTTCATATTCACTGATCTGATTTTTAAGGGTTTCGATTTTTTCCCGGGTTTCCACCGGATTGCTCACACTGCTGATGAGCATGCTGTTTTCACCCTGAAGCCTGGAAACCTCCTGGTTAAAGGCCAGCAGCGCTTCGCGGGCGCGGATCTTTTCACCGTCCGGCGCCACCATGATAACAGGATTGTCCTCCTCACCGGCGTCGGGGTCAACCTTAATCATATTGCCGCCGCCCAGCTCATCGTAAAGGCGCTTATTGGCCGCAAGCTCTGCCCGGACCTTTTCAAGCTCACTTTTATACTGGCAGCCCTCGTTGTAGGCTTCGATGTTTTCCACACCGGCCTCTTCCAGCTCTTCGCTCAGCTCCATTTCAAAGCTTGCCTGGTTGTCGAGAACCTCTTCCAGCTCTTTTTTCTTGTTCTCAACCTGTGTGAGGAACACATTTTCATCCATGGTCAGCTTGTCAAGACGGTTAAAAATTTCCTCGGCCTTACGCACAAAAGCTTCATATTCTTCCGGAGTATTTTTGCCGTATTTCTGCAAAATGGCTTCCACAGCACTCAGCGGCACCTCATCGTATTCCTCCTGCATGTCCTCCGCAGTTTCAGGCTCCAGACCGCCCGGTGATTTCATTTTGTAGATCATCAGAGCCGCGCCGCCCAGTCCCAAAAACCAGCCCAGGAAGTTCACAAATACCAGCACTGCGCCGGTGAGAAAGTTCCCCGGATTAATGGCGGTGACCAGCACCAGAATGGCGCCCAGCACCATGAGCAGAATGAGCATGCCGTTGGATACCCGGTTCAGGGTAGAGACCTGCACTTCAATATGCTCCTGCTCCCGCTCGATCACGCTGGGGTTTTCCAGCGCGTACTGGTACTTCTGATAATCCATCTGCACCTCGTTGCGGCTCAGCCCCTTCAGGCTGCGCTTAATGCGGTTGCAGCGGCCGGTAATATCCTGACATTTGCTCTCAAGCGCTTCAATTTCGCGGGACAGCGTCTTGATGCGCTCCCCGGCCCCTTCCAGATTGCTCTGCAAGATTTTAAGCCGCCCGTAGGTGCGGGTGTCAAAGTCCTCGTATTTTTCAAGCTCTGCCAGGCGGCTGCTGAGCGCCTCACCCTCGCTTCTGATCTCACGGACCTTTTCACGCATGTTTTTAAGCTCCTCGCGGGTCTTGGCCTGTGTTTTTTCGGACTGGTTCCGGCATTTGCTCTGGGCTGCCTCGATTTTTTTCTTATACTGCTGGATACGCTTCTGGTTTTTCTGAATCACATTGTAGACACGCTCGCCCTCGTCCAGTGCCCGCTCCAGATCCTTAAGCTCCCGCACGGCCATACCGTAGTTGGATTTGCTCTGGCCATAGTTTCCGATGGATTTTTTCTTATTTTCCAGATAGCCCATGACGCGGTTGAGCGAGATCTCCTCCTTCTGGGCGGTTCCCAGCTCAATGAGGCGGTCGTTCACTTCCTTTGCCAGGTCGGCATCGGAGGCGGAGGCCATCTGCTTGATGTTCACGGTGTTATTATACACCACAGAGTTAATCTTCAGATCGCCCAGCGGCAGATTCTGCCGGGTGACGTTATCGTAGGGATAAAGGGCGGTGATGTCCTCCCCGGTGACGTTGTCATAAATTTTAACCCCGTCCTGCTTTTTCAGAAAGTCGCGCTCAATCCGGATTTCCCGGCCGTCGTCCTGCTCCATGACCATGGCGCCGCAGTAGGTGTCACTGCCCCATGGCTTAAAGCGCTCGAACTCCTCGGAGTAGGTCCGCTTTTTGCGGTAGGGCTTGTAAAACCCGAACAGCATCCCTTCAATAAAGTGCTGCACCGTGGATTTTCCAGCTTCGTTTTCACCATAGACCAGGTTAAACCCATCGTCAACCTCAATGACCCGGTCCTTAAATTTTCCAAAAGATGTCAGTATCAGCGTTTTTATTTTCATAGAATTACCTTTTCCTTTAATATCCCTTCCAAACCGTAGTACAGGGCTTTTTTAGTGATGGGAGACGCTTCCTCAAGAAGCATCTCCTGTATGAATTTACCGATCATATTGTCCCTGTTTTCCTTGAGCAGCAGGTCAATATCCAGATCGATTTCGAGCTCCTTGTCGTTCAGTTCAAAATAGTAAAAGGACGGCTGTAATTCATCCTTAAGCCAGTCCACAGAAACCTCCGGGTCCACATAGCCTTTCAGGGTAACCCGGTAGTAGTTCTTCATCCGGTTTTCCTCTGTATCACAGGCGAGAATCCGGTCCTTGATCGTATCAAAGCTCATCTCGGGTGTTACCTCAACTTCCAGATCCACGTAGCGGCGCTTCTGGATGGGTACAAACTCACTGACACATTTGTGCGTGTCGATCTTGCCGACGATGACGCCGTGATCACCGCTCTCGCCAAAACTCAGTCCTTCCGGGCTGCCGCAGTAGGCGGCGGTCTCAGTCAGATACTCTGGCTTGTGGATATGGCCCAGGGCCACATAATCAAAATTGGAAAAATCCGATACGTCGATGGGCAGGTAATCGGTCTGCCTGCTGTAGGCGTCGCCGTGAAGCATCAGAATATTATTGCACTCCGGATTAACGGCGATCCCCCGCGGAAAGGGCAGGTCGGTATAGGCTTTTTTGACCCAGGACATGCCATAGACCTCGGTTTTAAGGTCTGGAAAATAGACGGATTCCAGTTTGCCGGTTTTAAACAGGGTCACGTTGTCTGGCCAGTCCACCAGGCCGAAAAGGGACAGACTGCTGTAACAGTCATGATTGCCCGCGCAGATAACCACCCGGGTGGTGGTGAGGCGTGAGAACTTTTCCGCCACCCGCTCAATTTCCATCATGTCCACTTCATCGGAGTCGAAAAGATCCCCGGCGATCAGCAGCAGGTCGATCTGGTTCTTTTCTGCGGTATTGAGTATTTTTTCAAAGGTCTCCCAGAGGTCCAGCCGTTTATTTTTCCCGTATATGTCTCCACGCCGGTTAAAATGGAACTGGCGGCCCATGTGCAAATCACCTGTATGTATGAAAGATACCTTCATCTAAGTTGCCTCCAATGCGAATATTTGTTCTTAAATTATACCATGATACAAGGCAATTGAAAACGAAAAAGTTCAAAATCGCCCAGGTTTCCGATGTTATTCTTGTACTATTATAAAATAAAGCGGCTTTAAAGGCAAATTTCTGCGCCTTTTCCTTAGATTGGCCGCTGGCGCCGCCAGCGCTTTATTTTAAATTTAAAAAAGTCTCCCGGTCAGGGAGACTCAGAAAGGGCTACTTAGTCGTACAGCGTTCCCAGCATCATTGCCAGGGCCATGGAGTTGACTTTCGCGTCGGCGGAGTCAGCTCTGGAGGTGAGCACCGCCGGTTTGGCGGTTCCCATGATCACCGCGCCGCTCTGGGCGCCGGCCATGTAGGTCATGGTTTTCCAGAAAATATTACCTGCCTGCAAATTGGGCATGAGCAGGATATCCGCCTGTCCTGCCACCGGGCTGATAACGCCCTTATGCCTGACTGAATGCTCGGAAATCGAAAGGTCCATGGACAGGGGGCCGTCAATCACACAGCCCTTGATCTGGCCGCGCTCATTCATTTTTGACAGAATAGCCGCGTCGATGCCGTCAGGCATATTGTCGTTAACGGTTTCCACCGCGCTCACACAGGATACCTTCGGATGGCGGCAGCCCAGCGCGTTTGCCAGTCTTGTGGCATTGCCGATCATCTCGATTTTATCCTTCAGGCTCGGCGCAACGATCATGCCACAGTCTGTTGCCAGAATCATCCGGTCCAGGTGCGGCGCTTCAAAGGCAGTTACCGCGTTTAAAAGCTTGCCGGTCCGCAGCCCATGATCACGGTTCAGAATCGCCTGCAAATAGGTTTTGGTCTGAAGGAGCCCCTTCATCAGGATATCGGCCTCGCCGTCTCTTACCCTGGCCACTGCCAGCGCCGCGGCGCGCTTCTCATCCTTTTCGTCCACAATGGTGTTTTCGCTGAGATCACAGCCAACCTCCTTGGCATATTGCTTGATCTTATCAGCGTCCCCCACCAAAATCGCCCGACCAAAGCCGTGCTCGTTCATGATCTTTATGGTCTCCAGAACCACTTTATCACCTGCGGCCGCAACCGCAACCACCTTTTTACGTACTCTGGCCATTTCGGTCAGCCGATCCTTTATTTCATCAAAACGGTACATTGTAAAACCTCGCTTTCATTCTATCTGTAATGTCTTTCGATGTAAAAATTGAAGAGTCATGTTATAATGTAATCTATACCCATTTTTAAGCAAAAAAGTAAAAAAAGATTCAAAAAGAATAAAAAAAAGGAGCGAAATATGCAATACCGTCCATTTAAAGACCTCGAACTCTCTCAGCTGGGCTTTGGCGCCATGCGTTTTCCCATTCAATACGACAACGAAAAGCTGATCGACGAAAAGGAAGCGGGCCAATGCCTTCAGGCCGCCATCGACGCGGGCGTCAATTATTTTGACACAGCCTGGCCCTACCACAAACAGGCCAGCGAGCCTTTTTTAGGAAAATTTCTGGCTGAGACAAAGCAGCGGGACAAGGTGCAGCTTGCCACTAAGCTCCCATGCTGGCAGTGCCATGACCCGGCCGACGCCGACAACTATCTGGAGGAGCAGCTCAGACGGCTTCAAACCGACCATATTGATTTCTACCTGCTCCACGCTCTGGATGGTTACCGGTTCAAAAAGCTTCTGGAGCTGGGGATCATCGACTTTATGGATCGGGCAAAGGCCTCTGGAAAGGTGCGCTATCTCGGCTTCTCCTTCCACGATCTCAGCGCTGAATTCGAACCGATTTTGGACGCTTATCCCTTTGATTTTGTCCAGATCCAGCTCAATTACATGGACGAAAGCTTTCAGGCGGGGCTTGCCGGCCTGAAAGCCGCCCACGAACGCGGCATGGGGGTCATGATCATGGAGCCCCTGCGTGGCGGCCAGCTGGCGGCAAAGCCAGAAGGCGATCTGGCAGACCTCTGGCAGGGCTTTGACACTGCCCTTACCCCGCCGGAGCTCGGGTTTAAATATTTGTACAATATGCCCGAGATCACCTGTGTGCTCAGCGGAATGTCAAACCTCAGCCAGGTGCGGGAAAACATCGCCGCCGCCGAAAAATACACCCCTGGCTGCCTGACAGAGGACGAAAAGGAGATGATTGAAAGGCTCCGAAGCTTTTACAGAGGCCGTATGAAGGCAGACTGCACAGGATGCCGCTACTGTAACGGCTGCCCCCAGATCATCCCGATCCCGTCGATTTTCAAATATTATAATGAAGCCTTTATGTACGGCGATGTGGCAGCCTCCCGGAAGAAATACCGAACCAATGTCAAGAACAAACTCAAGGCCGACCACTGCACAGACTGCGGCCAGTGTGAGGAGCACTGCCCTCAGAGCCTTGAGATCCGGGCGCTTTTGAGGGAAGCCCATGCTTTTCTGATGGATGAGGATTAGCAGATAATATGGGATTTTTATTGTTGATGCCCTTTTTCCTCATCCGATTCGGGCTTTTGGCCCTGCTGGATAAAGGGGCAGTAGCCCGCGCCGCCCATTTTGCGCCGCTTTTAAAGAAGGAAAAACCAGCCTATTGGATTTACCAGATCACTAACGCGGCCATTTTTCTTTACCTGTTCTTTTTGAAAATTAAGTTCACGCCGGCAGCATTGTTTTATGCCGGCGCGGCGGTCTACTCTGCCGGGACCCTCCTGCTGGCTGTGTCAATGGTCAATTTTGCGTCCCCGTCGGAAAGCGGCGTTAATCAGAACGGACTTTACCGGCTGTCGCGCAATCCCATGTATGTGGCGTATTTCATCTTTTTTCTGGGCTGCGCGCTGCTCACCCAGTCCTGGCTGCTGCTTGGCTTTGTCATTGTTTTCCAGGGTTCTGCCCATTCAATCATCCGTTCAGAGGAGCGCTGGTGCCTCACGCAGTTTGGAGACACGTACCGCCAGTATATGAAAAAAGTCCGGCGTTATCTTTAAGTTCTGAGGACCAATAAAAACTCAACCCGTATCGCAGCGATACGGGTTGAGTTTTTTGAGGACGTAACCTTTCGTTACTCCCTTTAACAGGTCAGAAAATTCAAGAGACGAAGCCTTTTACCTAAGGAAGAAAAAAAGCGACAGCGGGCACTGCCTTTACACCTGTATCTTCTTCAATAAAGCAGGCGTCTGATCTCTCCAGTGGCCGGCGTTTCCCTTAAAAGTGGCACGATTCCTGGCCGTTTGCCGCAGCGCCTGGGACTTTTTTTTATCTGGATAAAAGGCCAGTCTCGGACTGCGCCGCTTCTTTAACATTTTGAGGACGTAACGTTTCATGACGCCCTGTCCTTTACCGGTCTACCTTTATCTGCTCTCCTATGGCCACCAGGCAGAGGATACGCTCGGCAACGGGCATACCCGTCAGGTTTGCCAGGGCTTCGGCGTAGAAATTGATCTGGAGACGGTACTGGTCGATGAGCCGCTGCCGGCCGGCTTCACCAAAATAGCGGTCGGTCTTGTAATCTAACAGAATCCATTTTCCGTTTTCCTCAAAGCAGCAGTCGATCATCCCCTGCACCACCAGCGGCGCTTCGGCGTTCTGCCAGTCTGGCAGAACCTTCCTGGGGTCGTACTGATAGTTGAAGGGCACCTCCCGCCGCACGCGGTCAGCAGCCAGCATACGCCTTCCAAGCTCAGATTGGAAAAACCCGCGGATGATCTCAAGATCAATGGTCTCAGCCAGCTCAGGCAACAGCAGTTCTTCATCGATGAGCCGCTGCCGCTCCTCCTCAAGCAGTCTTTCAAAAGCCTCGGTATCCATCGCCACAGCGCGGAGTTTATGAAGCGGCAGGTTCTGCATCATAAAATGCAGCGCTGTCCCCTTTTCTGCTCCGGTAATTTCCCGGGCGTCTGCCATCATAAAGGACGGCAGCGCCACACGTTCGGGGATTTCCGGCACGCCCAGAGCCTCGGCCTGTGTTCTCAGCCGTTTAACCTCGGTGACGGTCATCTTACCCGGCAGCTCCTGCTGCTTTTCAAAGGGATAACGGTAGCTCAGACGGCGGCAGACCTCCTGCCACATGGCCTCCGGGGGTGCCTGCGCCTCCTCGATCAGCTCCCCGACCGTATCCTCCGAGACATGGTGCTTCAGACTCTGCTCAGCCGTATAAAAATAGACATCGTAGCTTGGCAGACTCAGGCGCCGCCGTTTTTCCTCCTCTAGGATTTCCGGCGCGCTGTTTCTTAAAAGCGCCTGCATGATCCAGTCCAAAAGCCCGCCTGCTTTCTTGAGATGGTACAGATCACCGGGGCCTGACCAGGCGGCCAGCTTAGATTCCAGATTTTTGACCATGCCCACCACCACCAGGCTTTCACGGGCGCGGGTCATGGCCACATAGAGCAGGCGCATTTCCTCGGACAGGGTTTCCAGCTCGTTTTTCTCAAGACAGATGTTCTTGGCCAGAGTGGGCATTTTTGCACGCAGCGCCAGATTAACATAATCCGGGCAGATCCCCAGATCCTTGTGAAACAGGATATCCCGGTTCCGGGTGCGCTTGTTGAACAGCTTGCCGGTACCGGACAGGAAAACCACCGGAAACTCCAGCCCCTTGCTTTTGTGGATGGTCATGATGCGCACCACGTTCTCACTCTCACTGAGCACTCCCGGCGGCGACATATCGTACTTGTGCTTTTTCATACGCTCGATAAAACGGATAAAATAGAACAAACCGCGCAGCGTGGAGCGCTTATAGTCTCCGGCGCGCTTTAAAAGCACCCGCAGATTGCTCTGCCGCTGCTCGCCGCCAGGCAGAGCGCCCACAAAATGGTAGTAGCCTGTGTCCAGGTACAGCTTCCACAAAAAATCCTCGATGTCCATCACCCGGGAATCCCACTGCCAGGCATCCAGCCTTTTATAGAAGGCTTTCAGCTTAGCGGCCAGCGCGTCCTCACGCGCGTCCCGGTATTTTTCCGCCGCGGCGTAGTAGCTTCCCTCTTTTTGAAACAGGCGGATCTCTGTGCACGCTTCGGTGTTAAAACCGCCGATGGGTGAGGTCATCACGCTGAGCAGCGGCAGGTCCTGATGGTGGTTGTCGATGAGGTCTAAAAGGTTCATGACCACACCGATTTCCATGGATTCGTAATACTGTTCACCGCCGTCAAAATAGGCGGGAATCCCCAGCTCTGAAAAGATTTTGGCATAGACGTCGCCCCGTCCGGCCACTGAGCGCATGAGCACGCCGATATCGCGGTACTGAAGCAGGCGTTCCTGGCCGGTTTTGGTATCGAAAATGGGCTTGCCTACCCGGCTCTGTATTTCCCTTGCAATAAACCTGGCTTCCAGCTCTACTGCGGGCATCTCGCCCACCATGGGGTCGGTATCCTCATCGGTTTTATTTTCGATGACGTGCACCTGGGTTTTGACATAGGGCCCATCGTTATCCAGTCCTTTGTAAAGCCGTGCCCGTTCGTCGTACTCGATCTCGCCCAGCTCTGGGCTCATAATGGCCTCGAACACGGTGTTGACGCCGTCCACCACGCCCTGGCAGCTTCTGAAATTCTGGCTCAGGGTAATGAGGTCGTTGAGCGCGTCGGTCTCCTGGCCAAAGCGGTGATATTTGCCGATGAAAATCGTGGGGTCGGCCAGACGGAAACGGTAAATACTCTGTTTGACGTCCCCAACCATAAAGTAGTTGTCCTCCCGGACGATCCGCCGGATGATGGCCTCCTGCATATCGTTAGTATCCTGATACTCATCCAGAAACACGTACTCGTACTGCTCGCGCACCTCGGCTGCGATGGCGGGATTCTGTAAAATACGCAGAGTGCTCTGCTCAAGGTCGTTGAAATCCAGCAGGTTTTTTTCGGCCTTTTTAAGCTGATACTTTTTCTGGAAATCCCGGGTCAGCGCCACCAGATCCTCCATGGGTCCCTGCATTTCTGAAAGCTGAGCGAGTGCCTCTGAAAGGTCGAGATTCAGCCGCTTCTGCAGTCCCTGAATAATGCCCTTGGCCTCGTTTCTCAGATCCTTGATGTGGTCGCTGGTCTCGGCGTCGGCCTTTTTATTGCCGCTGTAGCGGGCAAAGCGGATGCCGGAAAGGGCCTTTCTGAAATCGTCGTAGCCCTCCTCCAGCGCGTCGATGGCAAGACCCACAGCGAAGAAGTCCTCCTGAAGCTGGGCGGCGGTTTTCTCAAAGCCCTCATAATCCCTGCACAGGGCATATGCGCTTTCCAGCAGCTCGTAGGCTCCCTCCATATCCGTGCGGATCAGGCTGTCCAGCTCCCGCCCCCAGGGGCTTTTCCAAAAGTCCCTGGCGTCCATCCCAAAATAGGACAGGGCGCGGGCACACCATTTTTCAGAATCTGGCTGTGTCACGAGAAAATAGTGGAAATTTTCCACCAGGCTCTTGAGCTCCCGGTCATCGCGGTTGCTGGTAAACATATCCACCAGACGGCTGAAAGGCGTCTCGCCATCCTCTGGTATCTCCTGGTACTTTTCCTCAAAAAGGGTTTCCAGAGCCTCCTGAACCATGATGGACAGCTCGGTCTCGTTGCCCAGCTTAAATTCGGGGTCGATGCCGCCCTCCTGAAAGTAGTCCTTCACCAGACGGCTGCAGAAGGCATGGAGGGTGGAGATGGAGGCAGCGCCCAGACGGCTGATCTGCGCGATGACAAAATCCGAATCCACGTCCTCCCTCTCAAGCTCTGCCATGAGGGCGGCGCTCAGCCGCTCCTTCATTTCCGCCGCCGCCGATCTTGTAAAGGTGAGTACCAGCAGGGCGTCCACGCTGGTCTTTTCCTCCACCACAATACGGCGGATACGCTCAATGAGCAGCGCGGTTTTTCCCGAACCGGCCGCCGCCGATACCAGCAGGTTTTTCTTTCTGGTCTCAATGGCTCTCAGCTGATCCTCAGTCCATTTCATTGTCTTTGCCTCCTTCCTTTATTTTTTGGATAAATTCATCCCGCGGAATACTGGTGCGCAATACGTCGTAGGACGCCTTGCCGATGCTTTCGTCAAACTGGCAGATCCCCTTGTAAGGGCAATACTCACAGCCGGTTTCCTTTCCCTTTTTATAGGGGCGGACCGCGATATCGCCGCCCAGTATTTTTTCGGTCATCTCGATGATCACACGCTTCACATAGCTGAGCAGATCCTCAAACTCATCCCGGCTCAGCCTGGAGTTGCGGGCCTTCAGGCTAATGACCTCCGAATCTTTATCGGCCTCTGCGTCCATAGCTTTGGTAAAACGGGGATCATCCAGATAGATGCCATTAAGCTTAAAAGAATCGTTGAGCGCCGCGGTCAGCGTTTCCGGATCCAGCTTATCTACCTGGAGCATGGGATCGTCCACGTGAAAATAGAAGGTGCCGCCCGGTATCAGGTTATCGCCCTCCAGAATCTCAAGCCCGGCCTCCATGTAGACGGCCAGCTGGAGCGACAGGCCGTAATAAATCTCTGCCAGATTCAGAGACTTGTTGCCGGATTTGTAGTCGATGACCTTCACAAAGGTATCGCCCTCGCGCTCATAAACATCGATGCGGTCAATCACACCGCGCACTTTGACGGTCTCATCAAAGCTCGGCAGCTCTAAAATCTGGCTGAACTGCCGCTCGCTGTATTTAAAGTCAAAGTCCCCGCGGCGCATATGATCCACCAGCACGCGGACGGTGCGCTTGCTTACCCGGCGCAGCTTGCGGCCAAGGTACTGGTACTGGCCCGTGCTGTTAAACACCTGATGTCTTACCTGTGGCAGGGTTTCGTCCAGAATGGCGTCCACCATGGCATCGGTCTTTTCCTGACTCAGGTCCCTGACGGAAACCTGCTCACGCTCGGCCTCCTTATAGACCGCATCAATGAGCTGATGGAGCACAGTGCCAATGTCTGGCGGCTCCACCTCGTACGCCTGTCTGGGCACTGGCCTCAGGCCATATTCCACATAGTGGGAGAATGGGCATTTCCGATAGAGCTCCAGACGCGACACGCTGGCCTGAATGGGCGGCTCAAAAAGCCGGATGGCCTGCCCCTGGCTCAGATGGTCGTCGACGCCCTCGTAATCCAAGGCCTCCTGTATCTGCCGGAAGGCTGTGTGATAATGAGCGTCCTGATCGTACCATTTACCGACAGTCTGCCAGAGACGCTTTGTCTCCTCAGGCATGGCCGGTCCCTTTCCGTAGCGCAGCTCACGCAGATGGTCGATGAGGCTGCCCATGGTTCCCCCCGGGGTTGCCACGGCTTCCCATTCCTTTGAGAGCGTGTCTTCCAGCGCGCTTTCGATGGTCAGCTTTGGAAAAACGGCCTGTATCCTGGGAATTAGCGGAGATACCGGAATGGTGCCGCCCTCGGCGTCGGCCATGGCATAGGACAGGTACAGATAATCGCTCGGCGCCGCGAAGAGGCTGTAGAGCAGAAAATCCTCCTGGGCCCGCCTGAAATCGCTGTTGTTCTGGAGCTCCATCTCCCGTTTTCGCAGCTGGTCCCGTTCACGCTCCGATAAAAGGTTAAAGGATGGGCTGTTCCCCGGAATAACACCCTCGTTCATGCCAAAGACCAGCAGGGCTTTCATCTGGGAATGGCGGCTTCGCATCAGGTCTGTGATATTGACCACATCCTGGCGGCTGGGAATCACTCCCACGGTGTAGGACTGGAATCCCCCGCTCAGTACAGAAATGTACTCTTCCAGGGTGGTGCTTTCACCGCCCATAGTGCTGTTGATCTGGTCAAACACCTCCATGAGGATGTTCCAGATCTGGTTGTACAGGCCCATGCTGTCAAAATCGCCCCGCTCACGCAGCGCCTCACTCAGGCCGTCAATGGTCTCAGGCGCCTTGATATCCTCTAAAAAACGCACCAGGCTTTTTGTTTTATCCGCATAGGTTCTGGCTTTTCTCAGGCTTTTGCGCAGGGCCATAAAGGGCGCCATGAGCCGCTCGCGGCTCGCGTTCAGCGCTTCCAACGACACCGCCTCATCTGCGCTTGGGCGCTCAAAGGGCTTTTCCCAGGCGCTACCGCGGATGCCAAACTCGATCACATAATTCTCAAGCTCCTGAGCCTCCTCTGGCGTAATGGGCGCAAACCCGGTTTTGACAAAGGTAAAAATATCCTCGTAGGCATAGTGGCTTCTGTTGCTCTCAAGGGCTGCCAGCACAGCCTCCAGAAAGTTGTTCTCGGTGACCTTCTTAACATCGTCCATGAAAAAGGGGATGCCATACTCCGAAAAGGCCCGTTTGATGGAGCCGCCGTAGGTTTCCATATCACCTGCCAGCACCACAATGTCCTGATAGCGGAAGCCCCGCTCACGCACCAGCGCAACGATTTTCTGAGCGCCCTTTTCCACCTCGTTCCAGATATTTTTACACTGAACCACCGCCAGATCATCTGGCTTCTGCCCATAGGGAGCCGGCCGCAGTGCAAAGAGATTGCGCTCCAGATGGTCCAATCCTGAAACCGCTGGCCGCACTGTTGTTTCCAGGTTAACGATCTCCGCTTCAAAGCCCAGATCGATGGCCATTTTCTCGATCCGCTTCAGCGTCTCGCCCGGCACGTAAAAGGCCGACGCGTCCGGCGCGTTCTTATCCGGGTCCAGGGTCAGCGTCATGGTCACACAGTCTGCCTTGGCTGCCAAGGCCTCGATGATCCGGAAATCCTGACCAGAGAATGTGTGGAATCCGTCGATCCAGATCAGAGAACGCTCCAGATAATCGGATTTTGGGATCTGGGCGCACAGAAGCTTTGCCCGGTCATCATCATCAATCCGGTCATGGGACAAAAGCGCTGCGTAGGCGCTGTAGATTTTCCGGATATCCTTCAGCTTCTGGCTGAGAATCCGGCCTTCTCCTACCTCGGCCTCAGCTGCCTCCAGAGCCTCTGGCGTGATCTCACTCTGCTTGAGTTCGCTGATAAACGCGCAGATATTTTCCAAAAAGCCCAGCCTGCCCGCGCTTTTTCCGTAAACCGTCAGGTCCTTCTGTACCTCTCGAATGCTCTTCTGCAAAAGCATCTGCTTACCATGTTCATCCACAAAAGTTTTGGCAATGCCGCCCACCTCGCTGAGAATCCGGTATTCCAGACGCTTAAAGCTGAGCACATCCGCGCCCAGAAGCCCCGGCAGGCGGTTGTAGGCCATGAGCTCCCGCTCCGCTCCCAGGGTAAACTGCTCCGGCACCAGCAGGTACATTTTGCTCCTGCCCCGCTGCAGCCGGGCGCCGATCTCCTCATAAATATAGTCACTTTTATTGATATGCAGACGGCCTTCACGGCCGATAATCACTCTAATTCGCACTTTGCACCTCCGCGCAGTCAATTTTACAGGTGGCCTTATTATACCATTTTAAGATTAGGGATATCCTAAAAAATCCCGGGAGCTAACTTTTCGTTACGCCCCCGGGAGTCCGTTCTATTTTCTAATGCTTACAAATTTCTTTCCGGTGTCCCACATTTAAAACAAGAATGGTGATGGTCTGCTCTGAAATCTCGCAGACCAGGCGGTAATCGCCGATACGGTAACGCCACTGCCCGCTTCGGTTCGCGCTGAGACTCTTGCCGTACTGATAGGGGTTGGCGCAGCCTTCAAGATTTTTTCTTAACCAGCCTGTAATTAAAAGCGCAGTATGTCTGTCAAGCTTTTTCAGGCTTTTTTTCGCCTTTTCAGTTAAAACGACATGATATTTCTCAGCCAATTTCCAGCTCTCTTTCCACTTCGTCCAAGGTGTAGGTCACCGGATTTTCTTTATATTCCGCCATGGCCTCATAATAAACCTTTAAATCAAACTCGTCCTCAATCTTTTCCATGACCGCCTGACGAATGGCCTCGGAAACCGACAGGTTCTTCATCTGCGCATAGTTTCGAATCAACGCCTCATCCTCTTTATTTAATCTTACGGATACTGCCATTGTGCTTCACCCCTTTCTTGTAATACATTGTATTACGATCGATGATCTTTATCAAGATAACTTAAGCCTTTTAACCCAAAACGCCATTCTGTGGCAGTCCGTTTCGAAATAAGTTGACATCGTTTAAAAAATCCGATACAATGAGAAAAAGAATACATTAGGATTGTGCAGATGAGATAAATCCGTGTTGCAGCCTTGCTCAAGAGAGGCAGGGTGTGATGCGGATTTTTTGTATTCATTTTATGGAGGAGCTAAAATTGTCAAACCTGCAAACACCCCTGCCAGCTGTTATTCCGGCTATTTCCAATACTGCCGACCTCGTGGCCTTTCTGGACAGCTACGCGGATCCCTGGGTCATGGTAAAACTTGGCGATATCAACACATTGCCCAATATCGTGCGCCGCGTTCATGAAAAGCACAAAAAAATTATTGTGCATCATGATTCCATAAACGGCCTGAGCCCAGACCGTAGCGGTATCCGTTACCTTGCAAACATCGGTGTCGACGCTGTAAACACAACCAGGCTTCACTGTATCAGCACCATACAAAATGAAAAAATGCTGGCTGTTTTAGGGCTTTTTATCATTGACAGCAGCGCAGTCGCCAGCGCGGTGCGCGCGGTAAATGAAAACACACCCGATTTTGCTCTGCTAATGCCTTCTTCTCTGCCGGAGCGCATTATCAGAAAGATAAAATCAGAAACCGGCTGTCCTCTGCTCGGCGGAGGACTCTGCGCCAGCGCCGGAGAGCTGAACCTGCTCTTAAAGGCTGGTCTGGAAGGCGTTACCACCAGTGAAAAAGCACTGTGGCATAACCAACAAAAGGAGGACTAAAAAAATGAATGATCTGGCTCTTACCTGTGGAAACATCATTACCATGGATACGCACCGCCCCTTCTGTGAGGCGGTTCTCATTAAAAATGGTAAGATTACCGCCGCCGGCCGTTCCGAGGATGTCAGGCGACTGGCTGGAGAGCGGCATATTAACTGCGTTGACTTAAAAGGAAAAACCGCCGTACCCGGGCTCCACGACTGCCATGTGCACGTCATGGGCACTGGCCTCAACGCCATCGGCATCGACCTGTACGACTGTGCTTCCATCGCCGACGTGTTTGATAAAATCCGGGAAGCCTCAGAGGACGGGGCTTCCGGGTGGGTTTACTGCACCCGGCTCGATGAATCCCGCCTGGCTGAGAAACGGCCGCCGACCGCAGCCGAAATTGACGCGGTTGTCCCAGACCGCGGCGTCTACATTGTGGACCGCGGACTGCACTACACACTGGTCAATACCCTGGCCTTTAACGAAATTGGTTTTGACGGAACCGAACACGGCCTGGTAAAAGACGCATCTGGCCACGTTACCGGACGGCTGCACGACAAAGCTAACGGCAAAGCCCGCTCCTATTTCTATGAGAAAATGACCGATGCCCAGCGGGCGGATATGCTAAACCACACAGCCTCAGAGGCGGTCAAAATGGGGATCACCACCATTCACGCCATGGAGGGCGGCGATATGTTTTCGGATAAAGATATTCCTGTTTTTCTTGAAAACCAGCGCCACTTTCCCCTCGATATCCGCCTCTACTGGGATACCGAAAACATCCAGAATATTCTGGACCACCATCTGCCGGTTGTCGGAACCGACCTTTTGCTGGACGGCTCCATCGGCTCCCGAACCGCGGCCTTCATGCAGCCTTATACCGACGCCCCGGATACCTGTGGCGAAATCTATTTTACTGAGGATTTTGTGGTCAACCACATCACAAACGCCCATAAAAACCACCTTCAGGCCGGTTTTCACGCCATTGGCCAGCGCGCCGTCACCTTTGTGCTGGACTGCCTGGAAAAATCGCTGGCGCTGTACCCATGCACAGGCCACCGCTTCCGCATCGAGCATTTTGGATTTCCAGACGCCCGCGATATCGAGCGCGCCGCCCGGCTTGGCGTTGTAATCTCAACCCAGCCTTCCTTTACCTATCTGCGGGGCGGCCCTGGCAGCGTCTATAACCTTCGCCTTGGAGATGATCGCGAGCGCCGGGGCTATCCGCTTTCCGCTTTTGTGAAAGCCGGCATTCCCGTGGGGGGCGGCTCCGATTCTGGCGTCACCCCCATGGACCCTGTCTTAGGCCTCCACGCGGCTGTCAACCAGTCCTATTCCGAAAACAGTGTGGATATCCAGAGCGCACTGCGGATGTTCACCCTTGATGCCGCCTACTGTGCCTTTGAGGAAGACCAAAAGGGCAGTATCACACCCGGAAAGCTGGGAGATCTCACTATTCTGTCTGGAGACCCTTACACCACAGCCTCTGATAAGCTCAAGGATCTCGAGGTCTGTATGACCATTAAAAACGGAAAAATTGTTTATCAAAAATAAAGGAGACGATCATGAAAAAGTATATTTTAGGTATTGACCAGGGAACCACCGGCACACGCGCCATCATTTTTGACCAGGATGTCAATATTATTTCCTCAGCCTACAGCGAATTCACTCAGTATTTTCCACAGCCTGGCTGGGTAGAGCATGACGCCATGGAAATTTATGAAATCACCCTGAAAATGATGCGGCAGGCCATTTCAGAGGCGCACCTCAAGCCCGAAAACATCGCGGGCATCGGCATTACCAACCAGCGTGAGACCACTGTATTCTGGGATAAGAACACTGGAATCCCCGCAGACCGCGCCATTGTCTGGCAGGACCGGCGCACCCTGCCGATCTGTGAGGCCCTGATCGAAAAAGATGGGCCGGCCATTGAAGACCGCACAGGCGTCACCATCATCCCCAACGACTCCGCCACCAAAATCCACTGGCAGCTGAAGAATAACCCTGAAATCCGCAAGGGTGTGGACGAAGGCCGGCTTATTTACGGAACCATTGATTCCTGGCTTACCTGGAAGCTGTCTGGCGGCAGGGTGCATGTGACCGATCCGTCAAACAGCGCGGTCACCCTGCTTCAAAACGCCAGAACCCTTGATTATGACGAAGGCATCCTGAACGAACTGGAAATCCCACGAAGCATTCTTCCGGAAATCCGCAGCACCAGCGAAATCTATACCGCCACCGATCCAGCGCTGTTTGACGGCGTTGAAATCCCCATCGCCGGGCTCATCGGCGACCAGCAGGGCGCGACGCTGGGCCAGGCCTGCTTTGAAAAGGGCATGGCTAAAAACACCTATGGCACCGGCTCCTTTATTCTGATGAATACCGGCGACGAGTACATCCCGCCATCGGACGGGATTTTCTCCCCTGTGCTGTGGTCCATTGGCGGAAAGGTTGACTATGGGCTGGAGGGCCTGGTAGATGTCTCTGGCGCCGCAATCCAGTGGCTGCGGGACGGCCTCAACATTATTGAAAAGAGCGGCGAAGCCGAGATGCTTGCCAGACAGGTGAACGACACAGCCGGCGTCTACTTTGTCCCGGCTTTTGTGGGCTTGGGCGCACCTTATTTCGATTCCTACGCCAGAGGCACCATCATCGGCATATCCCGCGGCACCACCAAGCACCACATCGCCAGAGCCGCCCTGGAATCCATGGCTTTTCAGGTGAGAGACGCCTTTAAGGTCATGGAGCGCAAAGCCGGCATTCCGCTTAAAAAGCTCCGAGCCGACGGCGGCGGCGCCAAAAGCGATTTTATGCTTCAGTTCCAGGCCGACATTTTGGGGATTCCCGTTGAACGGCCCGTCATTACAGAAACCACTTGCCTCGGCGCTGCCTACTCCGCCGGACTGGCGGTTGGCTATTGGGATTCCATCGAGGAAATTTCCAAATTCTGGAAAATCGACCGCAGCTTTGAGCCTGCGATCTCAGACGAAGAACGCGAAGAACGCTGCTTTAACTGGAACCGCGCCATTGAACGCGCGGGCGGCTGGCTGAAACGATAAACAGCAAAAAATGCCGGGATGTAACGAAAGGCTACGTCCCGGCATTTGTTCTCTCAAAAATAATTTTGCTCTTATCGCCATCAAAATTTGGTTTGAACGGACCAATGACAATGTACTCCACGTTTTCTCCGGTGGGACATTCAATGGTCAGCGCGCACTCCCTCTCATCACCGTTGACGAAAAAGGTGCTGTCGCCGTAGTCCCGTCCATCCCCGCCCACTGCGGTGATCTCCGCCTGATCAAAGAAAGCCCGGGCCTGGGCCAGCTCACACGCCATGGTTATTCTCAGACAATCGTCATAGATACCGCGGCCGGTTTTCTGTCCCTCCACAGCCATCATACCGCTGAACCGGACCGCACCGCCGGTGTTTAAGGTATAGGTCTTATGCGTGTCTGCCACCGCGGCGTTAAAACGCTCCGCAGTCTTCTCCAAATCACTCTGTACCGTTGTACTGCCGCCGCAGCCGCCCAGAATAATGATGAAAAGCAGCACAACGGCAGCCAGGAGGCCCTGTTTTCTCCCCATGATTTTTTCCTTCTTTCAGCCATTTTTATTCATTCTATAATAGAAAAACGCCCAAATCAATACAGCTGTTTTGATTTTACCATAATAGCGCCTTATTTACGGTTTTCATACAGGATACCGCCAATGTTCGGACCTTTCTTACTCACAGCCCGTTCCGCTTCAGCCATTCAAGCTCCACCTGCCGGGCTTCCCGCATGCGGTTTCGTATGGTTTTATCCCTGTAGGGCACAGCAATGACCGCGCCGCCGTGGTAGCTGATCTGGCGGTCGAAACAGCCGCTTTCCGGCTCTTTCATTGATTGAAAACCGGTTGACAAACAACGGACCCTCTTTCCGCTCAAATACCATGAACGACAGACTGGGCCGGATGACAATCGGCAGCATGATTTTGGTTTCATTTTCAAGGGCCAGGACCTCCCGGGCCATCCGCTTGCAGTGCGGAACACTGACCATCAGGTGGGTTAAAATCATTTCATAAAAGCTTTCCAGATGGCCGTCAAAGAAAAGCTGACCGCCGTCCGTAAAGGTGACGCGCACCCGGCTCTGCGGATAGCCCTCCACCTCCTCGTAACAGGCAATCGGCCTTTCCAGAATGGCCGCGCACACTTCATAGCTTAGTTTTTGCTTCATGTTCTTTACTCCTTTGCATTGTTAAAGTATTAACGGTAAAAAAAGAAACTGAAGGCGCGCAGCCTTCAGTTTCCGGGTGGAATGACTTAGTATCCCGATGGGTTATTTGGTTTGTTTGCGCTTAATGCTGAAAATTGCCAGAGCACAGAGTGCTGTGACCGTGCACATTACCAGCAGGGTGCTGATTTTTTCCTGATTCGTCAAGGATGTGCTCGGATTTGAGCTGTTGTTTTTGGCCGCTGTCTGAACCGTCGTATCTGTCTTTGTGCCATTATTACCAGACGGATTGTTATTTTCTGGTTCCACCGTCGGCGTTGTTGGTTCTACCGGCGTTGGTTCTTCTTTTTTCGTGACGGTTACGGTACATTCAGCGGTTTTATTGCCGTCCTCTGTGGTGACGGTGATGGTGGCTTTTCCTTCACCTACAGCGGTGACCACGCCGCCTTTAACCGTCGCTACTTTTTCATCGCTGCTTGTCCAGCTCACGTTTTTGTTGGTGGCGTTTTCTGGGGTGATGGTGGCTGTTAGTTGAACCGCTTCACTTGTTTTTAAATTGGCTTCTTTTATATTCAATTCAATTTTTTCAATGTTTACAATCTGAATTTCCGATTCACTTACTGTAATCCTGCATTTATCCGAAATTTGACTCTTTTCATCCATTACTGTGATTTCTGCGCTGCCTTCGGACACCGCCAATACATTTCCGTTATTATCAACAGTCGCCACATTTTCGTTATCACTTGTCCATTTAAACGTTAAAGCAGTCCCTTCAAGTGGATAAGTGGTCATTTTCAAACACGCTTTTTCTCCCACTTTCATTAAAAGTTCTCGATCATTAATTTCCAGTCCCTCTAATTCAAGCATTTCTTTATCAATAATAACGCCAGCGCCTTCTAAATGGTTTATAACCTTGCTGTTTTCCTCTGTGTCCTGTATCGGATTTTCACTAATATTAATACTTTTCAAGTTTTTTGCGATGGCTTCGATGCCTGACAGACGCTCAATGTTATTATTTTTTACATTCAAATCTTCAAGTAAAACCATATTTGCAAAAATTGTCAAATTGTCTAAACTGTTCCCAGCTACATTCAAGTATTTCAAATTCTTAAGTTCTGCGATAGAACCAAGCATTTCATTTCGCAGTCCGCACTCTGCTATTTCCAATTCTTCGAGCAACGTATAATTTTTTATAAAGTCTAAATTTGATGGTATTGTTTCAGAGATATTAAGACTTTTAAGCTGCTTAAAAGCAGAAATAGGCAAATAATTTTCAATCTCTTGTTGACTACAGTTTAAATATTCCATATTAGTCAAAGCCATAAGCTCATTAATTTCTTTTATAAAATTTCCACCAATATTTAATATCTTCAATTGTGGGCATCTCTCAATTCCCGCGATACTGCTTAGTTGATTGTTTTCTGCATTCAGCGCTTCCAGATCTATTGCTTTTGTGATTCCTGTCAAATCCGTTATTTGATTATTTCCTATGTTCAGAATTTTCAACGGACATTCACTCAATTCCAGATGATCCAGAGAATTATAAGAGATCTCCATATGATTTAAACGGGTGGATTGATCAAGCTTCAAGGAACCGGTCAATCCACTGTTGTCAGCCTGCAAAATTTCCAAGTTATACAGCTCACCTAAAACGCTGATATCTGAATGATTAAACGCATTTTCACTTATTTTTAAATTTTTTATTTTTGATAGTTTTGCTAAAAAGGACAAATCCTTCAAATAGTTGGAAGATACGTCCAGGGTTTCTAATTGGGTTAGCTCCGCTAATGAACTGGCATCTTCACATCCTGTATACGAAGCTAAAAGACAGACGAGATTTTTCAGTGACTGAACCGCCATTAAATCCCCCACAAGATTTGCTCGAATATCCAATACACGAAGTTCTTTTAAACCGGATATTGGTGAAAGGTCTGTCACTTCGTTGCCAGAGAGCTGAAGAATGCGTAAATTTTTTGCGTTTTCCAACCCTTTAAGACTTTTTATTCCTTTATTGTCCAACGCTAAGGACTCAATTTTTTCTATATCGGATACTGTTAAGGTGGTCTTTCCAGTCACTTGCTTAACTGCCCTTTCAAGGTTAGCATCCTCGAAGGACACGTTTTTATCAGAAAATTTATTTCCTTCAATCACGGTTTCTTCTTTGCTTAGAGATTCTTCAATATGCTGCGCCTCGAAAGCGGCAGCCTTTTCAAAAGCATCACCCGTTTTATAGGACTGTGCTGTACTCTTCTTAACTGCTTTAATCTGGTTTTCCTTAGTATGTTCAATCCATTCAATCTTTTTTCCCGCATATAGTTTAACAAAATAATCGGTCATTTTATCAACAATATTGCTGCTGAAGCTGATTTCATCTGTTTCTATTCCAAGAAGCGTCTTAACGATTGCTCTCTTTTCATTTTCAGCAAAAACGGCTATATCTTTTTTAAACTGCGGCATATCATAGTTCGCGCCCGTACACAGTGTTCCTTTTTCACCGTCTATCTCATAGCTCACCATACCAAAAGAAGCCTTTCCAACCCCGTATTGGCCTTCCTGTGCCTTTAGATATATCTTTTTCCCACCAATATTAATCGCACATGTATTTGTACGGTTTGTATATGAAACCCCCTGAATATTAAGGCTTACCGCTGTAGCAGGTTCTGACATCATCCAAATTTTAGCGATATTGATCACATCATCGCGCTGTTGTTTTGTCAGCTTATTTGTAAAATTATGATTAAACAGCGTTTGATTTGTAGAATTAACAAGCTTAATAAGCGCGCTTTTATAAACCGACTGTGTCAAATTTAAGCTGGATTTAATCAATGGCAGAACGTAAGTTTTATCCAAGGTCATCTTTTCCAGATTTCCGTTAATGGCTTTATTGATTTTAAAACGATCGAGAATTTCAGAATCAACCGCTAAATTTGATAAATAGGATTCCGTATTTTTTTCAAAATCAATGCTCTGTCTGCCATCGCTGAATTCACTCTTGTATAAAATCAAACGATGCGCAGCAGAAGGTGTGAAATTAGAATTGCTTTTCCGGGCAAACAAATCAAACCAACTGCCTTTTTTCTGTGTGAAATTGCGCCCTACATATAAATCCCCCTCAAGTTTAGAGGAATCTTTATAGGATTCCATTTTAAAATCTCGCCCAGCCTTTACAACCGCTTTATCCTTCTGGCTGTTAACCGTTTTATAAATCGCGTTTTTACGAATACTGATGTCCCTGAAAACTAACAGCTCACCGCCATTAACCGTGACACTGCCATTATCATAAACCTCCAGATCGCCACCTTCAATATATAAACGGCCTCCGGTTTCGATAACCAAAGCGCCATTATTGCCAATTTTCATATCTCCTCGGACTGTAACAGAGACCCCGCTTGAGACTCTCATAGGGTTGGAGCTGTTATTAATCAGCATCTGATCGCCATCAATTGTTTCATTTTTTGTAAAAGTCTTTCCCGGTTGATGCCCTGAAATTGCTGAATCGTCTGATGTGCCTTCAACAATGATCGTCATACTGGCAGAATGCTGGCCTGTTTCATCTGTCGCTGTAATCATCGCTGTCCCGGCTTTCGCTGCTTTTACAAGACCTGAAGCGTCTACTGTCGCAATCTCTGTATTTGACGTTGTCCAATTCAAAGCATCCACAGCGCCTTCTGGCTCAAAGGAAGGTAGAATTTTAGAGCTTTCGCCTGCCCTCATTGCTTTATAATCTGACGAGAACACAATCTTTGTAATTTCCAGTGATTCATCCGGTAAGCCCATTTCAGCTAAGGTTGCGGACTGGCCGTTTCTTTTATCCGGGCCAATATCTTCGGTTGGCACTTTACCATTAATGGTCATTGTGTTTAATGCCATATTGTTTTTAAATTCGAGAGGATTTGCATCTCCAATAATTCTTCCTAAATAAACCTTTTCTTCTGGCGGATATTCGATCTTTTTACAGGCGTTCTTACAATCTATCACATTATGATTAACATTATATCCAACAATTCCACCGACACTTGGTGATCGGCTTAAATCGCCAAGTTTTCCTGTTATATTGGCCTTATTGATACAACTGCTAATAAAACCAACCTCAGAATTCGTATAGGCTGTGCAACTGGCGACAATGCCGCCGATATTTGTATTAACACCATCTAAAGCGCCGTTGTTTGTACAGCCTAAAATCTGGTTTGGCGCTCTTGTATCCCCGCTTATCCCCGCAAGATTTCCCGCCACTTTGCTTGAAATTTTACCATTGTTGAGGCAATCTATTGTTTTATTAGAGGCATAAGAATAACGAGTCAAGCCAATAATGCCTGCAACATCAGCCCATTGACTGTCCGGGTCGATACTGGTTATCCGGTCACTGTCAACGGATATATTGACATCATTGGTACAGCTTTCTGCTGATTTCGCCTGACCCGCAATGCCTCCAATACTGTTGTCGGAATCGGTATCTCCGACATCAATGACCATAGCACCCGATACATGACAATTTATCAGTCTTGTTTGATCTCCCTCTCCAACAATTCCGCCGATGGCGGTATGGTATAGCAAATAGTCTTCGGGATCATTTTTTCCTGGAATTGCACCTGTAATATTGCAGTTCATCACCTCAATATTTT
Organism: Eubacterium maltosivorans; assembly: GCF_002441855.2. Taxonomy (NCBI): domain Bacteria; kingdom Bacillati; phylum Bacillota; class Clostridia; order Eubacteriales; family Eubacteriaceae; genus Eubacterium; species Eubacterium maltosivorans. Next base: position 3,657,010 of record NZ_CP029487.1, on the reverse strand, counting down.
TCAAATAATTATCATTATTACCATAAGCATTATATATATTTCCAAATAATCCCGCATACACGTGCAGCGTTGGGGGATAAGGATCTGAATTCGGATAAACTGTGATACAGCTTTCGATCATTATTTTCATATTATCGATGACGCAGCCGTTCCCATCATAACTCCCCTTAAACGGGCTGTCGCCGTTTCCAATCGGCATCCAGCTGTCATAGCCTGATAAATCAATGTCCTGCGTTTGGATATAATAATGACTTTCCGTGTCATAGCGAAGGCTGTCAAGCTGCTCAGCGGTTGCTATCTGATATGGATTTTCGATACTGCCGTCGCCGCCGGCTGTTTGCAGCTCACCTTCTGCCATACGCAGATTTGATGTCCGGGGCTCAGCGCTCTCCGTAGGCTCATCATGTTCCTTCCTTTGCACTTCACCGCCGCTCTCAGCAATCACAGCTTCTGTTAAAGCGCTTTCTGTATCTTTTGGCTGCTTGTCAGTACTGGGGTTGTCCGCTTCCGAATTTTCTTTTAAAGCCTCTGCTTCGTTTAAAACAGGGGCTTCGGTACTTTGTTCGATGTTTGCTTCTTCGGCTGTTTTTGCAAAAGCTTGAATCGGCAGTGCTGTAAAGCAAAGCTGCAAAGCAAGGAATACTGAAAAAATTTTCTCTAACGTTTTCATTTATTTTTTCCTTTTTCACGATAAATATTAGGACTTTGCCAAAACGAAACTTTCATAAACCGTTTCGGCAAAGCCCTGAATCATCATCCAATCTTTACTATTTTTTACGAACCAGCTGTTTTCTCGCGACCACAACCAGAGCGGCGACCGTGAGAGCGGCGACCGCGCCCCACAGCATTTCTTCCTGAATGCCGGTTTTGGGGTTTGTGCTTTCGGTTTTGGTGGTAATCTGAGTTTGGGTTTCCTCATTACCAGCCGGGGTGACAGTTGGTTCTGGCTTCACAGGATCCACGGGGTCAATCGGGTCGACCGGATCGACGGGATCGACGGGTGTTTCATCGCTATAGACCAGTTCTCCGGTTTCTAAATTTTTATAAACCGGATATACCGTTGCATTTATACCAGCGGGAATATATATCCATTTAGCATGATGTTCAAACCCTTCAATATCCGGTCCATACCCAGGATGTTCCATACTCGAAAGCTCCACTACTTTCGCTTCTTTCACTTCATTTCCTTCAGCATCTAAACAGACAAACGAATCAAAAGCCCATCCTTCATCCGGCTTTACACCAAGTGCATATTCGCCATCTTCATTAATATTATATACTTCATTATAAAAATCAATGTAATATTCTGAGATTCCTGATTGATAACTGATTAACGTTTCTCCATGAGGATTGCTTTTTACCTGAATCTTAAATTCTGGCTCAGGTTCTTCCACTTGTCTTGCTGGCAAATTGATTGCTCTAGAGGTTTGCCAATTGCTAACATCCTTCCGGTTAACAAAAACAGGATAAACATCTACATTTAAGCCAGATGGTATTGAAATAATTTGCGCGTTTACATCAAATCCATCTACATTTGGACCCGGTCCGTTATCTGAATCAGCCGATTCTCTTTCCCAAGTACCTTGAATTTGTCTTCCATACGAATCCACACAAATAATTCCATTAAATTCCCAATTTGGATCATAAGTTTTTACCCCAATAAAATATTTTCCGTCTTTACTGTCATTGACAATAACATCTTTATAGCTTTGAGCATCAGCCGCTGAATTAATCAAGATTTCACCTTGATTTGACTTCCCAACCCGGACAGTTGTCCCCTGTTCCTCAGCCAGTGCCGGGCTGGCAGCCAACAGCAGCAGTCCTGCGACCATCAAAAAAATCAACTTTACTTTTTTCATTTTTCTTTCATTTTCCTTTCCGCGAAAATCTTATGTACTTCTCCATTGTACTTGATTTCCTAAATTTCTCAATATGTGCACCAAAGTGTGTCACCCTCTTTTTAACAAAAACAAGCATATTTTTTTACAAAAAATAATTATTTCTCCCTTCTGTCTAAATTTACAAAAGGAAAACAAACAAAAAAGCCGTGCAGGGTTGCTCACCACGACACAGCTTTGAATATTCATCAAGCTTGAAAATGCTAACACAAAATAAGCCTACTAAAATAGGCCGCTCCACTTGTTTTTGGAGCGCAAATAGCCTATAATAAGTAATGCGGTACGTGCCCGGAAAGGCCGTTGTGTGTGGTGGTGATGCACCTGCGCAAGCCGGTATTGTGTTGCCGCACAATGCCGGATGCCGCACTTTTTTATTTAATTTTCCTTAAGCTTTATTATACTGCCTAAAGTCTTTAAAAGCAATCCCTTATTAAAAAACTTTACCAGCCAGGCGTCTTTTCTTACCCCAGTAGCCCTTCCATCATGTCCACCATGGTTTTTTGATCATAAACCATATCGCTGGTTTTCAGGTAATCCATAAAATCGGTAAAGGCGTCCACCAGTCCGGGTTCATGAATAAAGATTGTCGTCAGCTCATCGCCGCGCTCGTTAAAACGGCGTATGGCGATTTCCTGATCGCTCACCTTGATGATCTCCAGATCCACCGGCACTTTGAAGGCTTTACGGTTAATGGCGATATAGGGCTTTGCCGCTGATTTCGCGTTTTTGATGATCTCTTCAAGCATTTCCCGGCGTTCTTCCACGCTCAGCTGCCGGGTCACATATTTGGGCAGGGTGGGTAAAATGCCGCTGTTCATAAACTCAATTAACCCATCAAAGGAGAACATTGAAAGCGGCATTCCCAGATCTTCTCTCACATGACGATAAAAATCACATCCAATGGCATAAAGCGCATCGCGCATGGGAATGTCTTTTCTTAAAAAGCGATCAATTCTTTCATCGGTAAACAGTTCTCCCATGCATGGCGCTGGCTCGATGATTTCCTGATAAGCACTGATAAAGCTCCACCCAAACATCTCCGGAACGGATTCGCCGTACACGGTCAGCATCTCCGCCTTTTGATAAAACTGATCAATCTTATCCGAAAAATATCCGTAGCTGTCCTCACCGTCATACACAAAGGCCGTTTCAAAATCTGGTGAGAAAGTCATAACCTGTTTTTCAGTTTTAATGAAATAGGGCATGGATACGCCTTCCTCGTAGTGGTTATCACCGTTCATATAGTAATAATAGGGCCGGTAGCCCTTCTTTTCGGTTAGGCTGAAAAGAAGGGCTGAGGATAAGATTTCCAGGTTCCGCAGGCAGGCGCGGTCATCTTTATAGTCTTTTTCGATGGCGATTAGGTTTAAAATACGTGTTTCCTTATCACAGGTCATGTAAAAATTATAGAGCAGCTCATAGAGGTACTTTTCCTGAAAAGGGATGAAGATTGAAAGCTCTGGCTTTTGGGCGTTATAAAAAACATCGCCCAAAAGCGCCATGACCTGTGCTTCAATGCTTTTTCTCCCCTGTATAATCTGCAGGCCGGTTTTTGTTTTGGAAACCGCGGCAAAAGCCCGGTTTTCAAAGCCGTAGGCCGGGTTAAAAAGCGGGTTGTCGTTCAGGGCTTCAATCACCGCTTTTACTTTTTCACGCCGTCTATAAACTTTCTCCCCCACCCGCGCCCGCTCGGCCAGGCGGCGCATCTCTCTTTTTTCCTCGGGCGAGAGCATGAGCACCCCGTAGAGCTTTTCCAGAAAATCGTCCCCGGGCACCCGCTCGCCAGAGATGGTTTTATGAATCACCGTCCGGTTAACTTCCGCCTTCTTTGATAACTGGTAGATGGTCTGGTGGCTGACTTCGATATACAGTTTTAATTTTTCGCTAAACAGTGACATTTTCCGTGTCTCCTTTTTGAACATATTCCTGCAATTTTTGAATCATCTCATTTTTACTGTAGACAAACTCGCTTGAACGCAGTATTTTCATAAAATCTAAAAAGGCGTCCACCATGCTGGCCTCGCAGAGAAACAGGGTTTTCTGTTCATTGCCCTCGTCATTAAAACGCCTGAAAACAATTTCGTTTTTACTGGTTTTAATGATTTCTACATTCACCGGCGTTTTTAATTTATGGGTATTAATGGCGATATAGGGTTCTTTTTCTGAGGTGCTGTCCTTTATGATTTCTTTTATGATCTCACAACGTTCCTCCATGGTCATGGGTCTCACAATATCCTGTGGCAATGTGGGCATAATGCCATTTTTCATAAATGTTTCAATGGCCTCAAATGAAAAAAAGGATGCCGGCCAGCAGTCTTTCGCCCGCAATGTTGAATAAAAATCCCGCGCCATTTTGATGGCCTCATCCCGCACAGGGCACTCCTTTCTCACCAGGGATTCAATGCGCTCGTCGGTCATATATTTTCCCATACAGGGTAATGGCTCGATAATCAGCTCATTCATCCGGCCACTGGCAAGTCCGTACATTTCCAAGACTGTATCCAGCCGCTTTACAAAAGGTTCTGAGTTTTCAAACAATCGGGCAATCTTTTCTTTGAAAAAATCGACGGTTTCTTTCTCGTCATAAACAAAGGCTGAGCGAACCGCATTGTCAAAGGTAATGATGACGTCATTGACCTGCAAAAAATAGGGCATGGCAATGCTGTCTGTTTTATTTTGCGCTTCACCCGTATAAAAATAGTATGGCTCATAACCCTTTCGATCATTTAAGGCGAAATTTAACACATAGGACAGGCTGTCCAGATTTCTCAGACAGGCGGCGTCATCCTTATAATCCTTCTCGATGGCGACTAAATTTTTAAAGAGAATTGCTTTCTCGATGCTCATATAAAAGCCATAGGCGGCTTCGTATATTTCTTTTTCCGAAAAGGGCAGATACAGCTGAATCTCTGACTTTTCGCTGCGGATAAAGGCTTCGCTTAAAAGACTGATCACCTGCTCAATGACGGCTTCCCGGCTGTGTAGAATCTGCATGGCTTTATTATCGCCCTGTGTTTTCATCACTGCTTTATCTGCGTTAAATGTAAAGACATCGTTTAAGATCGGACGGTAGCTTAAGCTCAGGATCAGCTTGCCTACGCCCTCACGCCGTCTGTAAACTTTCTCCCCCACCCGCGCCCGCTCGGCCAGGCGGCGCATCTCTCTTTTTTCCTCGGGCGAGAGCATGAGCGCCCCGTAGAGCTTTTCCAGAAAATCGTCCCCGGGCACCCGCTCGCCGGAGATGGTTTTATGGATCACCGTCCGGTTGACTTCTGCCTTCTTTGATAACTGGTAGATGGTCTGGTGGCTGACTTCGATATACAGTTTTAATTTTTCGCTAAACAGTGACATTTTCACTTCTCCCCTTCGTGTAATAACTTTATTATACTTTATTGTAGATATCAATTCAATCATTTTAGCGATGACATATGATTTATATCAATGCTTTCCTTGCCAAAAAACAAAGATACCAGGCGGTAACTTTTCGTTACCTCTTTCAGCGTGTCGGCAAAGCTGTTCATGAGACGCACCGCTAAAGCTTAAAGCTTTTTGAGTGGATAGCGGATGGTTGATAGTGGATAGTTGATAATTGCGGTACGCTTTCGCCCGTGGCTCAAGCGGTTGGTTGCGGCCAAAGGCCGCGTCTAATCAAATCGGCCAAGGGCTGATTTGCTCCTGAACTTTCGACTTTCCACTATCAACTTTCAACTGAAAGGCCTCTTTTAACGCTTTATCTCTTGTCAATATCCTTTTTCGACTGCCTGCAGGGGGTAACTTTTCGTTCCCTCCTTCAGCGTGTCGAAAAAATCGCTCACAAGCTGCAAAGCCAAAATGTGAAGCGATATCAATGGAGAATTGAAAATGGAAAATGGAGAATGTCGGAACACTTTCGCCCTGGCTCAAGCGGTTAATATGCGGCCAAAGGCCGCGTCTAATCAAATCGGCCAAGGGCTGATTTGCTCCTGAACTTTCCACTTTCCACTATCAACTTTCAACTTTTTTGTAATATGATTCTGGCTTTCTGGCAAATGAGAATTAATTTTTTCATTTCCCTTGATTTTTTCCCTCATCCCCCCACGCCCTCTCTTTTTCCACCCATCCTGATACTTTTTCACCCAAAAACCCGTCCATTTTTTATCTTTCCACCCCTTTTTTAGGACCATAAGCCCTTTTGCCTTTTTCCAAAAGGCGGTTTACAATGGCATCAAGCTTAAAAAAACGAACAGAACACCGGTGTTCCGAAAGGAAATTTAAAATGTTAAACCACACGAAAAAAATCATGACCACCCAACTGACCATTGAAAAACGCATCGCCGAGCTGGAGACCGTGCTCAACAGCGCCGCGGGGCGCGCGGCGATGGAGGACCGGAGCTACCAGATCATCGGCACTGGCATTCCGCCCGTACTGCTGCTCGCCACGCCGGAGGGCGTCTTATACAGCGTGCGGGACGTGGAGCGGCTGCTGGGGCTTACCATGCCAAGGCACCGTGTGCGCAGGCTGCTGGGCCGAAACGCGGTAAGCCTGAGGGCGGTACTGCAGCCCGACAATCTCAAATGCCATCAGCTGCGGGCTTTTATCGATCAGGAGGGCGTGAAAAAACTCATCGACGCGGCCGTCCATCTATCGGAGGATCAGCAGAGCGCCTATGGCGGCTGGCTGCTCCGCATCGCCCCCATGCTCATCAACAACGCCAGGGAGGTGGATTAAAATGACCCGATCACAGAACCGCTACACCCCTGTCTGCCTGCCCCAGATTTTTGGCGGCCAGCGCTTCCGCGCGCTGTACGACGCTCAGGACGGCACCGTTTACTTTGTCCTCAATGATCTCTGCGCCCTGCTGGGGCACTCCAATGCCCGCATGGCCGCCAAACGCCATGTGGCGCCCCAGGATGTCACCAAACGTTACGTCCTGGACCCCAACGGGCGTTACCAGCGCACCACCGTGGTCAACGAGTCAGGGCTCTACGCCCTGGTCTTTGGCAGCCGCCTGCCTGCCGCTGGGCGCTTCAAGCACTACGTGACCAGCCAGATTCTGCCCAGTGTGCGCAAATACGGCGCTTACATGGACCCGTCGGTGCTGTCTCAGGTCGAAAAGGACCCGGACGCCTGCGAAAGGCTTCTCTGCTCCCTGCGGGCTGTCCTTTCCGAAAAGCAGGCCCTGGAAAAGCAGCTGGCCCTGGCCGAGCCCAAAGCCCTCTTTGCCGACGCGGTCATCGGCGACAGCCGCACCATCAGCATGTATGGCATGGCCGACCTTTTAAAAACCGCGGGATACCAGGGCATGAGCCGTGAAATTCTCATGGAAAAGCTGCGTCAGCTGGGGTATCTCAGCGTGCAGCCCGGCAGTCTGAACCATCCCATGGCCCGGGCCAACGGCCTCATCGAGCTGTGCGTCCGGGTCATCTGGCCAAAGGACGCCCAGGGCAGACGCATCCCGAACCGCCGCCCCCTGGTGCTGCATGTGCCCCGCGTCACCGGCGCCGGGCAGGTGCATTTCATGAGCCTGTTTTCAGGAAAGGAGGCCGCCCATTAATTACATTCAGGAGGTAAAGGAATTTTACGGCTGGCATCGGGATCACCCAGTGCCGGCAGCGGCCCATATGCTCTGGCACTACCTGATGTACCGCAACAATGCCTGCGCGGTGCCCACCCTTGGGGGCGAGTGAAGATGGAGGGCAGAATTTGTCATCAGCCCCCACCAGCTCGAGCGGGATCTCGGCGTCAGCTACCGCTCCCTCAGCCGCGCCCGGGCACAGCTGGAGGCTGCCGGCCGCCTGCGCTACCAGCCTGCTGTCAAAAACAGCCGGGGCATCTACACCCTGATCCCCTTTGCCGAAAACCTGGCCCCGGTCACAAGGCAGAGCCTTGGCGGCCAGCGCCTGCTGGTCTACGACTATGTGGATTATCCACAAGCTGTGGATAAATAAACAGCCGGGCGGACATTTCTGGCCAGTATTTTTGATAAAATCCCAAAAGGGAGGCCGAATCAACCCCAGATTTGTCTCCCTTTATTAATAACTTAAATAATATACATTTCTTTTTAAAGTAATCCTGGAGGTGCTTTATGACCCAAAATCGATACGGTAAAGGACCCGGACTGATACCGGGCCGCCGTCTGTTTAACATTCAGGCAGCCGCCCTGGTGGACAAAGACGTCTGGGCGCGCACGCCCGAGGAGGCCGAGGATGCCTACAACGCGTTTCGGGAGGCTATCACCGGCCATTTCGACGGCATTTATCTGGAGGACGCGTGCATTGATGAAAGTGAGTGTGACCATGAATAAAGAAAAATACACCGAGCTCAACCACCTGTTAAAGCGCGCTCAGGAGGGTGAGCGCTGAGCCGAGGAGGCTGTTCTGCTGCGCTTTCGGGCGCTGGTGCTCTCGTCCATGAAACGCCTGATCCCGCCTTCGTATTATGAGGACGCCTATCAGGACGGCTGCCTGGCCGTGCTTTCGGCCATCCGCAGCTTTGATGCGGAAAGCGGCGTCTATTTCAGCAAATATGTCCAGATGAAGGTCAACTACTGCTTTCTGGAAAGGGGCCGTTTTTACAAAGGCGCCGCGCCAGAGCCGCCCCTCAGCCTGGACATGCCTGTATCCAGCGCTCAGGATGCCGGTACTCTGGCCGACTGCATCGCCGATACCGCGCCCCCGACCGCTGATACCCTCATCCGGCAGGAGGAACTCAGCCGCCTGGCCCCACTGGTGAAAGCTTTGCCCCAAAAGTACCGGAGCATCATCGAGGCCCACTATTTTAAAGGCCTGTCCCTGGCCGAAATCGCCAGACAACAGGGCATCAGCCCCAATACGGTGAGCACCTGGCACCGGCGGGGACTGGCGGCGCTGAAAGAAAGGCTTTAACGCCTTTCTTTCAATTGAGAATTGAGAATGCAGAATTGAGAATTAGAGGAAAAAAATGCTGCGCATTTTGATTGAATTTGCGGCCAAAGGCCGCCGTTTTAATCGCTTTTGCAGGCGCAAAAGTGTTCTTTTAATTCTCCATTTTCCATTCTCAATTCTCCATTACCCACCCCCTTTTTCTTTAACTTTTCAACTACATTTCGACTTTTTTGATCCTCTGGTGAACGGTTTTTGCTTTTTTTCGCATTATGTAGGTATCCCACAAATGAAAGGAGTCCAAAAATGGCAATTGAAAAACAGATTACTGGCGTCGATATGAAAACCACGCTGAATTATGGTGATAACGGCGAGGGAAAAATTGTGAAAAAGACAAAGACCTACGGCGATGTGCGCGAGGACGTCACCGACGAGGCGTTTTTCGCTACTGCCAAGGCCATCGCGGCCATGCAGGAGCCCATTATGGAGCGCAAACAAAAGGTCACTTCTGAAGAACTCATGGAAGTGTAACCCGCACTTGGCAAACTCAATTAAAAATAAGGAGGTGCTGTAAATGGCAGCAACAAACAGTAAGGATCTCGTTCTCAGCTATGAACGGGCAGACGGCAAAACCCACAACATGACCATTCCCGATTACAGAAACGATATTACCGACGCCGAGATCAAAACCGGCGCCGAGGCCATTCTGGCTCAAGCTATTTTTCTTCCCGACGGCGTAGGGCTCGTCAAACTCGCCGGGGCGGTGAAGGTGGAAACCACCAAAACCGAAGTCCCCGTCGCAGATGCGCAAGCGTAGTTTTCAAGCGGCCCTTTGGGCCGCTTTAAGACTGTCGGCAAAGGAAATCATGAACAGGCAAAGCCTTAAAGAGAAGCCTGTCCAGTTGAAAGTTGATAGTGGAAAGTGGAAAGTTCAGGTACAAATTCGCCATGCGAATTTGATTGGATGCGGCCTTGGCCGCATATTAATGGCTTGAGCCACAGGCGAAAGCGTACGACAACTATCAACTATCCACTTTCAACTTTCAACTAAATCGCCTCTCACTTTAATTTTGCCGCTGTCTTATAACTTTTAGACAGTCTGAAAGGAGTCTTGATATGCGTTATAAAAAAACAGGCGGGGTGCTGATCCTTTTCGTCTTTGGCGTCAGCCTGATTTTTGCCGCTTCCCTGCCCCTTCCCAAAGCAAAGGGCCTGCTGGAAACATCGCCAGAGCAGACGGCCTCTCCGCCCACAGCAGAAGCGCCGCCTGAGCCAGACACGCAGGCGCAAACCCCCGGTGGTCCCCCGGAAACCATCATCCCCCACGCGCCGGAAAACCGGGAGCCCCAGGTCTCCGGGCACTTCCTGATGTCGGAATACGCTTGTGATTGTGCGGGCTATTGCGACGGGTGGCCGGCGCAGATGTCCCCCGCCCTGCTCGAGCGCATCGAGGCCCTGCGCTGCGTGCTGGACCGTCCGGTCATTATCACCTCTGGGGTGCGCTGCCCCAGGCGAAACGCCGAGGTCGGCGGTATCCCCTGTTCCTGGCATCTGAGCGGACACGCCGCAGACCTCTACTGCCCGGGCGTTTCGGTGCCCACCCTTGCCGAGACGGCAGAAAGCCTGGGGCTGGGCGTGCTGCCCCACTACGATGAGGGATACGCCCATGTGGAGCTTTGGGAGTAAGCTTAAAAAGAAAACCGCTGTGCTTGAATTTTCAGGCACAGCGGGGTATAATATGGGTAGAAGCGTAATCGCAGCAAGGCGGTTGCCTCGTATGATGGACTTCACTACCCTTTCGTCGGTCAAAACTCGGGGGTAGTGTTGTTTTTATTTTTTGTTTTTTTATTTTACAGATTGATAAACCCAGTCTTTTTACGGACCTTCATGAGGGTTTTGTACGCGATTTTTGAGGCTCTCTCGGCGTTTTGCTTCATGACGCTTTCCAGATAGCCCTTGTCGGCCAGCAGACGCTTGTATTCCGTCTGGATGGGGCGCAAAGCCTCCGCTACGCTCTCGCCAACTGCCAGCTTGAAATCGCCATAGCCTTTGCCCTCAAACTCCTTCTGGATTTCTTCAAGGCTGCGGCCAGTGGTGCAGTTGTAGATTTCCATGAGATTGGAGACGCCAGGCTTGTTTTCCCGGTCGTGGCGGACTTCGGTATCGGAATCGGTGACCGCGCGCTTAAACTTGCGGATAACCGTATCGGGATCGTCTAACAGCGAGACAAAGCCGTTGATGTTCTCATCGGATTTGGACATTTTCTTGCTGGGTTCCTGCAGGCTCATGATGCGCGCGCCAGTTTCGCCAAAATAGGGCTCCGGCAGCTTAAAGGTGGGGCTGAACTGCTGGTTAAAACGGGCGGCGATGTCTCTTGCCAGCTCGACATGCTGTTTCTGGTCATTGCCGACAGGTACCAGATCGGACTGGTATAATAAAATGTCAGCAGCCATCAGAACCGGATAGTCGAAAAGGCCGACGCGGATGTTGTTGCCCTGTTTTTTGGATTTATCCTTATACTGGGTCATACGGCTCAGCTCGCCCATGTAGCTGAAGCAGTTGAGTATCCAGGTCAGCTCGGTATGAGCCGGCACATGGGACTGCACATAAAGAATCGATTTATCCGGGTCGATGCCCACAGCCATCAAAATGGCCAGGGATTCATAGGTGCGGCGTCTTAAATCCGCCGGAACCTGCGGCACGGTGATGGCGTGCAGGTCGACCACGCAGTACAGGCAGTCATAGGCCTCCTGCATGGGCACCCAGTTTTTCATGGCGCCAAAATAATTACCGATGGTAAAGGTTCCTGATGGCTGTATACCGCTGTACACAATTTTTTTTTCGGGTGTTTCCATAGATGCTCCTCCTAATGGATTAAATGTTTTATTCGTCAATGTCCAGCTGTTCCAGGGTCAGCTCGTTGCAGCCAAGGGCCAGCTGCTCGATCATATTCTCAAAGATGGTATAGTCCCGGTCCCCGCCGGTAGCGCAGATATGCGTCACGCCGTCGTACTGGCTTTCGTTAAAGGCGTTGTTCTTCTCCAGATACGCCTTCAGCAGGGTGATCTGCTTGTCGGCCGGGTCGATGATGCTCAGGCAGGGGTACATTTCCTCAATGGTTTTACGGACAATGGGAAAATGGGTACAGCCCAGAAGCAGCGCACTGACCCGCTCTCTTTCAAAGATGGGGTCGATGGCCTCTTTAATATTCCGGCGCAGCAGCACCAGCTCGCCCGGGTGGTTATTGATCACATTGGCAAGGGTACGGGTCCCCTGGGTAATGTAGCTGATCGCCTGCGTGTGTCTGGACAGAATATGCTCATAGGTACCGTTTTTGACGGTGGCGGTGGTGGCGATGAGCCCTACCGATCCTTCCTTCTGACGGTCGATGGTGGCCAGGCACCCGGCCTCCACAATGCTGAATAAGGGCACCTTTGCGGTGAGGCTGCCAATGAGTGAGGAAAGGGTATTGCAGGCCAGAAGAATGGCCTTGACGCCCCTATTCTCCAGAAAACGGATATCGCTGTTACCAAAGGCGATAATTTCCTCATTTTTCCGTTCTCCGTAGGGCATGCGTTTGGCATCGCCCAGATAGACGATGTTTTCTCTGGGCAGCTGCCGCTGCAGCTCCCGCAGGACGGTAAAACCGCCGATTCCTGAGTCGATTAAACCAATCGGACTGCTGTTTCCCATAAGCTTATCCCTTCAATATACGTATTAATCACGAAAGATAATGGTGCCATCCTCATACATTTCATCGACAATGGCCAGTGATTCCAGCCGGATACCGGACGCGCGGATTTCTTTTCCACCGTTCTGGAAGCCTTTTTCAATGGCGATGCCCACACCCATCAGCTGGGCGCCGGACTGCTTCACAATTTCCTCCAGGGCTTCAACGGCTTTGCCGTTGGCCAGAAAATCATCAATGATCAGAACCTTATCTTCGGGATTCAGATATTTTTTTGAAACCATGATCTGGTAGGTCTGCTGCTTGGTAAAAGAGTAAACCTCACTGGTATAAATGTCCTTATCCAGATTTAAGGACGCATTTTTTTTGCCGAATACCACAGGGCAGTAGTCAAAATATTTGGCTGCCACAGCGGCAATGGCGATACCGGAGGTTTCGATGGTCAGAATTTTAGTGACTTCGACATCTTTAAAGCGTCGCGCAAATTCCTCGCCCATGGCTTCGAAAAGCCGGATATCCAGCTGATGGTTGAGAAATGAATCCACTTTTAATATATCTTTTCCAAGCGCGTGCCCATCGTTCAAAATTTTATTCTTTAATAATTCCATTTACCCTTTTCTCTTTCTCGATTAACAAATCTTTTTACAAACTTTTTGCATATTTATATATTATATCAATCTTTGCCACACTTGACAATAAGGCAGGCAAAAGTTGAGAGTTGAGAGTTGACAATTGATAGTGGATAGTTGTGGTACAAATCTGCCAGGGGCAGATTTGATTGGAAAACGGCCTGCGGCCGTTTTTTTAATCGCTTTTGCCTCAGCAAAAGCGCTCTATAACTACCAACTATCCACTATCAACTTTCAACTAAAAAAAGCGGCACTGCCTACCAGTACCGCCTCTATATTTTCAAATGATCACAGATTCTTCGGAAATCTTATCATCCTCACCGGATGATTTCCTCATCATCTGCGTTAGCTTCGTTGCCAGTCGCACGCTCACGCTTTGCTCCTTACCAATTTCTTTCAGAAATTGGACTCAGCTTGCAAATTTTTCAGAAACCTCTGTTTTGCTTTGGATATTTTCTTCAAAATTTGCATTTGCTTCGTTGCCAGTCGCACGCTAACGCTCCGCTCCTTACCAATTTCTTTCAGAAATTGGACTCAGCGTCACTTCTTCTCTTTCGCTGCTTGGGCTTCGGCTACGACTTTGTCGGAGATCATGGCTGGGGCTTCTTCGTAGCGGACATATTCCATTTCGAATTCGCCTCTGGCCTGGGTCATGGAGCGGAGCTCGGTGGCATATTTAAACAATTCTGCCAGCGGCGCTTCTGCGGTGATGACCTGTTTTCCGCCTTCGATGGGTTCCATCCCCATGATGCGGCCGCGTTTCTTATTGAGGTCGCCCATGATATCGCCCATGTATTCTTCGGGCACGGTGATGGTCAGCTTATAGATGGGTTCGAGCAGAACCGGTGAGGCTTCTTTCATCCCTTTGCGGTATGCCAGAGTGGCCGCCATCTTAAAGGACATTTCATCTGAGTCGACAGCATGGTAGGAGCCATCGTACAGGGTGGCCTTTACGCCGGTAACCGGATAGCCGGCCAGCACGCCTTCCACCATACAGTCCTGAAGGCCTTTTTCGACCGCCGGAATAAAGTTTCTCGGCACAGCGCCGCCCACAACCTTGTCGATAAAGACAAAATCATCATTCGGGGTATCGCCTGGTTCAAAGGTTACCCATACGTCACCGAACTGGCCGCTGCCGCCGGACTGTTTCTTATGACGGCCCTGGGCGCTGGCAGATTTACGGATGGTTTCACGGTATGGCACCTTCATGGGCTCAAGGTTTACGCCGACGCCGAATTTCTGCTGTAATTTATTGGAGATCACTTCCAGGTGCATTTCGCCAAGGCCTGAAAGCAGTGTCTGTTTGGTTTCATTATTGCGGTTAAAGCTCATGGTCGGGTCTTCCTCGATCAGACGGTGGAGGCCCGTGGACAGCTTGTCGATGTCCGCTTTGGTTTTTGGTTCAATGGCCATTGAGATCACCGGTTTCGGGAATTCGATCTTGTCATAGACGATGGGGTCTTTCGGATCGCACAGGGTGTCTCCGGTGACGGTAACGCCTAGCTTGGAGAAAGCGCCGATATCGCCTGCCAGTAAGGCTTCGATTTCGATCTGCTTGTTGCCGCGCAGCACATAGATGTGGTTGGTCTTTTCTTTTGCTTCCTTGGTGGCGTTATAGACCTCCGTTGTGGCTTCAAGTACGCCAGACATTACCTTAAAGATGGACAGCTTGCCGACAAACGGGTCGACGATGGTCTTAAAGACCAGTGCGGAGAAGCTCTCGCTGGCGCCGCAGGCACGTTCGACTTCTTTTCCGTCTCTTGGATCCTTGCCCATAACAGGTTTGGCGTCCTTTGGTGACGGCAGATAGGCAATGATCATATTTTCCAGGGTTTCTACGCCGATATTCTGTACTGCGGAGGTACACAGAACCGGGATCAGGTCGCCGTCCAGCACGCCGGTGCGGATGCCATGGTGGATTTCGTCTTCGGTCAGCTCTTCGCCGTCAAAGTATTTTTCCATCAGGTCTTCACTGGTCTGGGCAACGGATTCCATGATCATTTCACGGAAAGGTTCCAGCTCTTCCTTCATATCTTCAGGTACTTCCACGTCAAAGCAGCGGTTGTCCTTTCTTTCGCTTCCGGTCATATCAACAATGTTGACGACGCCGCGCATGTCCTCGCCTTCGCCCATGGGTAATTCAAAAGGAATGACCTTATTGCCAAAGGCTTCCTTCAGGTTATCCATTACCTTGGCAAAGGTCGCGTTTTCGCGGTCCATTTTGTTGACCACAATGAAAGCGGGTACGTCAACCTTTGACAAAAGCTCAATGGCTTTTTCTGTACCTACCTGTACGCCGGCTAAAGCATCGACTACGATAACAACCGCATCTGCGACTCTCAGTGCTGCGTAGGCGTCCCCGATAAAATCAAAATAACCGGGTACATCGATGATATTAATCTTGTGTCCGCCATATTCTACTGGAATAATGGATGAAGAAATTGAGAACATTCTTCTCTTTTCTTCCGGATCAAAATCGGATAAGGTGTTCCCTTCATCAACTCTGCCCATTCGGTCAATGGCACCGCCGTTAAAAGCCAGCGCCTCTGTCAATGTTGTCTTGCCGCTTCCCCCATGCCCTAATAAAAGGATATTTCGGATGTTTTTGGTTGGATACGTTTTCATGCTTCTTCCCCCTTGCTAGATTCTTAAATGATTGCATTTTCTCGAAATCATTATTTTAAAAGGTTATTTCCCCGAAAATGCGTTTGGTTTGTTGCATGTTACTATTTTATAATATTTTGCAGAAATTATCCACTAAAACTTGTAAAGAATTACAAAAAATTTTTAAAGGGGATCGAAATCCCCTTTCTGCCTTGTTTTTCTTAAGATTACAGTCCGACTCTCAGCTTCTCCATAACCTTCTTTTCCAGACGGGATACCGTCATTTGTGATTTACCGATAATGGCGGCCACCTCCTTCTGGGTCTTTCCGTTATAATAACGCTCCTCGATGATCATCCGCTCGACTGGGTTCAGGCTTTCCAGGCGCTGGCGGAGATCCTCAACATTTCCGATGTTTTCGATCCGCTCATCTTCTTCGCCGATCAAATCTAAGAGCGTTGCTTCCTGTCCGTCTGCATTGCTTTCAAATTCTGTTGATAAGGATTTTGGATAGAAGACATTATTGCCTTCCATTGCTTCAATCACAGCTTCCTCGGTCACCTCCAGATAGTCCGCAATCTCAGAAATCGTGGGCGTTTTCATGAGCTTGTGCTCTAAGGTCGTCTTCGCCCGGTTGATTTCGCGGTTAAGCTCCTGAATTCTCCTTGGAACCCGGATAATCCACTGTTTGTCACGATAATATTTTTTAATTTCGCCGATGATGGTGGGTGATGCAAAGGTGTCAAACTCAAAGCCTCTGTCGGGATCGTAGCGTTCGACCGCGTACATAAGTCCCAAACAGGCAACTTGATAAATATCTTCCACATCGTTGCTGCGGTAAGCATATTTTTTGACCAGTAATTTAGGAATATACAGGAAATTCTCGATAAGGCGATCACGAATTTCCTTATCGCCTGTTTTCTTATATTCGATAAACAGTTCTTTTGATTCCTGTTTTGTCATTTGATTTGGATATTCCATCTTATGTCCTCAGGTATTTCACCATCGTGATACTGGTACCCATTCCTTTATTACTGACGATTTCTACCTCATCCATCAACGATTTGATAATAAACAGGCCAAAGCCGCCGGCCTGATTGCCGGGCAGTTCCGGTTCACTCACGCTTTCAGGCTCATAGCCCTCACCATTGTCTTCGACACGGATGGTGAGCTTGTCCTGATCAAGCTGATAATACAGGTCATAAGACTGTTCGCTTGAGCAGCCATGACGCAGGGCATTTGTGCAGGCCTCAGAAACCGCTACCTTCAGGTCTTCTACCACATCAATCGAAAAACCAACGATATTTCCGACCGATGCAACCGTCAAGCGCGCAAGGCTGACAAACTGCGGAAGACTCGGCAGGCTAATGTGAACTGTTTCTCCCTGCAAACTTCTGCATGTACTGCAACTCATATCACTCATTGCTAATTTTCCTCCACAATACTAAAAATTTGATCGACACCGGTCAGCTGTAACAGCTTAACAACATTTTTCTGCGGGTTGATCAGCGTCATGTTCAGGTCTCTGCTCATGCTGCCCTTGCGCAGCTCAATCAGGATACCAATCCCTGTGCTGTCAATGTAAGACAGGTCCGTTAAATCCAGAAAAATCTCTTTTGTATTGGCTTCGATCAATTTTTCGATGGGTTCCTTAAACTGCGTGGCAGTATAGATATCAACTTCTCCTGTTACACGTACACCTTCCCGGCCATTTTTCAATTCACTTATTTCAAACATTATATCCTCCTCAACGAACATGGTTCGGCTGCCTGGCAGCCCCAAAATGCATTCATTCAACATCACTGAGACTATTATACCCAAATTTCTCACCTTTTAAACTCAAAAATCAAAAATAATTCTTTTTTTAAAAGGAGAAGCTCAATTTCAAAGCACAGGCTGCAGTACATTGGTTTATTTTAACAGAAAAGCCTTAAATTTGTGAGAAAGGCTGTGTGAGGGGGAACCTTTTGCTGAAGCATTGACAATATAAAAGAAACTGAAAGCGCGCCGCCTTCAGTTTCTGGGTGGGATAACTTTATTATCCCAAGTGCGATATTGGGTTATCGTTTTTTATAAGGTTTTTAAATTCTTCTGAGCCCCTGCAAAATAAATAATACTGATAATAAGATCAATAATGCAGCTGATTACTGCTGCCAGACCACTGCTAAAATGAGTGATTAGAGAGACGACCGATAAAACGATCAGTATCACGCCCATGATGCGCAAAGCCTTGGCCTTACCAGCGTTTTCGCAGTTTCTAACGGCCATAATGCCAAAAATAAGATTAAAAACAGCGTTAATTACCAGCATAATACCACCAATGACAGCGACTGCCCCAGAAACCATTAGATCATTGCCTGCTCCTGCTTCAATGTCTAAAGCTGCGATCCCGCCGCCTGCAAAGGCAAGACAGGCCAACAGAAGCTGTGCGACGCCAATAATCACTAAAATAATGCCCGCAAATTTCAAATACTTTTTCCCTTCCAAAACGATTCCTCCTTTGTAATTATAATTTTATTATAACAATTCAATTCCTTTTCCTCAACGCATATAACAGTAATGTTTTTCCCACAATGGTAAAGATAAAATATCTCTTTACCAGCTCGAAAAAAGGACTTCTTCCTGCTAAAATCGTCTATTTTTTACGGATATCACCTGTTTTTACCGAAATATTATTTATTTTACCGTTATCTGGATTGAACTCAATTCAAGGCTAACGTATACTTTTTATAGAGAATGGAGTAAATCAAAATCAAATGAATCAATCTGAAAACTTTGAAGCACTCATAAGTGAAACTGAACATGTTTTAAAAAAGCGGCTAGCCCCTCAGGGCACAAGCAATACCTACCGCACCTACCGGCTCCACTGTGTCAGCTTTATCAGGTGGGTCGCTGAAAATTACGGGTGTGACACCCTTACGGCGGCGAGGTCACACGTCGCGCCGTGGCTCCAAAGCCGCACAAAGCTGAGTAAAAACACCCGCATGGTGGACGCCAGCGCACTGGCAAAGCTCTATGATGAGGACCGCCGCTGTTTTTTGCTGGATTCGCCCTATATCCAAAGCCCCAGCCCTAGCATGCTGCGCATCTTCTGCATGTCGACCGGACTGGTCGGTCATGAGCTGCCCCATCTGAAAAAGAACTGCCTGGTGCGTTTTAACCACCAGTACTTCATCCGTCTGGAAATGCCGGGTGAGCTTCGCATGGTGCCGGTTATCGACAACCGCGAAGCGGTTACCCGCATCATTGCCGGATGCAGCTCTGAGCCGCTATGGACAGTACTGCCGGATTGCTTTGACTATGAGGCGCCGCGGGATCATTACATTATGAGGCTCTACCAAAAGCTGGCGCGGCCTGTACACAGCCTGGCCGAGAGTGAGCGATACCGCCTTCACAGCGCAGAGCGCGTTCTTGACAAACGCGCTCTGTTCAAGGTGGCGCAGTCAACAGGGATTTATGATTACCAGGCTCTGGCTCAGAAAATAGACCGCCTGACAGACTCGAACAAAACAAAATCCTAAGAGGTATTTATGTACTTATTTTATAATATCGCCCTTCCCTTTGCCGTCATGGCAGGCCTGGGCTTTAACGTGTTTAACAAAAAGCTGCGGCTGTCCGACAAAAGAGAAATTCTGCTGACGGTGGCGGCAGTGGCCATCAGCATTATTCTGGACAAGATCGTTACCATCCTCCACGCCACAGTACTGTTTTCAGAACCGCTGCTGATCGCGCTGATCTTCATCTACTACCATCTGATTTTTCATTCCTCTGTTTATGAAACGGCTTTTGCCTTTTTCGTACTTGAGAGCTATGTACATATTGTTTCTTTTTTCAGCAATATTCTCGCAGGCGCCTTGCCCGCGCCTTTCACATACATTGAGGCCAGCAGCCGTTTTCTTTTATGCTACGCGTTTGTGCTGGCAGTGACTCTGCCGCTCATGGTTTTCTTTGTGCATCGCTTTGTCAAGCGGCTCATGGATGCCGCCTCCGGTATGCCTGCTGTATTCTGGAACTACCTCTGGGGCGTCCCCTTTGCTTTCTATCTCGTCACCACCATGAAGGTTTTCCAAAGACAGGCCTTTCCGGAAGAGCTCACACAGCTTAGCATTCTGGTTTCCGTCGCCTGGGTCATCGGTATCTTCGCGGTCAATATCCTGGTGATCCGGATGGCCCTTGAGATCATTCAGCTGACCAGAGATCACGCACAGCTTGAGCTGGCATCCCTCCTTGTGGAAAAGGAAAAGGACCAGTACCAGCGCATTAAGAGGGATATCGAAGCCACCTCCAAGCTCCGCCACGATATGCGCCACCATCTGATGGGGCTGGAGGGCTATCTGGAAAAAAACGATACCGACGGCGCACTGGGATACCTGAGAAAGATTACGCGTGAGGCTGCGCCTGATGAAAATGTTATTCTCTGTGACAACTGCGCCATCAACGCCATCGCCTGCCATTTTTTTGAACGCGCAAGACTGTGCGGCGCCGAGGTTTCCAGTACCCTGCTGATTCCAGATACTCTCTCCGATTCCGAAAATGATCTATGTGTTGTGCTCGGCAACCTGATTGAAAACGCGGTCGAAGCCTGTGAGCGCCAGCAGGACGGCGCGCGTTTTATCCATGTCACCGCCAGCTTTACAAGCAAAAGAGATTTTTGCATAATGGTTGAAAACAGCTTTGACCACGAAATCCAATACGATAAAAATGGAAACTTCCTTTCATCCAAGCGTAGCACAAATGCTGCCCAGGAGGGCGGAATCGGGCTTTTATCCATTGACAGCATCGTAAAAAAATATAACGGCACGCTCAGCAGAGAAATTGAAAAGAACACCTATAAGGTTCTGATCCTGCTGGAACTGGAAAACAGCCAGCAGACCTCAGGAGACAGCCTGTGATATGGCATAGCATCTTAACACAACAGGAGGAGACAACAATTTGAACATTGCAATTATCGACGATTTAAAAGAGGACAGCCTGCTTCTCTGCGATTATCTGAAGCAGTATTGCGACAAAAACGAAACATTCGCAAATATTAAAAGTTTTGAAAAAGCCAGTGACTTTCTGGCGTGCTTTATCCCACAAGTTTACGATCTTATTTTTGTGGATATTTATATAGACGATATGAACGGCATTGAGCTGGCACAAAAAATACGGGAAACCGATAAGAACTGCATTCTGATTTTTTCAACCATAAGCACTGAGCACACCCATGCGCTGGCGGGTTATAAAGTGCACGCGTCTGACTATCTTGTCAAGCCTTACGACTACGGCACCTTTGAAGAAACCATGCAGCGCTGCAATTCTCTGGCGGTTGAAAAAGCTCATTATATCGAAGTCAGGCAGAGCCGCACCAACATTAAAATCTTAATCCGCAACATCATTTATACCGACTACTCCAACCATTATATTTATATTTATACCAAAGCGGGAACTGTCAAGACTTATATGGCCTTTAAAGATTTTTCCAAGCTGCTCCTGCCCTACTCCAATTTTATCTGCTGTTACCGCAACTGCATGGTCAACCTGGATGAGGTCAACTTTATGGAAAATAAGGAGTTTATCATGAGTAATGGCGAACGCGTGTCCATCGCCCGCTCCATTTACAATGAAATTCAGGATTATTACCGAAGTTATCAATTTAAAAAGCTCAACCGGCTCAAAGGCTAAAAAAACCCCGGGATGTAACATTTTGGTACATCCCGGGGTTCTCTTTTTATTACATCAAACTTTTTTAATCTTTTTTTCCTTCTTATTCGCCACGCGTGCCTCACCCTTGCTGATGACCTGCATCACCTTGGCGATTTTGGCAAAAGCGCCGACCAACGGGTCTACCACATCGGATTTAAGATGGTTGACGGAATCCTCTACGCCGCCCAGCATATCGTTTGCCTTGTTTGTCATATCGTCGGCATTCTGCGTAATGCTGTCCACATTGTCCATGATGTTGTGGATCTGCGCGCGGTTTTCATCCATCAGCTTGGCTGTGGTTTCCAGGGTCGAACCCAGGTTTTTAAAAACCTTAATCAGATAAACCGTCCCAAATACAAAGGCAATGGCAATAATCAGGACCGCCAACTCCCAGATACTAAAACTTACAGTCATCATTTAACGGATACCAGTCCTAGTTCTTTACAACGTCTTTGGCGGCGTTTTTAACACTGTCGATGGTGTCAGAAGCCTTGTCAGCCGCGTCGGCCGCTACGTCCTTAGCGTCGTCCGCTGCATCCTTGGCGGCATCGACGGTGTCTTTGGCCGCGTCGGCAACGGCTTCGCCGTCTTCCTTCTGAAGTGCTTCCAGTTCTTCGTTTAATTCTTCGATGTCCTGGTTCACTTCATCCTGGATTTCCTGAATTTTATTTTCAATCTGGTTTTTGTATTGGTTTACCTTATCGGTTACAGAATCGGTCATGTCCTGCAGCTGTTCCTTGAGATTTTCACCGTATTCCACAGCCTGATCATACGCGTCACCGAAAGTGTCCTGCGCGCCGTCTTTAATCTTACGGCGTGTTTCTTCGCCGGAGCTTGGGGCAAGCAGAATACCTAAAGCACCACCAATGATTGTTCCAACGAACAATCCGCCTACAAAATAACCTTTGTTACAACTCATATTCTTTGTCCTCCTGGTTTTAAATCGTTTTTGATAGTAATATAATAATACCCCAAAAAGCTTAAATTGAACAGCCCTTTGAGGTATTATTGAAAATTTCTTTACTTTTTTTAGTTACTTTTCACCAAAATTACTTTGCACCAGCGCAACCAGCGCTTCCAGAGCTTCCTGTTCGTCCTCGCCGTCGGCTTCGATGGTGACCGTGGTCCCCTGTGCGATGCCGCCGGACATAATCCCCATAATGCTCTTGGCATTTAAGCGCGCATCGCCCTTGACCACTTCAATTTTTGATCTGTACTTTCCAGCGGTCTGTACAAACATGGATGCCGGTCTTGCATGCAGGCCGGTGGCGTTGGTAATGGTTACGACCTTATTGACCATTTTTAAATTCACCACCTTACTAAACGATTTTAATTCCTAATTCTGCGATCTTTGCCTGAACCATTTCTTTGACTTCTTCGCCAGTTTCCAGGTTCAGGGCTTTTTCTGCAATGGCCCTTGCGTCTTCATAGCTGACACTGCGGATAATCTTTTTAACCTGCGGAATGGAGGAAGCGCTCATGGAGAACTCATCCATTCCCAGTCCCAGAAGGATCAGGGTTGCCATCGGGTCGCCGGCCATTTCGCCGCACATACCGGTAAACAGGCCTTCACGCGCATGGGAAGCGTCGATTACTGTCTTGACCAGACGCAGAATCGCCGGATGCAGCGGATTGTACAGGTAAGAAACCTCCTGGTTCATGCGGTCTACCGCCAGGGTATACTGGCAAAGGTCATTGGTACCGATGCTGAAAAAATCCACTTCCTTTGCAATAATGTCGGAGGTCACTGCAGCCGATGGGATTTCGATCATCACACCCACACGAATATTTTTGTCATAGGCCTGTCCCTTTTCGTCCAGCTCTTTCATACATTCCGCCAGAATTCCCTTAGCCTGACGCACTTCCGATACGCCGGAGATCATCGGGAACATGATCAGCGCGTTCCCGAAAGCAGAGGCTCTCAGGATTGCTCTCAGCTGCGTCTTAAACATGTCCACTTCGCGGAAGCACAGACGGATGGCGCGGAAGCCCAAAAACGGATTCATTTCTTCTTCCAGAGGCAGGTACGGCAGCTTTTTGTCTCCGCCGATATCCAGTGTACGGATGATGACCGGGTCGCCGTTAAAGGATTCGATCACAGCCTTGTAAGCCTCGTACTGTTTTTCTTCATCCGGCATGGTGTCGCTGTTCATGTATAAGAACTCGGTACGGTACAGGCCAACACCGCGGCCGCCGTTTTTGTGCACGCCGTCGGTATCGTTCGGAGAGCCGATATTGCCGACCAACTCTACCTTGTGTCCGTCGGTGGTGACAGCTTCCAGCTCCCTGAGCTCTGCCAGCTCCCTGATGTACGCCTGGTAGTCTTCCTGCTGTTTTTTATAAGCGGCCAGCTCGTCATCGGTCGGGTTAATCACAGCCTGTCCCTTTAAGCCGTCAACCACAACCATGTCGCCGTTTTTAACTGCGGCGGTAATATCGCCAAGGCCCAGAACAGCCGGAATTTCCAGGCTTCTCGCCATGATGGCCGTGTGGGAGGTACGGCTGCCGATATTGGTGGCAAAGCCCTTGACCCGCGCCTTATCCATCTGAGCGGTATCGGAGGGGGCCAGGTCGTCGGCTACGATAATGGTGTCTTCATCCAGACAGGAGATATCCACATTTTCAACCCCCATGACATTGTTAAGCACGCGGGTTCCCACATCACGGATATCCGCGGCGCGGGCGCTGAAATAAGGATCGTCCATCATGTCAAACATTTCAAAAAAGCGGTCGGTAACGGTTTTAACCGCAAACTCAGCATTGACGCCATTTGTGTTGATCTCAGCTGTGATGCTGTCCACAAATTCAGGGTCATCCAGAACCATGGCGTGGGCTTCAAAGATTTCTGCTTCTTCCTCGCCCAGGTCCCGGGCCGCTTTTTCTTTAATCTTTAAAATCTGCTCCTTACTTTTTTCAAGGGCAGCCTGAAGGCGGGCAACCTCGGCCGCTGGATCGTCAACCTTTTTCTCGGTGACTTCCACTTCAACCTTGTCATATACAAATGCCTTTGCAATGGCAATACCAGGGGACGCAATAATTCCTTCTTTTAACATGAAAATATCCTCCACTTTCTATAAAGATTCTCTAAATCGTATTTCTACCTTCAAATGCTTTTATCAGTGTGATTTCGTCAATATATTCCACATCGGCACCGATGGGAATGCCCTTGGCCAGGCGGGTAACCTTAACGCCCAGAGGACTGATGAGGTTGCCCAGATACATGGCTGTCGCCTCGCCCTCAGGGGTGGGGTTTGTGGCCATGATGACTTCCTCAATATCATTTTCGCCAATGCGCAGAAGCAGCTCCTTTGCCTTGATGTCCTGTGGCCCAATGCCCTCAAGGGGCGAAATAACGCCGTGCAGCACATGGTAAAGGCCGTTGTACTCTCTGGTCTTTTCAATGGCGAAAATATCCTTTGTGCTCTGCACCACGCAGATCACCTTGCGGTTCCGGTTGGGGTCTGCGCACACGTCGCAGCGGTCGCCGTCGGTGATGCTGAAGCACTCCGGACACAGCTTAATTTTATCTTTTACGTTTAACAAGGCGTTTGACAGACCTTCAATCTCTTCTGCCGGAGCATCGATCAGATGAAAGGCCAGCCTTTGAGCGGTTTTTTCTCCAATACCCGGAAGCTTTCCAAGCTCAGTAACTAATCTCTCAATGGCCTTTGGATAAAAACCCATAGTTCACCTCATATTCTGCTGCTTAAGCTTAAAACAACCCTGGAATGCCGCCGGTAAGTTTGCCCATCTGGCTTTCGGTCATCTCTTCTACCTTTGACAGCGCTTCGTTGCAGGCTGCCATGATCAGGTCTTCCAGCATTTCAACATCGTCTTCATCTATAACATCAGGATCTATTTTTACAGATGTAATCATCTTCTTTCCTGAGACAGTCACTTTAACCGCGCCGCCGCCAGCGGTGGCTTCCACTTCTTTCTCCTCCAGCTCTGCCTGGGCTTTTAACATTTCGTCCTGCATTTTCTGGATTTGTTTCATCATATTATTCTTGTTTCCCGGCATGCCTCCTGGCATTCCCCCGGGCATTCTTCTACCACGACCCATTTTTACCTCCTAAAAATTTTTATCGTTTTAGACCAAAATATTATATCATTAAATTTTAATATTTCCATATAAATTTTTACATTTAATAAAAGCAGAAAGATATTTTACATAATTTCTGAATCGCGCCTATCCTTTTACCTCCACGACCTCCACACGGTCGTCGTTGATAATGGTTTTTGTCTTTTCAAGGATCGACATTTCATCATAGTTTTTCTCCACAAGCTCAAGATCCAGCACGTACTGGTCTCCTCCCAGCTCGCACAAGGTTTTCTTCACAAACTCAAACATGGCCGGCAGCTTTAGCATGCCCATTGCCGCCTGGCCTTCCTTGTCCGCTGTAAACCGGAGCGCCAGCTTTTTGTCCCCTTTGTGGGCCAGCTTGCAGCTCATCAGCGGCCTGACCAGCATTTGCTTCTGCTTCTGACAGCTCCGTACCAGTCCTGTGTACAGGTTATCGGTGTTGACGCCCCCCTCAGCGGCTCCCACCTCAGCTGGAGGCGCCGGTGCTGCCGCCATGTCCGCAGCTGAGCCTGACGGCGCCGCCGACACCTGCGCGGCGGAGGCATCTGCCGGTTTCCGGGCCGCTGCCTGTATTTCCTGCGCACGGTTTTTCACCGCGTTATCCGGACGTTTTGGCGCTGCCTGCGCCTGTCTGGCCGGCATTCCCTGGCCCGCTGGCCGCCCGGCCGGTCTTTCCGGCTGCTCCTGCACCACTGTTTTGACCAGGCTGTCCGGGTCGCAGAGCTTCAGAAGCGCCATCTCCACAATGACAGCGGCCAGCCCGCTGTAGCGCAGCTTGTTCTTTTCTTCAATCAGGAAATCAATCATGCTGTAAAAGCGCGCATCGGGCACATCCTGCCCCATGGCCGCCAGAGACTGGCAGGCGCTCTCGGTAACGCCCAGTATTTCCTGGCTGGCAGCGCCGGTGGTTTTAACGATGAGTACCTTGCGCAGATAGTCGATCAGCTGTCCAAACACCAGCCCACTGTCGCGCCCGGCGTCGCGCATCGCCTTAAATTTCAGCAGTACGCCGCCCTTGTCGCCGGCCAGCATCGCCTGCACCAGCCCGGCGATCTGATCTTCATCCACCATGCCCATAAAGGCCAGAACATCCTCATAGGTGATGGTTTTATCCGCCTCACGAATATCAATGACCTGATCCAGTAGGCTCAGCGCGTCGCGCATGGAGCTGTCCCCCCGGTAGGCGATAAAATCAATGGCCTCCCGGTCCATGGACACGCCGATATCCTCCAGAATGTGCGCAATCTGCCCGGCGATCAGCTCCTTTGAAATCGGCTTGATGTCAAAGCGCTGGCACCTGGACAAAATCGTCATCGGGAGCTTTCCCGGCTCCGTGGTGGCCAAAATAAAGACAATGTGCTCCGGCGGCTCCTCAAGGGTTTTTAACAGCGCGTTAAAGGCTTCCTTTGTGAGCATGTGCACTTCATCGATGATGTATACCTTATACTTACCCATTGTGGGTGGATATTTCACTTTTTCACGAATTTCCCGTATTTCATCAACCCCGCGGTTGGACGCACCGTCAATTTCGATAATGTCCATTACGCCCGGTTTCTCAATATTCAGGCAGGTGTCGCAGGCATTGCAGGGATTGCCGTCCTCGTTGTGCTCACAGTTGATGGCCCGGGCAAATATCTTGGCGATGGATGTCTTACCCGTTCCCCGGATTCCAGAGAACAAATAGGCATGCCCCACACGGCCCGATAATATTTGATTTTTTAAAATGCGCGTAACGTATTCCTGTCCCACAACACTGTCGAAATCCTGCGGGCGGTACCGTCTGTATAACGCTAAATATGCCATGATCTTCTCCTCTGTTTTTTCTTAACCTTATTATAATATAACGCGTGTTTTTTGTATAGGCCCTCCCTTTACTTGTCCGAAATTATCATGTATAATATTAAAGATTATCTGTATAAATATACGCGAAGGGAAATGCTATGGAACACTCAAAAAAAATGAAACTTCTGGCAAAATGCGCACTGTTCGGCGCTGCCATCATCTGGGGGAGCTCCTTCTTTGTGGTTAAAAATACTGTGGATATTTTTACACCTCACATGCTGCTGGGCTTCCGGTTTACCATCGGCTGTATTCTGCTGGCGGTTATTTTCCGCAAAAAGCTTAAGCTTCTGGACAAAGGCTATTTTATAAGCGGCGCGGTGATCGGCTTCTGCCTCTTTGCCGCCTACAGCCTCCAGACCATCGGTATCACCGATACCACTCCGGGGAAAAACGCCTTTTTAACCGCCATTTACTGTATTATCGTGCCCTTTTTATTCTGGGCAGTGGATAAATCCAAGCCGGATATTTACAACTACCTGGCCGCTGTCATCTGCATTGTGGGCATTGGCCTGGTCTCACTGACCGAAGGCCTTACCATTGGCTTTGGCGACGCCTTTACCCTGCTGGGCGGGCTTTGCTTTGCGGCGCATATGGTGGCTGTCGCCAAGCTGGGCCGTGACCGTGACCCCATCCTCATCACCATTCTTCAGTTTGGCTACGCGGCCATCTTTGCCTGGATCGTCGGCTTTACCACCGAATCTCTGCCTGCGGTATGGACCCTTGACAGCGTCCTTGGCCTGCTGTTTTTGGCTGTCTTTGCCACCGCTGTGGCGCTGCTGCTCCAGAACGTTGGGCAGAAATACACCCACCCCTCTGCCGCGGCCATTATTCTGAGCCTGGAATCCGTTTTCGGCGTCCTGTTCTCCGTCATCTTTTACGGCGAAGCCCTGACACCCAAGCTGATCATTGGCTTTGTCCTGATTTTCATTGCCATCATTGTCTCAGAAACCAAGCTCTCCTTCCTGCGCAAAAAGGCGCCTGAGGAGGAGATCACCGAAAAAGCCTGTGATTAATACTCAACAGGTTTTTCAGACTGTAGATAAACTTTAATATCAAGAGACAAAGCGTTAAAAAGCAAGCTTTTAATGGAAAATGCAGAATGGAGAATGGAGAATTACAGGAGCAAAATGCTGACGCATTTTGATTTGACATGGCCAAAGGCCGCCATCTGAATCGCTTGAGCCCCCGGTGAAAGCGCACCGGCATTTTCCATTCTCAATTCTCCATTTGTATTGCTTCAGACTTTTACTTTTCAGCTCATGAACGACTTTGTCGACAATCTGAAAGCCTGCGATTAATTTTGCAGGCTTTTTCTTTTCTCTTTTTTGGGTATAAGTATCGTATTCTATGAGTATCCAGAAAGGAAAATTTTCATGTATAATTTATTGGTTGGCGGCGCAGCCGGTGACGGCATTGACACCATGGTGGCTGTGCTCGAAAAAGTTCTGAAAAAGTCCGGCTATTTCGTCTTTTCGGCCCGTGATTTCATGTCCCGTATAAGAGGCGGCCACAATTTCACTCTGGTCCGCTTCGGCCCAGAGCCCATCACCTCACATTCCCTTAAAGTAAATGGCATTATTGCCATGGATGAAGAGACCATCCGCAGACACCAGGACGAGCTGGCAGACGGCGGTTTTATTCTCTGTGATATCGGCCTGAAAACCGATCATCCCCACGCATTAAAAATTGATATGCGCAAAAAATCCGGCGAGCTGGGCAATCCAAAGGTTGCCGGCGTTATCGCCATGGGCGCAGTGCTCAAGCTTTTTGGCGAAACGCTGGAATCCGCCGAGGCCGTACTCGCGGCCTCCATCAAGCCCGCTTTTCTGGAAATGAACCGACAAGGGCTCCTGTTCGGCTACGACAGTATGGAAGCGCGCTACCAGCACCTTCCCTCAAGCTACAGCGATTACCTGCTGCTAAGCGGCAATGACGCCATCTCACTGGGCGCTCTGGCCGCAGGCCTCCGGTTCTATTCGGCTTATCCCATGTCTCCCTCTACTTCCATTCTTAACTATCTCGCCGACACCAGTCCGACCACCGGCGTGGTGGTGGAACAGGCAGAGGATGAGATCGCAGCTGTAAACATGGCCATCGGCGCTTCTTACGCCGGCGCGCGCGCCATGACTGCCTCCGTAGGCGGCGGCTTCGCGCTAATGACCGAAGCGGTCGGCTTCTGCGGCATTGCCGAAATCCCGCTGGTCATCGGCGATATTCAGCGTCCCGGCCCCGCCACAGGGCTGCCAACCCGCACTGAGCAGGCCGACCTGCGCTTCGCCATTGCCGCCGGCGCCGGTGATTTTCCGCATATGGTTATCGCCGTCAAAAACCAGGAGGACGCCTTTTACCAGACCGTACGTGCTTTTAACCTGGCCGAAAAATACCAGATGCCTGTGATTTTGTTGAGCGACCAGTACCTGGCCGATGCTACAGCCACCATCCTCCCCTTTGATATAAACACACTGGAGATAGAGCCTGCAGGCTCTCCCCTGACTGGCGCACCCGAGGATTACCGCCGCTACCAGATCACCGAAAGCGGTATCTCGCCGCGGCTTATCCCTGGCAAAACAAAGGCCATTGTCACCACCGACAGTGACGAGCATGATGAAATGGGCTACATCACCGAATCCGCCGAAATGCGCGACGCCATGGTGGAAAAACGTGCACGTAAAATGGCCGCCCTGCGCTATGAGCTTAAAGAGCCTGATTTTCTGGGCGATAAGGAGTTTAAGACCCTGCTCATCGGTTTTGGCTCCATGTGGGGGCCGCTAAAGGAAGCCGTGGAAATCCTCAACGTCAAGAGCCCCGGCAGCTATGGCGCCTTGGTTTTCGGCGATGTTTTCCCGCTGCCGCTTCAGGTGCTGCGCGGCTTTGCAAAGCAGGCAGAAACAATCATCAACGTGGAACAGAACGCCACTGGCCAGTTGGCTGCCCTTCTCCGTGAAAAGGCTCTTCTGCACTGTGACGCTTCTGTATTAAAATACGACGGACGCCAGCTCTCCGGCGAGGAGATTGCCGACGCTGTCATGAAGGGAGAAAACAAATGAGTACCTATATCAAGCACGAAACCGCCTGGTGCCCCGGCTGCGGCAACTTTATGATTCTTGACACCTTAAAAAGCGTCCTGGAAGACCTGGAGCTGCCCAATGACCAGGTGCTTCTGGCCGCCGGCATCGGACAGGCCGCCAAGACGCCACAGTACCTGAACGCCAATGCCTTCTGCGGGCTGCACGGCCGCTCCCTCCCCGCAGCGCAGGCGGCAAAAATGGCCAATGACGATCTGACCATCATCATCGACACTGGCGACGGCGACTCCTACGGCGAGGGCGGCAACCACTTTCTCCACGCTGTCCGCCGCAATGTGGATATCACCCACTTTGTCCATGATAACCGCATCTACGGTCTGACCAAGGGGCAGATTTCCCCCACCACAGACGCCTGTACCGAGCACAGTGTCAACAAAGTATGCAACCTGAACACTCCTTTTAATCCGCTGGCCATTGCCTTGACCGCGGGCGCTACCTTTGTGGCACGCAGCTTCAGCGGCAATAAAGAGCATCTGGCCGAAATGATGAAGCGTGCC
Organism: Eubacterium maltosivorans; assembly: GCF_002441855.2. NCBI lineage: Bacteria > Bacillati > Bacillota > Clostridia > Eubacteriales > Eubacteriaceae > Eubacterium > Eubacterium maltosivorans. The sequence continues at coordinate 3,626,158 of NZ_CP029487.1, read as the reverse complement.
ATCCGTCACAAGGGCTACGCACTTTTGGATATTCTCCAGCCCTGCGTCAGCTTCAATAAGGTCAATACCTTTAAATACTATAAAGAGCATGTGGATATTTTGGACGTAAGCCACCCCACAGACGACCGCATGGCTGCCCTGGAGCTGGCAATGCGCCAAAGCGACCGGATTCCCATCGGCGTTTTCTATGAAAATAACCGCCCCACCTTTGCCGAAACCCATCCTGTACTGTCCACCGGCCCCGTGCTGGCAGACAGAGAGACAAATTTAGAAGGTATCACCGCGCTGATGAACGCGTTTGTGTGATCATAAAACCCCCGGGACGTAACGAAAAGCGACGTCCCGGGGGTTTTTATCACAGGTCTTTTGTCTCAGCTGCCTCCAGTAATTCCTGAAGCTCTTTTTTCTCATAAGTAATATACCACATTGCCAGCCTGAGAATAATCCTGTACAGTTCAATCGCCTTTGCTGTGATCGAATACTCCACTCTGGGCGGCACCTCGGCATAGATTGTCTTGGTGAGCAACCCTGCCTGAACCATCTCTTTTAAAGATGATGAAAGCATATTATCCGTAATGCCGTCGGCCTCCAGTGATTTTTTCAACTCGGAGTAACGCATGCGGCGGCGTATAAAAATACGGCGAAGAATGGTGTATTTCCATTTACCGCTGATCAACGCCATGGCTTTTTCAGCCGAAGCGTAGCCCACTGGAAAATCCGGAATCGTACTAAAAACCGATAAAAACGTTTCGTCATCCTCAGTATCAATCAAGCGCTGGCAATTCGCCATAAAGCCGTTTCGCTCTGTTAGTTTTTCATTAATCTTTTCAATTTCTAAAACTTTTTCACTCATTTTCATTCCGCCTTTTCTGCTTACAATAAAGAGTATATCCGATTTTCTACCCTTTAGCAAATACTTTGAATCGATGCTCCTATTTTTCTTAGTCTATTTGTTTTTTTCTATTTACTCATAAAAAACTGCATGATTGACGCACCCTTTACATCATGTTAAATTAGAAATAGATCAGCGCTGAAATAATTTCTTAACGAGGAAAACAATGATCGGCTTTATTCAAGTATTACTCACTTTTGTGGCAATTGGCCTGCTGATTTTTATGATTATGAAAAAGGCTTATGCGCCCATGAGCTTACTGGCTCTCGGGTTTATCATTCTTTTTTTCTGGTCACTGCTCACAGGTCAAAGCATTATGGGGGAGGAATCTGTCGGTAACTGGTTTTTAGATATCTTCGAATTCATGAAATCATATTTCTGCTCTCAGTATATCGGCTTAGGTATGATATTACTGCCTTTAATGGGCTTTACAAGATATATGAACCATATCCATGCAACCGAAATGCTCACCAGCCTCTGCTCCAAGCCTCTTCAAAAAATCAAAAATCCTTATGTTATTGTGGGCTGCACTGTTATTTTAGGCGCATTATTAGAAATTGCAATCCCATCTCACACAGGGTTAAGTGTTTTACTGATTATTACCCTGTTCCCGGTCCTCCGCTCCTGCGGTATCAGTAAACTTACCGCAGCGGCGGCGATTTTACTTGGCGGGGCCATGGACCTTGGTCCTGCCGCTCCCATGCCGATTTACGGTTTATCCGAAATCCATTCAGGCATGACGGCTGCCGAATATTTTATTCGCATTCAGATACCTGTTTCAACCCTTCCAATACTCTTATCCGCTGTACTGTGTGCTGTTGTCAACTGGAAATGGGATCAAAAAGCAGGCTATCTGGCTGAGCGGCAGGAAACGGCTGAAATTCCTTCCAGCGAGATTGGCGTTCCCAGGTTTTACGCACTCTTTCCGCTGATTCCGCTTGTCTTTATCATCATTTTTAGCAAACTGGTTGTTTCATCCATTGTGATCTCTGTCTGTGCTGCTGTGTTTATCTCTCTATTCATCTGCACTACCATCGAAATAATCCGGTCACACAGCGTCATTCACTCCATGGATGCAACAAAAACTTTTTTTGAAGGCATGGGGGACGGCTACACTGTAACGATTGTATTGATAGCGGCAGCTTCTGTCTTTGCCGGCGCGCTGCAAAAAATCGGCGGTTTAACCGTATTGGCAGAGCTGATCTCAAAAACACCCCTAAACGGAATGGTTGTTTTTGCCATCATCGGCCTGCTGGGTATGTTTATCATTATCTTTACCGGCTCACCCAACGCTGGCATGGCACCCTTTACCGATTCCATTTTAAATCTGATTAATACTTATCATATTATGCCGGAAATTGCCCTGCTGCCCATACAGCTTTCCATGGGCTATGGCCGGGTGCTCTCACCAATCGGGTCAGCCGTTTTAACCGTAGCAAGCATGGTGGATGTAGATATTATCGCGCTGGTTAAAAGAAATATCATCCCAGTCGGAGGCGCTTATCTTTTAAATATCATCATCGCAGCAATCCTGCAATAATTTCAAAACGGATCAACGAACTAAAAAATATGAAAAATAAATATTTTTCCTAAAAAGTGTTGATTTTTTTAGGAAATCAATGTATAATTCAAATAAAATATAAAATGAAGGTGGAAAACATGGATCAAAAAAAAGCTTTAGACGAACGAATCAAACTATTTGACGATGCTGTCCGGATGGAAAGAAAACCCAAAAGAGTACCTTTTGTAACGAATGACGCTTTTTGGCGGTATTATGATCTGGGATACACACTAAGCGATGCGCTCTTAGATCAGCAAAAGATTGAAAACGCTAATATTGATTTTCAAAAACGCTATCAATTTGATGCAATGCTCGATATCGGAGATCGAAATCCCCTTATTATGACTCGCAGCCTGGGAAATTTTGAGTACCAGATCAACGATGGAAACAACACCTTAATGCTGGAGGAACAGAATCACTTTCATGAAGACGATTATGACCCTTTTATAGAGAATCCTCTCAAGACACTGTGGGAAAACATTATCCCAAGAAAGTACACCTATTTTAAAAGTGAAATGCCGCTTCAGACAATCCAAAACACACTTGGCGAGTTCCTTGCTTATGATCAGGCAATGCAGAAAACAAATAAACGGCTGGCCGAGGAATGCGGCGTTCCTCCACTTTTCGACCCGGTCAACGGTGCCCGCATCTACCCTGCTTTCGAGTCACTGTACAACTTCTTAAGGGGTATGAAAGGCTTATCCCGCGACCTCAGAAAAATACCTGAAAAAGTACTGGCCTTCAATGAGGTTTATCACAATACCTTTGTTAAGGGTCTTGTCGACAGTATCAAGCATACCGACTCTCCATCAAGTGCCTTTACCGTATTTACGATCATGCTCAGCGAAAATATGATCAACCCTAAACAATTCGAAAAATTCTTTTGGCCGCAATTTAAAGAGCTGGCCGATAAGGTTGTCGAAAATGATGGCACAATGTTCATTTTAAGCGAAGGCTCCTTTAAGCATGTTTCCGAATACTTGCAGGAACTTCCGAAAGGGCATTTTTGCTTCTATGTAGAAATGGATGATATTTTTGAGACGCGCAAACGGCTGCCTGATTTATGCCTGTGGGGCGGATTACCTGTCTCACTGATTTCCAGAGGTACAAAGCAGGAATGTATTGATTACGCCAAACGAGTCATTGATGAAGTGGGCCGGGACGGCGGCTTAATCCTCTGCACCGATAAGTTCACGTCACATCCGAGCGACTGTAACCGGGAAAATCTACTGGCTGTCAGCGAATTTATTCATAATTATCAATAAGGAGAATTAAAATGGATGAAAATAAAAAAGAAATTGATTATACCAAATATCCTGAAGGCGTAGAAGCTCTAAAGCCAATGCTTGATTTCTTACCAGATGATACGGCCAAAGAAGAACTGCTCGCCGGATTTGTTTTGTTTCTGTCGTTAATGTAAATAACCAAAAGGGTGCCTGTATAACCGCTAACATCACAGCAGTCATGCAGGCATTTTTTAAATCAGAAATTTTATCTGCGTAATATCCTTTTTCTCTATAAAATCATGTGAGCACTCAATTAAATCATTAACTACGTCTAAGGGAACGTCAAGCTCTTTGCAGGTGTTTTTAATCAAATAATAAATCAACTGATCGATTGTCATTGGCAAAAGCCCATCAAAATAATTCAAAAAAATTTCACGTCTGGCGCCAAACTCTGTCAAAATAATAATTTCAAACTCCAGGGGAGACAATGAACGCTGAAGTGAATCTAAAATATCATGATACTTTTCACGTATCAGCTCCTGCATGACGCGATAATTTGATTTGTTTTGAATAATTTCACAGTAAAACCGTTTGTTATTTTCATCGGTAAGCACAATATTATAAATAACAAACTGAAAAAAGCAATACTGCTTTAATGCATCATAAATATGATTATCCTTAATAAACTGGTATACTTCGGTAAAAAACTGGTTGTATATCTCCTTAACGAGATCGTCTTTCTTTTTAAAATAATAGTTTAGATTTCCAAGGCTGAGATCCGCCTGTTCAGCAATTGATTTTAACTGCGTTTTGCTGTAACCATTTTGGTAAAACTCTTTTTTAGCATAATAGAGTATCTTTTCCTTTGTAATATTCCCTTTTCGCTTAATTGTCATTGTTAGCACCCCCAAAAGGAGTATACCATAAAAAGAACAAAAGGAGTAGCAACATTTAGGAAATTTTATACAAAAAACTAAAAATCCCCAGGAGTAACTTCTCGTTACATCCCGGGGGCTTATGCTCAGGCGTTTCTGCCGCAGCATTTTTTATATTTTTTTCCGCTGCCGCATGGGCATGGTTCATTACGTCCGATCTTTTCTTTTTTAACAACGGTATTTCTCTCTTTGGAGGCTTTCATCAATTCCCGTTTTTTCTGGGCTGTCAGGATATCGTCCCACTGTGGCAGCTCGTAAAGCCACTCAGCCGGCACGCCCACCATGTTGTAATACAGCTTTTCAAAGTCAATTTCCAGGTGTACCTGGGTATCGGCTTCCAGCTCTTCAAGGTTATCCAGACCCGATTTCAGGCTCTCGCTGATACCATCCATAAAGCCTGCCATCATCATTGGTGTTACGTCGTATTTTTCTGCCAGCTCGCTGATTGTCCCATCGATCACATCCTGTTTTTTACCCAGAATGTCTTCGTAAAAGGCTGTTTCCTTTGTCAGATATTCATTCCACAGCTCTCTGTAGGCTTTTTCATCCTCCTCAGGGTCTACTGACGCAGCTTCTTTCCATTCTTCGTATAAACTCATCGTTTTCTCCTTCTGTTCCTGTTTTGCTCAAAACATTATATCGCATTCCCGGTTTTATTACAATTCCTGAATTGCAAAAAAACGAGTCTTTTACTTCAATTTCATCGGGATACCGGAGACGGTAAAATAGACCTCATCGGCCCGGCAGGCCACGTACTGGTTCATTCTTCCGGAAATATCTCTGAAGTAATTGCCGAGCTTATAGGAGGGCACGAGCCCCAGCCCCACTTCGTTTGAGACCATGAACAAATGCTTGTCCCTGCACACCTCAAGCAGGGTCTTAACCTGTTCCCTAATCTTATCTTCGACCTCTGCGATGGTGTCCATACCGCAGTGGTCATAATCCACATCGTAATCCAGCATGTTGTTGGTGATCATAACTGTCAGGCAGTCAAACAGAATCACGTCGGCTTCCTGAAAGGCCGGATCATCAGCCATGGCTTCATAATCCTTGTAGCGCTCGATAGTCGCCCATTCCGACGGACGCTGTTCCTGATGTCTTCGTATCCGGTCCTTCATGCCATCGTCAAAGGCAATGGCTGTGGCAATATAGGCGACCTTGCCACCCACTTCCTTGACTGCCTTTTCCGCAAAACTGCTTTTGCCGCTTCGGGCGCCGCCGGTTACAAATACTAAGCTTCCCATTTTCTTTTATCCCCTTAAAATATTATTTAAAGCCGCAATCAGCCGGTCGTTATCCTCACGCCGCTTGATGGCCGCTCTGAAAAACTGGGTTTCCAATCCCGCGAAATCCTCGCAGGTCCGGATATTGATACGCTGCTCAAGCAGCTCCTTCTGCAGTGTCTGTGCGGTTCTTCCCTCTACTTTGTATAAATGAAAATCTGCGCCGCTCGGATACACGCTCAGATCAGGCAGACCGGACAGCGCCTCAAAAACGCGCTGCCGTTCTGTCTGGATATAGTCTCTCGTTTTCTGCATATAGGCTTTATCATCATAGATACACATGGCGGCTTCCAGCGCCAGAGTATTGATGGTCCATGGCTCTTTGTAGGCTTCCATGGCCCGGATAAGCTCTGCCGACCCCACGCCGTAGCCGATCCGCAGTCCCGGCACCCCAAAGAACTTGGTCAGGGAACGCAGCAGGAAAAGACGGTGGCCTGAGTGGTTTATGTATTCCAAACAGGTTTCAATGCCTGAAAATTCAATGAAGGACTCATCAATGAACCAGATTACTTCAGGATCCATCCGGTCCATCAGCTCTTTGATAAAAGCTTTGCTGTAAAGGCGCCCGGTCGGATTGGTCGGATTGCAGAGATACACTGCTTTCGGACGGCATTCCTCTGCCATCCGGATGAGTCTTTCAGGGTTCAGCTCAAAGTCATCCTCTGGCGACAGCAAAAGCTCGCTGACTGCATCGCAGCCATTCATATCAAGCGCCCGGCGGTACTCGTTAAAGGTCGGCACCGGAATGAGCGCCCGCTCTGGATGAACGCCTCTGGCAAAAAGATAGATCAGCTCAATGGCGCCGTTTCCCAGAATCACATTTTCCGGGGCAATGCCAATATCCGCCGCGATTTTATTCCGGGCTGTCTCTCCGGTAATTTCAGGGTATTTGCCGAGCTCGCTCAGCGCCGCTTCCAGCCTTCTTCTCAGCCCTTCGGGCATCCCCAGCGGGTTAATGTTGATGCTGAAATCCAGCACGTCTTTTTTGTCGCCTCGATATCCGCCATGTTTATTCATTCTTTTCCTCACTATGAAACAATATAAATTCCAAAGAAAATCAGGCTCGTCAGCACCATCATGACGACCTCGCTGGAGAACATAATACTGATGGTGTCCTTAATGTCCTCATAGGCCAGTATCCGCCCAGCGTCGCCGATGGTCGGCTTCTCAAGGGTCTGACCGAAATACAGGTTGGTGCCGCCCAGCTGGACGCCCAAAAGCCCGGCCACCACGGATTCCGGATGTCCGGAATTCGGGCTTTTATGATTCTTCCGGTCTCTCGCATAAATCCGCTGACCTTCACTGACCCGGTATCCCAGAAACAGGCCGCCAATGAGCATAAACCAGCTTCCGATACGCGCGATTACAAAATTGGCGATATCGTCAATTTTAGCTGGAAAATAGCCAAAGTCCTTATAGGGCTCCTGGACGTAGCCGACCATGGAATCCATGGTGTTGACTGCTTTGTACAGCATGGCCAGCAGCAGCGGGTTAATAAAGGGCACAAAAACCCACAGCACAACGCCGATTATCATGTAAAAAATCGGCGCGAGCACCCCGTCAATGGTGTTTTCCGCAGTGGTTTCCACTGTCGCGCGGACAATACCGCCCTCCTGGAGCTCCTGAGTATCACGCCCCACCAGGTAGCCGACCATGGTGCGGGCTTTGGGAATATCTTTGTCACGCAGGGCGTCATAAACCTTCATGACCTCCTCCTGCAGGCATTTCGCCGCAATGGTGGTGGATAAAAGGTAAAGATTCACCACATAAAACAAGACGATGTTGAGCCGATACGCGATGTACTGCACTGCCAGAATAACAGCGCCGGTAATCACGATTGTCAACACCCAGAGAATGAGACCCTTGAACTTTCTGGCCTTGCCCTTATTTAATTTTTTTGTTAAAAATCCAACCAATTTTCCAATGTATACAATTGGATGGGGAATCCATGCTGGATCGCCGATCAGGCGGTCAAGCACCACTGCTCCTACAATCAGACAAAACCAAATACCAGCGCTCATTCCTAAAAGCATCTTATACTCCAATAATTTCCATTAATTTCTGCATATCCAGATTATTTTCAACGGTTTCGGCCAGCAGATCGTACTGTTCTTCCTTGAAGGCTTTGAAATCGACCGCTTCACCCTCTGCCGCGATATTCTTTTTCTTTTTCAGGGTTTCAATTAATTTTTCACGGAACGCGTCGTTGTCAAACACGCCGTGCAGGTAGGTTCCCATGACCATACCGTCTGCGGATACCGCGCCGTCAAAGCGTCCGTCCTCCAGTGTCGAAAAGCTCTTGGTATCATCAATAGGCGTGGTTTCACCCATATGAATCTCATAACCAGTGATGGCGCTGCCGCTCAGCCCCATATTTAAGAAATCTGCGCCAATGTGCCCTGCTACCCGCGTGGTGGTTTTTTCTTCCTCCAGCACAGTGCGCATATTTAACAGCCCCAGCCCCTTGATGGAACCTACTGTGGACTCGACACAGTGCGGATCACAGATCTCATCGCCGAGAATCTGGTAGCCACCGCAGATACCGATTACTGGCACACCAGCTGCATGCTTGGTTAGAATTTCTTCCTCCAGCCTGCTTTCCCGCAGCTTCACAATGTCATCAATGGTATTTTTGCTGCCAGGTATCACAATGAGATCAGGATCAGCTCGGTGCAGCTCCCGCTGGTTCTCATAATATTCTACCTTAACATCGGGGTACATGTCAAAGACTGTGCAGTCGGTAAAGTTAGAAATATGACGCAGACGTACCACGCCGATGGTGATCACACCCTCGCGCTGTTCGTCCCACCGCTCTGTTACACTGTCTTCATCGTCAATGACAAGGCGCTGGTAAGGGATAACGCCCAGACACGGGACGCCTACCTTTTCCTCAATCATCTCAATGCCCGGCTTCAGAAGTTCGACGTCACCGCGGAATTTATTGATGATGAAGCCTTTGATTCTTGCCTGTTCCTCTGGCGCAAGCAGCTTGATCGTGCCGTAAATAGAAGCAAAGACTCCGCCGCGGTCAATATCGCCGATGAGGATAACCGGCGCGTCCACCATTTCCGCCAGCCCCATATTCACGATATCATTGTCCCGAAGATTGATCTCCGCAGGGCTTCCCGCACCTTCGATGGCGATGATATCATGGCTTTCTGCCAGCATGTTGTAGGCATCCATGACTACGTCGGTCAGCTTTGCCTTATGGGCATGATACTCGACCGCGTTCATATTAAATTCAGCCTTTCCATTCAGGATAACCTGGCAGCCCACATCTGAGTTTGGCTTCAGCAGCACTGGGTTCATCTCTACCTGCGGCTCAATTCTGGCGCACTCTGCCTGGACGACCTGTGCCCTGCCCATCTCCTTGCCATCGAGTGTTATATAAGAATTAAGCGCCATATTTTGGGATTTATAGGGCGCTACTCGGTAACCTTTATTGTTCAGAATCCGGCACACTGCTGCGGTCAGCAGGCTTTTTCCCACGGATGAGCCCGTCCCCTGAAACATGATATTTTTTGCCTTTTTCATTTTTTACTCCTAGCTTTATTTTTATACGCACACTGATCAGTTGCTGTCTATTTATTTTCCGCTATCCAGCCGAGTATTTCCTCCGCTGTATTAAAGACGACCGGGTACTCAATCCCGGGGCGTTCGATAAAAATAACGCGCACGCCCATATCGGCCGCAGCGCGCAGCTTTTCACTGACGCCGCCCACGTCGCCGCTGTCCTTTGTGACCAGGAAACGAATGCCGAATTGCCGGATGGTCTCCACGTTCATCGCATAGCTGAAAGGCCCTTGCATGGCGATGATATTCTGCGGCTTGTAGCCAAGACGCTCACATTTTTCAAGCACCTTGCTGGTTGGCAGCACCCGTACAATGACACGTTCTCTTGGCAGAGGATCATAAAATTCCAGCTGCCGGCTCCCTGTTGTCAGCAGAATATTCCCCTCCTCTTTTAAAAGGTAGGCCACTGCCGATTCATAATCTGGAAACCCCAGAGTCTGCTGCCCGTCATCCATCATCCGAGGCCTTTCCAGACGCACATAGGCGGCCCCCGCTTTTTTTGAGGCCGCGATGGCGTTGAGCGAAACCTCCTTGGCGTAAGGATGGGTGGCGTCCACGCAGAGCCCGATCTGCTTTTTGGCCATCAGGTCTGCCAGACCGTCTGCCTCAAGGGGGCCAGTATGAATTTCCAGACGCGGATTTTCCGGAAGGCTTCCGGTATTATAAGCGGTTACGGAGGAATAAAGAACGGCGCAGCCCTGTCCGAGCAGCGCCTCTGTCAGCTTTCGGCTGTCATACGTTCCTCCGAGGACCAGAATCACAGCTGGTACCCCCGTGGTGTAATCATTTTTAAATGATCTTCTGTAATATAGGTTTTGGAATTACCAATCACTACCATTGAAAACATATCGATTTCTTCATCGCACATTTTTTCAAGTGTGGTGATGACAGTGCTTTCATTGGCGCGTTTAGCGTTTCTGACAATACCGACCGGTGTTTCCGGCGCTTTGTATTCCAGCAGGATCTTCTGGGCTTCCACGATGTTGTCCGGGCGGCCCTTGCTCTTTGGATTGTAGAGCGTCACGATAAAATCGCCTTCGCCGGCGCAGCGCAGACGCTTTTTAATCATTTCCCAGTCAGTCATCAGGTCGCTGAGGCTGATGACGCAGTAGTCGTGCATCAAAGGCGCGCCCAGAGTGGACGCAGCCGCGTTGGCGGCGGAAATTCCTGGCACTACCACAACCTCAACGTCACTTTTCTGCTTTTCAACAATTTCCAGCATAATGCCGGCCATCCCGTACACACCAGCGTCGCCGGAACTTACCAGCGTAACGGTTTTTCCCTGCTCAGCCAGATCCAGGCAATCCTGACAGCGGTCGATTTCCCTGCGCATTCCAGAGGAGAGCACTTCTTTATCACCGATTAAATCTTTAATCAAATCAATGTAGGTTTTATAACCCACGATCACATCCGCGTCCTTTAAAGAATTTTTCGCGGCTTCTGTCATATGTTCATACAGGCCTGGCCCCAGACCTGTCACGTAAATTTTTTTACTCAATCTATTTCTCCCTTTAAATTAATTTAACAATCTATTCTTTTCAATAAAGTCTTGAATCCAGAGAAGCGCTGTCGGCAATGCTACTATGCCTTCACTCTCCAAATCGACAGGGTAATTCCCCCGCACTTCTGCTTCTCCAGCAAACACTCGCCAAAGCCGGACGCCACATAGCCGCACGGCTCACTGACTGCGTAAAGACCTGTTGTTTTAAAAACAAAGTCCGAGCCTTCGAAGCGGCTCTGCACCATTTTCACAAAATCATCCGGCACCACCTTAAGCTCTGCGTCAAAGGTTTTGCAGGCCGCGTGAATTCCCTTCTCATCGGCTTTCAGGCCAATGGTAGCAAAGGCCTTAACCGATAACGGATGGAGCGCAAGGGCGGCGAGCGCCTGTCTCACAGCTTCTTCAATCCGCTCTGCCTCCGTATTCCTGCGGCACCCGATACCGATCACAATTTTTTTGGGCACAATCTGAACAGCAGGCTTTCCAGACGGCCATTTCAGCGGATCATCGGCTGAGATCACCACACAGCCGCTGTAATCGCCGGAGAGAGCCTCCTGCTTTTCTGAAAAAACCAGATTCTGCGGCAGTACCAGTCCAGTCGTATCACAGTGCTCTCCGCCAACCAGGGCGATGGGTTCATCGTCCAGGATCAAGGCGGTCACATCCTTGGCTGCGGTAAAGTCCGCAATGGTGCAGCCCAGCTTTTCAGCCAGCACATCCACAGCCATACTGCCTTTCACATCCGTTCCTGTGGTAATAACCGGCTGGGCGTTCATGCGCTTTGCCAGATATACTGCGTTCTCATTGGCGTGCCCGAGATGCCCGGATAAAAGACTGATAACGTATTTCCCATCCGGGTCCATGACCAAAATGCCCGGGTCCTTTGACTTATGGCCGAGATGGGGCGCAATACTTCGGACGACTATACCTGTGGCCATGATGCATAAAATCGTATCATAATCCGCCATGAGCGTTCCAAAAAATTCGCCGATTTTTCCGCGGATCAACTGTGTGCCGGGAGCGGCGTATTTCTCCATGGTAAAGATGTTCGGCGCTTTTTCAGGAATATGCTCCTTTATCTCAAGGGCTTTCCAGACTCCCTGCCTGGAAACAGCCACAACAGCCCATCTCTCTGTACGTTTCATACCCTATTTTGTAGCGGTGCGGTATTCGTGGGTAAAGGACGGATCATACAGCTTGGAAAGACTGTATTTGTCGCCCAGGAAATCTCCAACCAGAATCTGGGCTGTTTTTGTAATGCCGGCTTCTTTCACCTTATCCGCAATGGTTTCAAGGGTTCCCAAAACGACCTTCTGGTCTTCCCAGGTCGCGCGCTGGATGACCGCAATGGGCGTAGCAGGCTCATACTGGGTCATCAGGCGTTCTGCCACTTCGTCGATCATCTGAACAGACAGGAAGATAGCCATGGAAGCGTGATGCGCGGCCAGCGACTCCAGTTTTTCCTTTTCCGGCACAGGAGTGCGGCCTTCCAGACGGGTACAGATAACGGTCTGTGAAACATCCGGCAGGGTGAATTCTTTTTTCAGAACAGAAGCTGAGGCGGTAAAAGAGCTGACGCCAGGCACCACTTCAAAAGGAATGTCCTCTTCTTCCAGACGGTCCATCTGTTCACGAATCGCGCCGTAGATCGCCGGATCACCCGTGTGAACACGAACGACTTTTTTTCCCGCGTTAACGCCTTTGGTGATCACCTCGATCACGTCGTCCAGTGTCATGGAGGCGCTGTTGTAAATTTCAGCGTTTTCCTTGTGTCCTGCCAGCACTTCCTTGTTGACCAGAGAACCCGCGTAGATAATAATATCCGCTTCGCCGATCAGACGCTTGCCTTTTAAGGTAATTAACTCCGGATCTCCAGGACCCGCCCCGATTAAGTATACTGTGTTTTTCATTTGTACTCCCAATTCTTATTTGATCTATTTGTTATTTTTTCTATCCGCAAAATGGAGAATGCAGAATTGAAAATTGAGAATTAAGGGTCCAAACTGGCTCTGCCAGTTTGATTATTAACAAAATCGCAACGCGATTTTGCTCTTGTCATTCTCCATTGTCAATTCTCAATTCTCCATTAAATTAAAGCAGTTCTTTAACGCTTACGCCGTTCTTCGCATGCTCTAAAAACATATCCTGAATGCCCTTAAACTGGCCGAGTCCCTTCAGGACACATTCCACTTCAAAGCCTTCATTTTCGAGCAGTGTTTTCCATGAGTCTGCATCGTCGCTGGCCATATCGTTGATGGCATGGTCGCCGGCTACGATCATAAAGGGCGCCAGATAAAGCTTGTGGTATCCCTTTTCCTTAAGCTGTGGAATAATGTCGCTCAGACTGGGAAAGCCCTCTACGGTTCCCATAAAGGCGTTTTTATAGCCTAAATGCTTGAAAGTGTAATCCATGGCCGGATAGGTGGCGTTGGCGTGATGTTCACTGCCATGTCCCATATAGAGCAGGGCTTCGCCTTCTTTCATCTCCGGCAGCTCACTGATGGCTGTTCTCGCCACCTGCTCATAATCGTCGATGGTTGTCAGAAGCGGCGCGCCGATGGTGAGCACATCAAAATCATTTTCAAATTTTTTGAGCTCATTGATGGTCAAATCGTATTCGTACCCATTGATGACGTGTGTCGTCTGGCAGACAACCTCGGTATAGCCTTCACTTTTCAGCTTTTCAAGGGCTTCGTGTGGAATGTCCACATATTCATTGTCACGCTCTCTGAGTTTCTTTATAATCATCCGTGAGGTAAAAGCGCGTCTGAAATCATAATCCGGAAAGCCTTTCTGCAAGTCTCTCTCGATGGCTCCGATGGTTTTTTCCCGGGTTTCACGATAAGATGTCCCGAAACTTATTACTAATAAAGCTTTTTTGGGCATTCTGCACTCCTTGTTCTTTTATTATCTATGCAAGCGCCTTAAGCGCAGCCAGATTGTCGGCAATGGTCTTTTCAATATCGGCCTCGGTGTGTGCAGCAGAGACAAAAATTCCCTCGAACTGCGCTGGCGGCATCAGATTGCCACGGTTCAGCATTTCGGCAAAATATTTCGCGTAGGCTTCCGTATCGCTGGTCATCACGCTGTTAAAATCGCAGATTTCCTGATCGGTGAAAAACAGAGCGCTCATTCCGCCAAATCGCACCATCTTAGCCTTGACGCCGGTTTCCTCAATATTTTTGTTAAAGCCGGCTTCCAGCTGCTTCGCACGGGCTTCCAGCTGGGTGTAAATCTCTGGATGATCCTTGAGATAAGTTAGGGTATTGAGGCCCATTTTCATGGCGATAGGGTTTCCGGACAGGGTTCCCGCCTGATAAACCGGGCCGAGCGGCGAGAGCTTTTCCATAATATCACGCCGTCCGCCAAAGGCGCCTACTGGCATTCCGCCGCCGATGATTTTGCCAAGTGTGGTGAGGTCTGGCTTAATGCCCAACACCTCCTGCGCGCCGCCAAAGGCAAGCCTGAACCCTGTGATAACCTCGTCAAAAATCAGCAGGGTGCCTTCTTCCTCGGTCAGCTTTCTCAGGCCTTTCATAAAGCTGGTTTGCGGCGACACAACGCCCATGTTGCCCGCGACCGGTTCGACGATCACGCAGGCAATCTCTCCTTTGTTTTCATCAAAAAGCTTTTTTACAGAATCCAGGTCGTTGTAAGTTGCTACCAGGGTATCCTTAGCTGTGCCGGCAGTGACACCAGGGCTTGTGGGGACACCGTAGGTCAGAGTGCCGGAGCCGGATTTTACCAGCAGGGAATCGCTGTGGCCATGGTAGCAGCCTTCAAATTTGATAAATTTTTCACGTCCGGTATAGCCTCTGGCAAGACGGATAGCGCTCATGGTGGCCTCAGTGCCGGAGTTGACCATACGCACCATATCCATAGACGGGTAAGCGTCAATGATCATTTCCGCCACGCGGATCTCAATTTCTGTGGGCGCGCCGTAGGTGTTGCCCTTTCTCAGCACTTCGTCAATTCCCTCGTAGTAGGCATCCGCGGCATGGCCGAGAATCAGAGGCCCCCAGGAGCAGATATAATCTGTGTATTCATTTCCGTCCACATCGTAAATCTTTGAGCCCTTTCCGTGGTCGATAAAAACCGGCGGCATACCTACAGACTGGAATGCGCGGACAGGGCTGTTGACCCCGCCGGGAATAACACGGTTCGCTTCTTCAAAAAGTGCAGTCGACTTTGTATGCTTCATTTTATTGTGTCCTTTACTGATATTTTTCAATCAACGCTTTTAAATCTTTTGCGAAATAGGTAATGATGATTTTAGCCCCCGCACGTTTGATGCACAGCATGCTTTCATAAATGGCCTTTTCATCCAGCAGACCAGCGTCTACCGCATTGCGGATCATGGCGTATTCGCCGCTGACCTGGTACGCCGCCATTGGCAGATAAGACAATTCCTTGGCCTTTGCGATAATATCCAGATATGGCATTGCGGGTTTTACCATAACGATGTCTGCGCCCTCCTCAATGTCCAGCACCACTTCCTTCAGCGCTTCCTCGCTGTTGGCCGGATCCATCTGGTAGCTTCTGCGGTCGCCGAAGGCCGGAGCGGAGTTTGCTGCGTCGCGGAACGGTCCGTAGAAGGTAGACGCAAATTTGGCGGAGTAGCCCATAATCGGAATGCTCTCAAAGCCTGCGTCATCCAGTGCTTTACGCATGGCTTCGATATGGCCGTCCATCATGTCTGAAGGCGCTACCATATCCGCGCCGGCTTTCGCATGGCTCACGGTTACCTTGCACAAGGTTTCCAGCGATTTGTCCCGCTTGATGTCGCCGTTATCGTGGAAGAAACAGCAATGTCCGTCGCTTTTGTACTCGCAGAGGCAGACATCGGTGATAACATACATTTCCGGGTCCTTTTCCTTGACAATACGGATGGCTTTCTGGATAATCCCATCGTCCACAAAGGCCGGTGTTGCCTCCGCGTCCTTTTCATCCGGCACGCCGAACAGAATAATGTAACGGACGCCCAGCTCTTTGAGCTCTTCCAGTTCTTTTGGCAGCATATCGAGCGACAGGTGGTACTGTCCCTTCATGGACGGGATTTCACGCTTAATATTCTCTCCGTCAACCACAAACAGCGGGTAAACCACATCGCGCATGGATAATTCTGTTTCGCGGATCAAATCACGAACCGCTGCGTTTTTTCTCAATCGGGTTGGTAACATAATAATCAACTTCCTCTCTTTATTTTTCCATATTCAGAATCGCTTCAATCATCCCGGCAATGGTGTAAACCTCTGCCTGAACATCGACCGCTAAACCCAGTTCTCTCATTTTATCTGAGGTTACAGGTCCAATCGAAACGCATTTTGCATTTTTAGTGTATTCCACATTTTCATCACCGATTTTTTCCACAAAGTATTGTACGGTTGTGGAGCTTGTAAAGGTGATGTAATCAATCTCTTTATTTTTCAGCATTTCTGCCACGTCAATGTCGGTATTGTCCTCACGAACTGTTTCGTAAATCTGGAATTCATCCACCGGGCACACCTTGCGGAGCGCCTCAACCACGTAAATCCGCGCGTTTTTGGAGCGCGGGATCAAGACCCGCGATGCTTCTGTCAAAAGCGGCATCAGGCCGTCAACCAGCTCTTCGCCGACATATTTTTTCGGTACAAAGTCCGCTGTGATTCCCTGCTCGGCAAGCAGTGCAGCCGTGGCGGAGCCGATGGCTGTTACATGAATGTTTCCGAGGGCTCTCGTATCTCTGCCGGAAGCCTTGAGCGCGTCAAAGAAAATCTCAACGCCGTTGGTACTGGTAAAAATAATATGACTGTATGCATTAAGGCTTCCAAAGCGCTCTGCCAGTGCGGCCACATTCTCTGGAATCGGCTCAATTTTGATGGTTGGGTACTCAATGGCGTTGCCGCCGAGCTCAGCGATCTGCGCCACCATTTTAGAACTCTGCTCTCTGGAACGGGTCACCACAATATTTTTTCCAAAGAGGGGCTTGCTGTCAAAAAAGCGCAGCTTTTCACGCTTGGTCACCACATCGCCGACCACGATCAGGCTTGGCGCTGTGATCTTAGCTTCTGCGGCAATACCGTAGATGGTTTCCAGCGTGCCTTCCACCACTCTCTGATAAGGGGTGGACGCGCGGTGCACCACCGCTGCCGGCGTATTTTTATCCATGCCGTTTTTCATCAGCTCGCCGGTAATCTTCTCAAGATTTTTAACGCCCATCAAAAACACGATGGTCCCTTTGGATTTGGCCAGTACCGGCCAGTCCAGTTCCGATTCTTCGGATTTCAGATGTCCGGTAACTACCTGAAAGGATGACACGCAGTCTCTGTGGGTAATGGGAATGCCGGCATAAGCCAGGCCGCCGATAACCGAGGTAATGCCTGGAATCACTTCAAAGGGAACCCCCGCGTCATAGAGCTCCTCACCTTCCTCACCGCCGCGTCCGAAGACATAGGGATCGCCGCCCTTTAAGCGGACAACGCTTTTCCCTTCCTTGCCCAGCCGGATCAGCAGCGCGTTGATTTCATCCTGGGGCAGCGCGTGGTTGGCGGCTCTTTTGCCAACATAAATCTTTTCACATTCCGGTTTTGTCCATTTCAAGAACTCCTCATTGACCAGTGCGTCATAGACCACTGCGTCGCAGGTTTTTAATTTTTCCATGGCCTTGACGGTGATCAGCCCCTTATCGCCGCAGCCGCCTCCAGCCAGGTAAACTGTACCCGGCTTCATTTCTGCCTCTACCATTTCTCTCAGTTCCTTTGCCAGGCGGTCTCCCATTTCGGCTTCTTCGCCCAGGGCTCCCTCTGTCTGTCCTTTGTATAAAATCGTGCCGTCCTCGTTGCCAAAAATGCCGTAAAGGGTCAGCTTTTCATCCTCCACATCACAGTATGCACCGATGGGGATATGACAGCTGCCGTTCAGGCTGATCAGGAACTGGCGTTCTGCTGTCATCTGTGCCTTGGTAACCGGGTTGCTGACAGATTCCATGAGTGTCTTAACCGTTTCGTTATCCTCACGGATTTCCACTGCCAGAATCCCCTGAGCGGGCGCCGATACAAACTGGCATGGGTCAAGAGGAATACAGGTATAGTCTTCACTCTCATAAACACCGATGCGTTTAAGGCCCGCCGCTGCTAGAATAATACCATCCAGGCCCTGCTCCTGCATTTTCCGGATACGAGTATCAATATTTCCGCGGATTCCCACCACTTCAAAATCCTTCCGGATATTTTTCAGCTGGTAAATCCGGCGCTTGCTCCCGGTGCCGATAACTGCGTTTTCGGGCAGCTCTTGGACGGCGTTTATCTTATGGGGCGTCAACAGCACATCCCTTGGGTCTTCCCGCATAGGCGGCACAGAAAGCATCAGCCCCTCAGGAAGCTCAGAGGGCATATCCTTCATGCTGTGAACAGCCATATCGATTTCACCGCTTAAAAGAGCATCCTCCAGCTCTTTGGTGAAAATGCCCTTATCCCCAATTTTATCAAGGGCTTTATGCTGAATCTTATCTCCTTTTGTCTTGATGATCTTGAGCTCAAAATCGACCTCGGGGTTTGCTTTTCTTAATTCCTCAAGAAGCCAGTTTGTCTGGACCACTGCCAGTTTGCTGCCTCTTGAGCCTACGATTATTTTCATATTTTCTCCACTTCTCTCTGCAATTCTTCAATGGTTAATGCTGTCAGCTCCCTGAGCTGCCTCTTTTTTTCCTCTGATGAGGACTCTGTTTTTAGCAGATGCCGCCTCAGCTGTTTAAGCAGCCTGAGCCGCTCTGCGTAACTTTCGTCGTATTTTTCTTCCAGCTCTTTTTTTATCTGGGTGGTCAGCGTTGGGCTTGCACCGTCAGTACAGACCGAAATCGTCAAGTCTCCCCGTCTCACCACTGAGGGAAAAATAAAATCAGAATGCTCGGGGTCGTCTGTAACGTTGCACCAGATACCGCGTATTTTACAGTTTTCAAGAATCTGGTCATTCAGCTCGCGCTGGTCTGTTGCCGCCACTACAAGATCCATACCGTCAAGGGCTGTCTCAATCCGGCAGTAGGCTTTGACATAACGAATGTTCTCAGCCGGCTTTTCAGGAACCTTCATGTTTTTGTCCACACAGGTCACAAAACACCCATACCCGGCTAGGGTTTCCGCACGCCGCATTCCTACTTTCCCACCGCCGATCACAAGGGCCTTTTTTCCGGTAAAATTAAGCAGAACCGGTCCTTTCATTGGGAATCCTCCACATTACCGCCAGAGAATAAAAACGCCAGTGTTTTTTCAAAGCGCAGGATATCGTCCTCGCTGTCCAGTGTTTTCAGCTGCTTGATGGAGGGCATGACCATCTCGCGGAATTTTGAATGGACAATTTTTTCAAGAAATTCCCTGTCTTTCCCCTCAAACTGATAGCGCTTGTTGAGAATCTCAATGGTCTCATCTGCCAGCTGGCCGGAAACCTGATTAAAATGCGCTACCATATTGTCCACTTTAGACTTCGTAATCCAAACCATGAGTCCGTCGATTTCCTCTTCGATCTCGAGGGCGATCTTTTCTGCCACCCTTTCGCGGTAATGCATTTTTTCATCAATAATATCTTTAAAATTGTCAATGGTCAGCAGCTCGACCTGGTCCATTTCTGAGACGGCTTCTTCAATATCCCTTGGCAGCGCCAGGTCAATGGCCATAAGAGGCTTTTTACGCTCTGGCATGAGTTCCCGTTTTAAGACAACGTGAGGAGAGGCCGTGGCTGAGATAATTACATCGATATCTTCAATGGCTTCATAGCGGTCCTCATAACGTATCATATTGACGCCCTCATAGATATCACGGTATTCATCTCCCGGATGATAGGTACGATTGGTCATATAGACGCTGTTAAACCCCTCTGCCGCCATGTAACGCAGCGCCAGAAGCCCCATCTTTCCAGATCCGATGATCAGCACCTTTTTATCCGCATAGTCCTCATAGGTCCTCTTAACGTGCTTAACCGCTGTCGAGCTCAGGGAGAGCGGCGTCTCAGAAATCTTATAAACAGTTTTAACCTTCTTGGCAAAGGTGACGGCTTCTCTGAAAGCCTTGGTTAAGTATTTTCCACAGCCGTGAACAGACTGGGACAATTCAAGGGCATCCTTTACCTGGCCTAATATCTGATCCTCACCCAGGATCATTGAATCTAGCCCGGTCACTACCCGGTAAAGGTGAAGGATGGCCTCTCTGCCCTTTTCACAGAACAGATAACTTCCGAGTTCTCTGGATTTCTCCTCAATGTAAAAATTTTTCAGCGCCTGGCCCGCTGCTTCCACATCGCGGGTCGCCACATAAATTTCGCTTCGATTACAGGTAGAAAGAATGATCACCTCTTCAATACACGCCTCTTCAAGAAGGCTCGCAATGCCTTCTTTTACGGTCCGCTTGATAAAAGCACCCTTTTCCCTGATTTCCAGAGGTGTGTCTTTATGATTGATTCCCACTACAACTAACTTCATTTCAATCCTTCTCCTTCAATCAAACATTCATTAAAAAGCAAATAAAAACCTCTTCCTTACGTCTCCGTAAAAAAGAGGTTTGTCAACAGAATTATTTATCCACGCTGTTTACTGCGGATACTACAATTAAATTAACGTTACTAAGTTCCCTTTTCCCTGGAGGTAATTATTAGCACTCTATTTAGTAGGTTTCCTGACTCATCGCATTATATTCTCCTTGCCTTCCCGGTTTTCATTCCAGTGGCATCATAAGGAGACTTAACGAATTACAGTGACCGGATCGCTCTGGATTTTCACCAGATTCCCTTTATCCTCTGTCTTTACCAAGGCAAAAACGAAAGAATCCAAAATAGATTTTACATTAGTCTTTCTTATTCAATTTTCGTTTCCAATTATATCACCAATCCGACTCAGGCGCTACCCCTTTTTATGGGAAATAAGCAGTTTTTTGCCGATTCCGCCAAATAATTCACATATTTTCTGTAATCGGATTACAGGCAATAAAAAACCGGTCTCTTTCTTAAGAGTCCGGTCATTTTATAGTCAACACTCGTTTGATGTTTCATGGCTCATTAAAAAAAGCATCATCATTCTTTCTGCGTATTCCTTTTTTTCATCGGGGCAATGCTCGAGAATGTCGAGCAGCGCGGTGTTTTTTTCCTTTTCATCCAGACTTTTGCCGAACAGGATGCTGTCCGAAGACATTTTTAACGCTTCGCAGAAACGTTCAAGACTCTTTAAGGAAAAGCCTTTGGTTCCCAGCTCGATATCTGTTAAAAAAGTCTGTGTAATCCCTATTTTCCGCGCCAAATCTTCACGGCTCATATTTAAAAAAGTTCTACGCTGCCGGATACGCTGGCCGATTGCCTTTTGATCTAACCTTGATTCCATTGTCTTCTCCTAAATTTCAGGGAAAACCAAATAAAAAACTGTGCAGGATAAAACCAACCATGCACAGTTATATGACACTTTTATAAAATGCTAACACAAATAAGCCCACTTATTTATAGGCTGTCCTCTTGTTTTTAGCACAAAAATAGCCTATAATAAGTAATGCGGTACGTGCCCCCCAGGGCCGTTGTGTATGGTGGTTGTGCACCTGCGCAAGCCGGATAAGTGTGCCAGCACTTTCCGGATGCCGCAATTTTTATTTAGTTTTCCCAATATATATACTTTATTATAAATCGAATCTCCCGTCAAAGCAATCTCTTTATTTAAAAACTTTTTATCTGCAATTGAAGTTATCATTTTAATTCAACCAATTATATCCTTTTTATTCGTTTTCTTATTTTTACCCGAATTTGTAATGTAAAAAACCCATTTTAGAATATTTTTATTCTTTCCTTTCCTTAACAACATTTTTTCTGTGTTTAATTTTCTTCAAAATGGGTAGACCTCATTCTAAGACGCTTACCTCTAATTCCGATATGGTAAAGGTTAAGCAAACGAGGATTTCTTTATAATTTTTTCTCAATTTAAATGTAACTTTTACTAAATGATGTTATACTGTAAGAATACCCCCAAAGGAGATTGTATTTTGAAAAAAGAAATTCCATTGTATCTATTTATTTGCAGAAAGATTGAGGATGATATTTACAACGGCAAATTAAAACTGGGTGACACCCTGCCATCTGAACCAAAAATCAGCAAACAAATGGGTGCCAGTCGTAATTCCGTTCGAAAAGCCCTGCGTCTATTGCAGGACAGCAATCTTATTTTCTGCTCCCATGGTAAAAATGCCCAGGTAATCTTTGACAGCCGACTGCCGGAACACCGTGAGGCTTATGAAAAGCGCTTTGAAAACCGGCGGCACGGCATCAGCGATACTTACCGGATGCTCTCTATTCTTTTACCCAGCATCATCACATACGGCGCTTCCAAATGCAGCCGCGAGGATTACATGACGCTCTACGAGATGACCGACAACCTGGACTCTTCCGACCCGATTGAGATGTTTGCCTTCCACTGCCGCTTTATCCGGAATATCCTGAGACGAACAGACAATCCTTTTGTCATTGAGCTTTTTGAACAGATCTGTGATTTTGTCCGGATTGATTCCATTTACAGCAGTATTACCGGCCACACGCTCCATGAAGATCTTTCAGAGGAAGCCATCAAGGGGTGGTACAAAGAGCTGCTCGACCATGCTGCCAAGCAGAATTTTAAACATTTTCATCACTCCCTGCTCCAGGGCCTTAATGAGATCAGCCAGCGCTTTGACGCGGCCTATATTGTAAACGCACCGGCTGCGCCTTCCGAAGCAGAAAGCTTTAACTGGTTTATCGACAATGCTCCGACACCTCTTTATCTGAGGATTGCCAGCGACATCATGTGGGAGAGCGAAAAATCTGGCAATGTAGCCGGCGATTTTCTCCCGTCCGAATCCGAACTTCGCAGCGTTTACGGCGTTTCGCCGGTTACTGTCCGAAAAGCTTTGTCTATCCTGAATTCCCTTGGTCTGACCAGAACCTTTAATGGAAAGGGCACCCAAATTGTCTTTGAGCGCTCCCATTCTCCCGAAGTTCTTGGCCAGCTTGACGAATATCTGAGCAGTCTTGAAATTCTGCGCTATTCCTGCAAAGCCATCGCCTTTGACGCTTTTAAATCCATAACTGAAAAAGACAAAAAGTATATCCTTGAGCTTCTGGAAAGCAAGAGCTACAGCCGCGGCGTTACCACAGCCTTAACCGATATTCTGATCTCGTCGATCCAGTCCCCGGCCATGCACAATATTTATGAGCATCTGAAAATTAAGCTGGCTTATGGCGTTATTCTTAAAACCTTTGTCAGCAACGACGATTATGACCGTGTCGACCGCCTTTTATACGGCGATATGGACAAGCTCGCAAAAGCTGTCACAAACAATGACACCGCCCTGCTGGGAAAAATCATTGAAAGCACCTACAGGCAAACCTATGAGTACTCAGAAAACAAACTAAAGCTTTTATACGCAGAGCAAACTGAAGAAATTAAAGAAAAAACTCCCTGATCTCAAAAAATGAAACCGCTTTAGTAAAATCTGCAAATGATTAACCCGGGTTTTCGTACTGGAAAAATTGGTAGGGGTCTTGAGACTTTTTTGCACTTAATATATAATTTAGACAGTTAGTTAAACTCAAAATTTTAGGAGGATCATTCTATTATGTTAGTATCAGCAAAAGAAATGCTTAATAAAGCAAAAGCAGGCCATTATGGTGTGGGACAGTTCAACATCAATAACCTTGAATGGACCAAAGCGGTTCTTCAGACGGCCAACGAACAGAGATCACCTGTTATCTTAGGGGTTTCTGAAGGTGCTGGAAAATATATGTGCGGCTACAAAACAGTTACCAATATGGTTAACGGAATGCTGGACGAATTAAATATTTCTGTTCCGGTTGCCCTTCATTTAGATCACGGCAGCTATGAAGGCGCAAAGGCCTGTATCGCAGCTGGCTTCTCATCCATCATGTTTGACGGTTCTCATCTTCCTTTTGATGAAAACATCGAAAAGACAAAAGAACTTGTTGAGATCTGCCGGGGCAAAGGCTTATCTCTGGAAGCAGAAGTCGGCGCCATCGGCGGTGAAGAAGACGGCGTCATTGGAACCGGTGAATTCGCTGATCCTGAAGAATGTAAAAAAATCGCTGATTTAGGCGTGACCATGTTAGCTGCTGGAATCGGTAATATCCACGGAAAATACCCAGAAAACTGGCAGGGTTTAAACTTCGACGTTTTAGCAAGAATCCAGGAAAAAACCGGCGATATGCCTCTCGTTCTCCACGGCGGCACCGGTATTCCGGATGAAATGGTCAGAAAAGCCATTGATTTAGGCGTTGCAAAAATCAATGTAAACACCGAATGCCAGCTCGTATTTGCCGAAGCAACCAGAAAATATATCGAAGCCGGCAAAGACCTTGAAGGCAAGGGTTTTGATCCTCGTAAATTACTGGCTCCTGGCACACAGGCCATCAAAGATATTGTAAAAGTAAAAATGGATCTTTTCGGCTCCACCGGAAAGGCCGACGCCTAAGCAGCGCAAAAAAAGTCCGGGACGTAACTTTTGGTTACGCCCCGGTTTTTTATTTTCGCTGTTTTAAAGCGCTTCTAGGTCTTCCTGGGTCAGCAGCTTGACGCCGTTTTTAGAAAGGGCCTCGACTGCTCTTTCGTTATCCTCTACTCTGAAAATCATGTAAGCCAGATCTTTTTTGCGGGTGATAAAGGCATAGGTGTATTCCAGGTTAATATTGCTGTCGCCCAGAATTTTCAGAATATTTTTCAGCGCTCCCGGTTCATCCGGAACAGCTGCTGCCAGTACCGGTGTCAGCTTAAAGATGTAGCCAGCCTCTTTGAGGACGGTCGACGCTTTATAGGAATCGTCCACAATGACGCGGACAATGCCAAAATCCTTGGTTTCGGCAAGGGAAAGGGCGCGCATGTCAATCTCATTTTCTGACAGCACATCCACAAACTTCGACAACTGGCCGGCTTTGTTTTCCACAAATACGGAAATCTGTTTAATAGTCATCATTTACACCTCGTTTAATATAAATTACGTTTATCAATGACGCGAACTGCCTTGCCTTCGCTGCGGGTAATGGACTTCGGCGCAACCAGCTGAACATTAGCATAGATGCCGAGCATGGCTTTGAGTGCGTCCACCAGTTCTTTTTCTCTGGCAGAAACTTCTCTCAGATTATCTGAGAACATTTCAAGGGTCATTTCAACCTGGACATCCAGCTTATCGCTGTTGTTTTCACGGCTGACAATGATCTGATAGTTTGCCGGATATCCCTTGTTTAAGAGCACTGTCTCAATCTGGGATGGGAATACGTTAACGCCCTTTACAATGAGCATATCGTCGCTGCGGCCCATGGGCTTGGTCATCTTGACATGGGTTCTTCCGCAAGAGCATTTTTCGCGGCTCAGGACACAGATATCGCGGGTACGGTAGCGGAGCAGCGGAAAGGCTTTTTTGGTAATACTGGTGAATACAAGCTCTCCTTTCTCGCCATCCGGCAGTACCTCGCCGGTATTCGGGTCGATGATTTCAGCGATAAAGTGGTCTTCATTGATGTGCATGCCTGTCTGCTCGCTGCATTCAAAGGATACGCCCGGACCTGATATTTCGGTGAGCCCGTAAATATCATAGGCCTTAATGCCAAGCTTATTCTGAATATCCTGGCGCATTTCCTCGCTCCAGGCTTCCGCGCCGAAGATACCGGCTTTCAGC
This sequence comes from Eubacterium maltosivorans, assembly GCF_002441855.2. NCBI lineage: Bacteria > Bacillati > Bacillota > Clostridia > Eubacteriales > Eubacteriaceae > Eubacterium > Eubacterium maltosivorans. The sequence continues at coordinate 3,600,527 of NZ_CP029487.1, read as the reverse complement.
TTAATTTCATCCTGAAGCCCCATTTCACAGACTGTTTCGCCCAGGAAAGCGGCATAGGATGGCGTACAGCAGAGAATCGTGGAGCCCAGATCCCGCATAAACTGAATCTGGCGGTCAGTGTTCCCTGAGGACATCGGCAGTGTCAGACAGCCCACCTTGTGGGAACCGCCGTTTAATCCGGGGCCTCCGGTAAACAGGCCGTAGCCGTAGGAAACATGCACCACATCTTCCTTAGTTCCTCCGGCCGCCACAATGGCGCGGGCGCAGCATTCGTCCCACAGGTCGATGTCATCCTGGGTATAAAAGGCGACGACCCGGCGCCCCGTGGTGCCGCTGGTTGACTGGATGCGCACACAGTTTTCCAGCGGCTCTGCCAAAAGGCCGTAAGGATAAGCCTCTCTCAGGTCATCCTTTGTTAAAAACGGCAGCTTGTGTAAATCGTCCACACCCTTAATATCGTCTGGGGTCACATTTTTTTCTTCCATCAGATTTCTGTAATAGGGGACGTTTTCATAAACATGCTTAACCGTCTCAACCAAACGTTCATCCTGCCAGGCCCGGATCTGTTCCCGTGAGGCACACTCGATTTCAGGCTGGAAATAATTCTCCATAATTTTCAATTCCTCTCTGTTATTCTGAGCACACGGCAGCTGCCCTATGCTTTATTATATTGTATACTTTACTATATCATACCATTTTGGCGCTTCACCGTAAACATAAATTCTTTTGTTCCTATGTATTAAAATTTATGCAAAAGCACTACGATTTGCGGCATCAAAAACTTTGATGGTTCACGCTACACCTCTATTTCCCCTGTCAAGATCAACTCGATAATCCCTTCTTCGCTTTCCGGCAAGTCATAGTCACCGTCCAGGCTCCCGGCTTTATGATAGACTAATCCCGCTTTCTCATTTCTCTCAAGACATTCCAGCAGTTTTTCTTTTCCGTAGATTTTAACGAACTGCGAAAAGGCCCTTATGCGCTTATCCTTTAGCATACTATCTTTACAGGGGAATGATTCGCATTCCCAGCAGCCGTCAAGGCCTCTTTTCAGGCAGCATCTATAATTTTTACAGCTTTCTTTATCCTTACATCCACTATCTCTGCAGCCTGGACAGTCCATCAACTCGCCGCAGATACAACACGCTAAGCCGCAATACGCAATTCCCAGCTCCTTTTTCATAAAAATCCCTCTTTCCGGAACGTATTTTCACTCCACACTCCCAGTAATAATAAAAATCGGGTTGGAGGCTTTCAGCATGGTGAGGCCGCCGATAAACTCACCCCGGCTGACGCCCACTTGGATCATGTCTACATCGGTAAAGTATTTGCGCATCAGGGTTGTTGCCAGAGATGCGTTTTCCATGGTGACAAAATTGGCTACCAGTCTGCCGCCCGGGTTTAGATGTTCCTTGCACCAGATAAAAATCTCCTCAAGCTGTCCACCGGTACCGCCAATAATCACCTTATCCACTTTTTCTTCAATTTCCTCAAGCACTGCCGGCGCTTTTCCCGGAATGATGGTCACATTGTCTGCGCCGAATTTCTCAATGTTCTGCTTTTCAAGCTCCAGCGCTGCCTCCTTAGCTTCGACAGCGTAAACTCTGCCCTTCTTTGCCGCGTAAGCCGCCTCCATGGTCAGGCCGCCAGTGCCGGCGCCAATGTCTACCACGATGTCCTTTTCCTGGATACCCAATAAAGAAATGGTCAGAATCCGGACCTCTCTCTTTGTCATCGGGGCCTTGCCCCGGATGTAATCTTCATCTTTATAGCCTGCTACTCTACTCATCTGCAATCACCACTACGGCCATGCCCTTTTCTTTAAAGCTAAGGCCTTCCTCCACTGTTAATCTTGTAATCCGTTCATCTGAATAGGAGAGATCTTCCCCAACATAGAGGAATTTTTCCCCATAACCGTTTTCCCTCAGCGTTTTGGCAATGTAGGCTGTGTTGTGTTCTCCATCCGTCAGAATGCCAATTTTTTTCCCTGTTGCGGCCCGGCCCGGTAAATCCTGATTCCTGCCATGCAGGCTCATCATTTCTGCGTCCTGCCAGGTCATGCCGATTTTAGCAAAGAGATACTGCAGGGAGGATATCCCCGGGATGGCTTCGATATCCTCTGACGGAATTCTCTTCTTCGTGTAGGTCAAAAGGCTGTAAAAGCCGCAGTCGCCTGACACGACAATGGCTGTCTTCCGGACCGGATAACATTCCTTCACACGCTGCATCAGCTCAGACAGCGGTGTTCCTCTGCCGATAATCATGACTTCCTTGCCTGTGGCATCAAAGCTTTCCAGATGCCGCTCCCCACATAAAATAACCTCTGCCGCGGCGATTTCCTTTTTAGCAATGGGAAGAATATAATCAGGGTGCCCCGGGCCAAGGCTTACTACTTTTAATTTGTGCATAGTGCTTTCACCATATCCTTTGCTCCAGCGCTTTCACCCAAAAGGCCGTGGGCCTTTGAGAAAATAATCGTCTCAATTTCGATATTATCATAAACCTTTGCCTCGCAGCGTTTTTTAACCGTTTCGGCCAGGTGGTCAAAATATCCTGGAAGCCTTTCCTCAAACAGATAGTCTACGGCCTCATCAGTAGTGGTGCTGTTCATAATTTTTTCGACGCTTGCCTGGCTGCCGCCAAGAAGCGCACAGTGGGCCGCCAGAATTTCCATCCGCCCGTCTGCCACAGCGCTGTGCGTGTTAAACAGGCCGCCTGCCACTTTTACCAGCTTGCCCAAATGCCCGACAAAGAGAATCTTTTTAAAGCCCATCCGCTCTGCTTCCTCAAGCATAAAGCCGATAAAATTGCTGGTTTTCACAAGCACCTCAGTGTTCAGATGGAGTGATTCCACAAAATCCTTGCCGTAATTTCCCGGAACAAAGATGATCTCATCGATTCCTTTTGCTTTGAGCATGGACAGCTCCAGCCGCATGGATTCCTTCAGGGCGTCCTCGCTCATGGGCTCAACAATGCCCGAGGTCCCCACGACGGACAGACCGCCGACAATCCCAAGTTTCGGGTTAAAGGTCCGTTTGGCAAGGACCTCTCCATCCGGTATGGAGACCTCTACCTCATAGCCGCCCTCCGCCTGGTACTCTTTCATAACCTTCATGATTTCGCGGGTGATCATCTCCCGCGGGACCGGATTAATGGCCGGTTCCCCCACCGGCAGGCTCAGGCCTTTCAGGGTAACCTTCCCAACGCCTCTGCCGCCTTTAAAAGTAATGCCAGGCTCAGCCTTTTCGGTCACCTTCACAAAAATTTTAACGCCATTTGTAATATCCGGATCGTCGCCGCCATCCTTGATCACTGAGCAGGAGGCCCAGTGATCACCGATCTCACAGTCAAACAGCTCAATGGTCAGCGGCCACCCCTTTGGTGTGTCAATGCCGATGGTCTCCAGCTTCTGACCGCCCAACAGCATGGACACCGCGCCCTTTGCCGCTGCTGTGGCGCAGGAGCCCGTAGTATAGCCGTAGCGCAGCCTCTTACCGCCTTTTTCTATATATTTTTCCAGCATATTATCCTCGCTAAAAAAGGCTTTTTAGTGGATAGTTTATAATTGACAGTGGATAGTTTCTGTAACTATCAACTATCCACTATCCACTGAAAAAAGCCTTTTTTTATCTTCTTATTTTCTTTTTAATCTCATCAGTCTAATGTGATGTCGTAATCCTTTTTGATCAGCAGGGTCGAAAGATATGGAATATCCCCCTTGAGCACTTCAATATCGCGGATAATGCTCTGAGTTTCCATACCGATATTGGATACCAGCACAAAGGAATTTTCCAGTCCGCGTTTTTCCAGCTCCTCTGCCAGACGTTTGTTGTCTGCGCTCACCTTCATAATAACAATGTTGCGGTGCACGTCCAGAATCTGCCGTATTTCCTCAATGGGCTGTGTCATTGCCACGATGCCCAGTGATTCCTCTCCCTGGGTCAGCGGAACATTGATCTGCGCAGCCAGGTTGCAGAAAGACGGTACGCCGGAAAGAGTTACCACCTCGACACCCCGCTCCAGAAGGTATTCCATCACATAGGAATAGGTACTGAATACCATTGGGTCGCCAAGGGTTAAAAAGACAACGCTTTTTCCCTCTTCCAGAATTTTTTCAATCTCATCTGCGTTTTCCTTCCACTGCTTTTCCAGCGTTTCGCGCTCTGCGCTTAAGGAAATCATCGGGAAAGACATCTCCACCACGCGCGTGTGATCCGTAATGTGGCTTTCCACAATCCGATATGCGATGCTTGGTTTCCCCATTTTTTTAGTCGGTGTGATGATCACATCTGCCGACTGCAGAATTTTGTGTGCCTTTACTGTCAGTAAATCCGGATCTCCAGGGCCGACGCCCAAACCATAAAATATACCTTTCATTCTTCCTCTTACCAATCCCGTCCTAATTTATAAAGCATGGCGTTTAAAATCGCCGCAACCACTGGGCTTCCGCCCTTTCTGCCGTTAATACGAATGTATGGAACCTCCAGGGCGTCCAGCTCGTCAAGGGCTTCCTTGGATTCTGCCGCACCCACAAAGCCGATGGGTGCACCCACAATTAAATCCGGCTTTGCTTTTCCTGCCTTGATAAATTCGATGAGCTTGTAGAGCGCGGTCGGCGCGTTGCCAATGGCAAAAATACCGACTGTATCGTCATCCAAAGCCTTTTCCATGCCCACCGTTGAACGGGTAACGCCCCGTTCCTTTGCGGCCTTTGCCACATCCTCGTCGTGAACATAGTTGACAATTTCAAGCTGATGGTCTGCCAGTGCTTTGCGGTTAACCGCAACCTTGATCATGCTGGTATCCGCATAGATCTTTTTACCGGCCTCGAGGGCTTTGAGCCCGCTCTCAACCGCGTTGTTTTTAAATTCAATCAGGTCGGCGTACTCAAAATCAGCGGTGGTGTGAATCACGCGCTTCACAATATCTGCAATCTCCGGCGGAAAGGTTTTTCCGCCAAGCTCCTCGGTAATAATCTCAAAACTTCTTTTTTCAATTTCTTTCGGGTTGTTGATATAAGCTGTCATTTAGTTTTCCTTTCGTTGTTTGTGCGGTGAATCCGCTTCATCTCTGGCTGTGGCCTAAAAGAAAGGCCTCGGCTTAATTTTCGATGGAGACTTTCAAGCCTCCGGGAATAATATTCTTCAAAAACAGCGCGTCGTAGTCCTTCTTAGGGACAACGTTCAGAAATCGCTGCATAAAAGCAGTGTAGTTAAAAGTCTCCTCACTGTACAGCACGCCGATCACTGTGCCGCTGTGGCCTGTAATAACCCCATGTCCGCCAAATTCCTCAGACAGGGCCACCAGTGCTTCAAGGTGGGGCTTGTATAAAATCTTCTGGTTGAGCCGCGCGCTCTCGGTACAGGCGTGTCCAATGGTGCTGAGGTTTTTATCCCGCAGCCCTTGTTTAAAAAGGTCCAGTACCGTTTCAAACCGCTCGACCTCCTGACGTGTGTAGCCATCCTGCTGACGATGAAAATTCATGGTGTTGACGGCTCCCTTGAATTCCACAATCAATATCTGCGCTTCCAGCTGTGCCTCAAAATTTATCAGCACATCGCCGCACACATGGTTGAAAAGATTCAGCCGTTCAAACATGATATTGTCGGTGGGCTCGATGAACACGCAGAGCTCTGCGATGGTTTTGTCGCTGAGGCCCAGATCATAGTAGGCACTCAGGCCCCTGGCAATCCCGGCAATGTCTGCGGTGCTGCTGGCCATTCCCTTTTCAATGGGAATTTCTGAGGACATCTGGATGTTTATATGATGCTTTTCCTCTCTTGGTATGCTGTATTCTGAGAAGATCAGATCAAGCATCTGAACGGCTTTGGTGTCGAGCATACGGGTCGCCGGTCCTTCCACAATACGGATATTGGAATAGAGGTCGACGGGACAGGATACAAGGCACGGCTGTTCCTGGTAGATTCCCTGGATAAATTCTCCGCAGGAACCCGGTGATTTAACCGTTACTGTTCTCACTGTCCTGTTCCTCCAAGCTTTTGATTTCTTCGGCTTTATCAAGGAGCGCCAGCAAAAACTGCGGGTTGCTGTAGAAGTGAATGTGCGGGTACCCGGCAAGGGTATTCCCCTGACAGAAGCCGCAGGTCCATTTCCGCTCTCCCTTCGTGATCTGGTAACGCGTGGGGATTGGCTCCTTCTCATGCACCAGACTGTGATGGAACTCATGCCCCTTAATCTGTATGGGCATGCCGTGGATCACGGTATCAATATCGATATAGCCAAACCGCTGAAGGCGCTTGGTCATCTTCGTATCCGCCTTAAAAAAGCCTGCCGCCTGATACTTTTCCCCGTCAAGCATCTCCATGCTTTCTGTCAGATACATGAGGCCGCCGCATTCTGCAAAACAGGGAAGACCATTTTCTAACGCAGCCTTAATGCTTTCCCTGAATCCCTGATTCTTCTCAAGGTCTCGCCCGAACATTTCGGGAAAACCGCCGCCGATATACAGAGCATCCAGACCCTTTGGCAGCTCGCGATCCTCAAGGGGGCTGAAGGGCACCAACCGGACGCCCAGCTTTCTGAGCGCGTTAAAATTATCCTCATAATAAAAGCTAAACGCTTTGTCCTTTGCAAACCCTATGGTCAGATCGCCATAACGCCCCGCAAAGGCGTCAAAGGGATCCTTCTGAACCTCCGGTATGGCTTCTCTGCGGCTGAGCGCCAGCATCCTGTCCAGGTCAATATGTTCCTCCGCCAGCGCCGCTGCTTTTTCCACCTGCTCTCGAAGTCCCTGAAGCTCATCCACCGGGATGAGACCGAGATGCCGACTGTTCATAACGATATCTGGACAGTTCGGAAAATACCCCACACAGGGCACCCCTGTACAGGTCTCAATCATTTCCTTTAAGAGCTGATAGTGGGATTCCGAAGCGATCTTATTGATGATCACCCCGGCAATTCGGGTTTCGGGGTCAAAATCCACATAGCCCTTTACCATCGCCGCCGCGCTTTTGGACATTCCCCGGCCGTCAATGATCAAAAATACCGGCGCGTCCACCACCTTTGACAGATAAGCGCTGCTGCCTACATCGGTCTTTAGTCCATGTCCGTCATAGAGTCCCATCACACCCTCGATCACTGCCACCGAATCCTCGGACAGCTTGTGATAAAACAAGGACCGGATGGTCTCACGATCCACCATCCAGGTGTCCAGATTGGTGGATTTTTTTCCAGTGACAAAGGTGTGGAACATCGGATCAATGTAATCTGGTCCGGTTTTAAAAGGTACAACCGCGCAATTTCTTTTGCACAGGGCAGACATCACCCCCATGGTTACCGTTGTTTTCCCAACATTACTGCTGACTCCCGCCAGCATAAAAGTATTCATAACACAATCTCCCAGGTATCCCAATTTCTAGCGCTGCTGAAGCATTTCCAGAAACGCATCGTGGTCTCCGATTTCGACCACTGTTTTCTTTTCACGTATCTTATTCAGACAGGCCTCCAGCCTGCCCTCGGTAAAATCATTATGAAGGCAGTTCGCGTGCAGATAAATCTCCGCGTCCAGCTTTTCAAGGCCTTCCAGATTATTGACATTGCCAAGTCCAAAGGGCACGTCCGCAATCAAAACAATGTCGGCATCCTGCATCAGCTTTAAATTTTCCTGCTGCTTTTCCATGGAAATGGTGGTAAATGGCCGTTCCTCCACAATATCGAGGTTCAGCGATTTACAGACCAGCCAGTCGTCACTGCCTTCATTGATGACACCAGCGGTTACCCGGTGCCCCATGTCGTCCAGCTCCTCAATGACCTTTGAAGCACCGCTGCCGCCGCAGATCACATGAATGTGCAGCGGATTCCGGGCCTCCTCGCCCTCAAGCACGCGGATGGGTACGATCTCCGGTTTTTCAAAAACCGCATTCTCACGCACCAGCATCTTCATATTATAAAGCTGTTTCAAATTTTGCTCAATGACCACGTCCGCTGGCGGCCCGTCTGCCACCACTCGGCCGCCCTGGATCATGATCAGGCGCCCACAGTAGCGCGACGCCAGATTAATATCGTGCAGAACGGCCACAACGGTCATATGGTCGTTTTTATTAAGCTGGTCAATCAGCTCCATAACCTCGATCTGATGATGCACATCCAGCGCGGAGGTGGGTTCATCCAAAAGAATAATGTCCGGCTCCTGGGCAATGGCCCGCGCGATGATCACACGCTGCTTTTCACCGCCGCTCAGCTCATTGAACATACGGCCTCTGAAGCCAAGGGTTTTGGTCATCTTCATAGCCTGCTCCACAATCCGGTAATCCTCGACGCTCTCGCGGTCCCTGTAGCTCAGATAAGGGTTCCTGCCCATGAGCACAATATCCTCAACCGTAAAGTCATAGTCGATATCAAAGGACTGGGGAACGACGGCCACCATCTGAGAGCGTTCACGCTGCTTAAGACCAGCGTTATCCCTGCCCTTTACCACAATCCGGCCGCCGGTAATGGGCAGAAGGCCCGACAGGCATTTGAGCAGCGTGGATTTGCCCGTACCGTTCGAGCCGATAAGGCCGACAAACTCACCCTTATGAATCTCTGCTGTAAAGCCCTTAATCACCTCTTTGCTGCCATAGCCGGTATGAACGCCTTCAAATTTCAACATAACAGCATCTTCCACTAACGGGTACCTCCTTTCTTCGATTTACGCAAAAGGTAAATAAAAAAGGGGCCGCCAAAAGCAGCGGTGATGATTCCCACCGGAATTTCCTGTGAGGAAACGGTCCGGGCCAGTGTATCGCAGATAATAAGGAAGGTTCCTCCAAACACCAGTGAAAAGGGCAGCAAAATCCGATGCTTCGGGCCGGACAAAATTCTTACAATGTGCGGCACCACCAGTCCGACAAAGCCGATAATCCCTGTCACGGAAACCACAGCCGCGGTAATCACAGATGAGACAATCAACACTTTTTTCTTCAGATGGTCGGTATTGACCCCAAGCTGTGTGGCCGCGTCCTCTCCGAGAAGCATGATATCCAGCTCCCGAACCGTTGTGAACAGGATCAGACAGCCGATGACCACGTAAGGTAAAACAGTAATTACCTGGTCCCATCCCTTACCGTTCAGACTCCCCATGGTCCAGAACATAATCTGATTCATGCTCTGAACATTGAAAATCATGAGCAGGGACATAAAAGCCGTCAGCGACTGGCTCACGGCAATCCCGCTCAGCAGCAGGGACGCAACCGGCACTTTTCTCCCGACCTTTGAAATGTTATACACTAAAAAGATCGCCAGAAAGGCGCCTACAAAGGCTAGAACAGCGGTCCCATTTAATCCCAGGAAACCTGCTGAAAAGTGCATGACAATTCCAATGGACGCGCCCAGCGCCGCACCGGAAGACACCCCCAGAATAAAAGGATCTGCCATGGGGTTCTTGAAAATCCCCTGATAGGCCGCGCCGCAGACTGCCAGCGCTCCGCCTGTCAGAAAGCCTAAAATGACTCTCGGCAGCCGTACATTCCAGATAATCGCAATATTACCGGCCGATATTCCCTCCATGTTAACAGGAAGGTGCAGCACCTCGTGCAGTAAAATCCTGTTAGCGTCGCCAAAGGGAATGGAGGTAATGCCTACGATGGTGCATAAATAAATTAAGATCAGGCACCCTACAATGGATAAGGGCATCGCGTATCTTTTCATCTTTGTTTTCATCCGACCTCTTCCTTAACCGTCTGTTTAAAACCTCCGCTGGGGGCAAAAGCCCCCCTGCGGAGAAATCTTTCTACTTAAACTGATCCGGATAAACGGCTGTAGCCAGCAGCTCCAGCCCATCGACAATACGCGGTCCGGGGCGCTGGATCAGGTCGCTGTCCGGAGAGAGCATTTCGTAATAGACAATGGCGTCGTTCTTGACAGCATTGACCTGGTCAAAGCCCGGCACCTTTTTGATCTCGTCCGGTGTGGTAAAGAAGGACACATAGACGTCCGGGTTCTTTGCGATAATCTGTTCAACGCTCAGCTGCGGCCAGTCTGTGCCGGCGTCTGAGGCAATGTTTTTGGCGTTAATATCCTTAAGCATATTGCCCAGCAGGGAGTTATCTCCGGCGCTGTAATAACCGCCAATATCGATAAAGACTGATTTCTGCGGATTGGCTGCCGCAGCCTTTTCCTTAATCTCATCATATTTTTTCGTCATGCTGTCGGTGATTTCCTTGGCCTTATCATTGGCGTTAACCACCTTGCCAGTATTAATGATGGTGCTTTCCACCGCGTCCACAGACATTGGTGTGTAAGTAATAACCTTTGCGCCGGTGGCTTCAATCTGACTGCGGACATCATCGCTGATCAGATCACCCGCCAGAACGACATCCGGGGCCAGGGAAATAATCTTTTCCACATTGGGATTATTGTAATCGCCAATCGACGCTACCTGGGCAGCTTCCTCGGGATAATTGCAGTAATCGGTCCGTCCGACCACCTTGTCTCCCACACCCAGGGCAAACAGGATTTCGGTGTTTGCGGGTGACAGAGACACGATCTTTGCGGGTTCCTTTTCGATTTCCACATTATTGCCCAGATCATCGGTAATGGAGATTGGGTAAGCGGTTTCTCCAGTAACCGCGCCGGAAGCTTCTCCACCCTTCTGGCTATTCTGAGCACAGCCTGCCGCGCCAAACAACAGCGCCGCGCAGGCCAGAGCCATCAGCAAACTTTTCAATACACTCTTCTTCATTGGTCCCTCCATAAATAAATTTAAAACTGCTTAAAACAAAGAAAACCGACCCCATGAGAGAGGCCGGATTATGATAATATACAATCCTCTACTTCCCTCCGAAGTGATTATATCGCTTTGCTTCAAGTGTCCTGACTCTTGCTTCCTTCTCCATCCTCCCTTCCCATCAGGATACGCCTGACAGTGGTCTATGAGGATCTTGTCTGCAATTACAGTAGCGGGGGCTGTAGCGGATTTCAACCGCTTTCCTCTAACAAAACAGCATCATTAAGTTGTTAATTGAAGTTTAGCACAAATCCCCGAATTGTGCAATTAGAAATTATTGTTCTCCAGATCTAGACTGTTCCGAACTGCACGGCAGAACTCAAGGGGCTCCCGCTTTTTCCACGCATCGCTTGCGATAACCTCGTAGGAGATAAAATCCACGCCGGTGCTCAGGATCTCAGGCATGACCTCACAGAAGGGGATTTCACCCTCGCCCGGTATCCAGTGCCGGTCAATATGCAGGTCATTGTCGGACAAATGCAGCGCCTTGATCCGGTCTTTGTAGGTTTTAAGAATCTTACCTCTGCCGCAGGGCAGCATATAGTCATGGGAGCTGTCATAACACATACCAAAATGATCGGCCTGGATGGCGTCCAGCAGTCCCTTCAGCAAAAACTGCCGCGACACATTTTCAACGGCGATATTGACGCTGTACTTCTCCCCGGCCTCTGCCAGCTCTGAGAAAAAAGCCAGCCCATTTTCCCATTTATAGGGGCCAAGGTCCAGATCATTAGTGTGTACCACCACAGCTGGAATCTCGAAGGTACGGCAGTCCCGCACAAAACTGACAAAGGTATCTAAAAGCGCTCTGGTCTGTGCAGGCTCCTTTTCCCAGATGTCGTTATAACCGATAAAGGGCGCGTGAATATTGGTGATTCCAAGCCCCTTGCTCCGCACAATGTCCGGAAATTTTTCTTTCTCCAGATAATAGGGCTCGCACTCGTCCTCCCAGGAAATCATCACCTCGTCAAAACCGGCTTCTTTGATCATGTCAATGCGCTCCTCAAAAGGCATGAAGTAGCCAAACCACGAAAACATACTGTATTTCATCGGCTTCCTCTATTCACCCTGAAGCCTGGGTATGCTCAGGTCAAAGGGCGGATATACAACGCCCTTTTCTGTGATGATGGCTGTGACATTCTGATGCGGGGTCACGTCAAAGGCCGGGTTTTCCATGCGCACACCGTCCGGCGCGATCTGCTGTCCTTTGATATGGCTGATCTCTCTTGTGTCCCGTTCCTCAATGACAATATCATCGCCGGACCACATATTAAAATCAATGGTTGAGGTGGGCGCTGCCACATAGAAAGGAATGCCATGGGCTTTTGCCAGAATGGACACGCTGTAGGTTCCAATCTTATTGGCCACGTCGCCATTTCGGGCGATGCGGTCTGCCCCCACCACCACACAGTCGATTTTTCCCTGCTTCATCATCCAGCCGGCCATATTGTCTGTGATCAGTGTGACTGGAATGCCATCTTTTTGAAGCTCATAGGCGGTGAGACGGGCCCCCTGCAGAAAGGGTCTTGTCTCATCGGCGTAGACGGATATCTCCTTGCCTGCCTCCCAGGCGGCGCGCACAACGCCGAGGGCTGTCCCGTAATCCGCTGTGGCGAGGGCTCCTGCATTGCAGTGGGTCAGGATGGTATCCTTACGGTGGATCAGCTCTGCACCGTAAGCGCCCATATCCCGGCACATCTTAATATCCTCACTGCAAATGGCGTCTGCTTCGGTTTTCAGGAGCGCTGTGATCTCTGCCACTGTTTTTTCCGAGTTGTTTTTGATCACGCCCTCCATCCGGTCCACTGCCCAGAACAGGTTGACTGCCGTTGGCCGGGTGGCACGAAGCACGTGGCAGACAGTCTCCATTTCCTTTAAAAAGGTCTCCTTCGGCAGCTTTTCAAATTCCAGCGCGCCAAAATAAACGCCGTATCCGGCCGTCACTCCGATGGCCGGCGCCCCGCGGACAATCATATCCACAATGGCGGCGGCAATCTCGCGGTAGTCGGTGTAACTGTGCGTTACCTCCTCGGTTGGCAGCAGAGTCTGGTCAAGCATTTTTAAAGCGCCATTTTCATAATAAACAGGTTTCATCATTCTTCCTTTCTCGCTATCTGAAAAAGCCTCCCTTGGTTAAGGGAGGTCAGGACGTCGGCAAAGTCGGTCATGAGCTGCAAAGAGAAAGCTTGAAGCCCTTTGAGTTAAAAATTGAAAGTTGAAAGTGGAAAGTTATGGAACGTTTTCGCTGACGCAAAAACGACTGGAACAGCGGCCACAGGCCGCATTCAATCAAATCGGCCAACGGCTGATTTGCCCCTGAACTTTCAACTTTCCACTATCCACTTTCCACTTCAAAAGCCTCTTTTTAACGCTTTATCTCTTGCGGACATCCTTTGTCTGCCGTCTGGCCTTCCTTGGTTAAGGGAGGTATCTTTTTTATATGCGTTCAATCATCTTAAAAATCAGCTGTTTCACCCGGTCGTTGTTATCCTCGAGCACACGCATCACATCCTCGGCCTGCACAGGCTTGATATCCGGGCGGCCCTCCAGTCCGGCATCGTAATCTGTGATCAGGGCGATGTTGACAACCGGAATCCCCTTTTCCATGCACAGGTATCCTTCCGGATACTGGGTCATATTGACGACATCCGCTCCCATCATGGCAAACATGCGGCTTTCGGCACGGGTCGAGAACCGGGGGCCGTTGACCACAACAACGGTCCCGCCGTCATGGGTTTTAATCCCCAGCTTTCCGGCTTCCTCAAGGGCAATCTGACGAAGGCCGGGATCGTAAGGATCGGCTGAGCTCAGGTGAACCACATTGGGGGTCTCGTTAAAGGTATCCTTGCGGCCTGATGTCATGTTGATGAACTGGTCGGTGACTACAAAATCCCCCGGTTCGATTTCCGGACGCAGCGAGCCAACGCAGCAGGGTGAAATCAGCGCCCGGATTCCCAGCTGCGCAAAAGCGTCGATGTTGGCCCGGTAGTTAATTTCGGAGGGGTTCAGGGTATGGTCTTTGCCGTGTCTTGGCATAAAGGCCACCTTTTTGTCGCCGACAGTCACCAGGCTGATGGCGTCGGAGGTTTTGCCGTAGGGTGTGTCCACCTCAATTTTTTTAACGTCCGGATACAGCTCATAGAGACCGGAACCGCCGATCACGCCGATGTCTGCTTTATAATATAACATTGCTTATCTCCTTGTTCCTTTATATTACTGTAAATCCCAGTGATGACTTGAAATGCTCCAGGGCCCATTTGTGGCCCTCGGCATTAAAGCTCGCCACACGGTTTTCGTGAACAGTGACCGCATAACCCAGATTATAGGCGCTGATGGCTGTGTGCAGCACACAAATGTCTGTGCACACACCGGCCAGCTCCAGCTTCCTGATATGGTTCTGCCTGAGCAGAATATCCAGCGCTGTCCCGGCAAAGGCGGAATAGCGGAACTTATCCATGTAGAAAACCTGCCTGTTTTCAAGCGCCTGATAGCCCCGCAGCTTTTCATCTGTCTTTCCATACACGGCTCTGCCCGGGCTTCCCAAAAGATTATGGGGTGGGAACAGCGCCGTCTCGGGGTGTGTCCCGTCGTTTTCCAGATGTAGGTCGTTCACCACAAAGACCATGCCGCCGCCCTCAAGGGTTTCGCCGACTGCGGCCGCCAGGTTCTCATCAATGGCCTGGGCGGGCGCGCCGGCGGTCAGCTTACCGTCAGGCGCGACAAAATCATAAGTATAATCGATCAGAATGAGTGCCTGATTCATGCTACCACTCCTTCAGCTTAATAATTTTTCTTCCAGCCGCCCTTTTTAAAGCCATCGTCCTCGTCAAGATTCGTGGCTTTAAAGCCCAGCCATTTGTATTTGGAATCATCTTCCTCTTCAGTGGCTATAGGCTCTTGGGCTGCAGGCTGAGGCTCCGGTTCATTAAATACTGGCGTTTCCTCGGGGATAAAATCGTCTCCGACAACATCCTTGGCGATTTCGATGGCAGCGCTGAGCACATTGGCCACGCTGGAGGCGTCCAGAAGCTCAATTTCTTCCTCGACAGGCTCTGGAGCCGGCGCAGGCTGCGGCTGTGGTTCGGGGGCGGGCTGCGGCGCGGGCTGAACCGCTGCGGGTTCCTCCGCTTCCGTCGCATTTTGGGACGGGAGGCTCTGGGGCGCTGTGTCCTCCGGCGCTGGTTCCGGTTCGTCTGCCTGCGGCGTCGCACACTCCGGCGCTTCCGCTGTTTCCATTACCTTGGCAGGGCTTTCCTCAGCCTTTTCTTCCTCAGGAACGTTAAATTTGGGAATCGGCCGCTTTTTTAATTCCTCTTCGGCTTCCTCGACACTCCGTTTAAAGCCAAGCCACTTGTATTTGGCGTCTTCCTCATCCTCAGAGGCGGACACCTCAGGCTGAGACGGTGTCTCTGGAGCAGCGGGTTCCGGTTCTGCAGCGGGTTCAGGCTCTGGGCTGGACGCGATCATTTCATCGACCAGCGCGGCGGTTTCTTCAGGTGCCAGGGGCGCTTCCTCTGGCTCTTCCTCCCGCCAGGGGCGCTCTTTGACATAGTCGCCGCTGTCTAAAGCTTCGCTTTTAAAGCCGATCCAGCTTTTTTGTGGCTTGTAGGCAGGATCCTCGGCCTTTTCCTGATTCTGCTTTTTCATATTGTCAAGCCAGCTTTCCTGGCGTTTAACACTTGGGCGCACTTCGTTCCGGGCTTCAGGTGCTGTGTCCGAAAAACGCAGCCAGCTCTTTTTAGCGTCTGGGAAATGGGCTTTGATGGCATCCATGGGAATCTTCTCATTGCTCATAAGCGCCATCACCGCGCACAGTTTTTCCGGCAGGTGGCCTTCCTTTGGCCAGAGCAGGAGCACACCGATCTCATACTTACAGATAGCGTCCACATCAAAGCCAAGGGACTCGAGCGAGAACCGCATGAGCTCCGGATGACGGCACTTCTGTCCTTTTGGCTTAGCGCAGCCTTCTCCTGAAATATCGCAGACATGGCAGTTGCCCGGCATTAAGGACAACGTGCCCGGAAATTCTGCCTCCAGATCCAGAAGATCCTTCCATGATTCAACCTTCATGGCCTGCATAACCTGCTTGCAGTACTCGGCCACAGGCTGAATACCGAAGATTTTCTGGCGGTCCTCCCGTGGAATTTCATACTCTCTGGCAATCAGGTACATATACTTAAATTCCTTTAAAAACAGAGCCTCGTCGAAGGCGTAGTCCGGGCAGGACCAGTATTTGTTGTAGTTGGGACAAGCCGCGCAGTAGCGGCGGGTTTTTCGCAGTTGATGATACTCTTCGAGCATTTTGTCCATTTCTACCGGACCGATGCTAAATTTGTGAATATAATCCATCCCATTACCTCTTTTCATCTATACAAAATTTCATCTCATCAGACACAATGTTCGGGTAAATTTTAGCAAATTTACATTTAGATTCATTGTACCTTACCTTTAAACGAACATCAACCCAACTTTTTGTCTATTACAGATAACTTTTCACAAAAAAAGTTCAATTTTCTAAGAATGGCTAAATTTTACTCTATTAGCCGTTTTCATTTTCTACATTTTTGTCCCAGCGGGACAAAAAATACAAAATGACAAAAAATTACCATATTTTTTTTGAGACGCCCATATTATAATAGCTGTAGGAAAAATTCGAAGGGAGTTTAGCGAATGGAATATTCTCATGAAGTAAATAGTATGTGCTGCGTAGCCAGCAATGCAAACCACGGCTGTGCCCCAATCCCTGAAGAAGGCAGATGGGTACAGGCAAAAGAAGTTAAAGACATTTCCGGTTTAACACATGGTGTAGGCTGGTGCGCCCCTCAGCAGGGTGCCTGTAAATTAACCTTAAATGTAAAGGACGGTATTATTCAGGAAGCTCTGATTGAAACCATCGGCTGCTCTGGTATGACGCACTCTGCCGCCATGGCATCTGAAATCCTGCCGGGTAAAACAATTCTTGAAGCCCTGAATACGGACCTTGTCTGCGACGCTATCAACACCGCTATGCGCGAACTGTTTTTACAGATCGTTTATGGCCGTACTCAGACTGCTTTCTCTGAAGATGGTCTGCCGGTCGGCGCTGGCCTTGAAGACTTGGGCAAAGGCCTCAGAAGCCAGGTTGGCACCATGTACGGTACACTGGCCAAAGGCCCGCGTTACCTGGAAATGGCAGAAGGTTATGTCACAAAAGTCGCTTTAAACGAAAAAGACGAAATCATCGGTTACGCTTTCGTACAGCTCGGCAAAATGATGGAAAACATCAAAAAGGGCATGGACCCGAAAGAAGCCATGGATGCGGCTTCCGGCCAGTATGGACAGTTCGATGGTGCCGCTAAGTACATCGATCCGAGAAACGAATAGGAGGTTCTGAGATGCCATTATTTGAAAGTTATGAAAGAAGAATCGACAAAATCAATGAAGTCTTAAAAGCAAACGGCATTGCCTCTTTAGAAGAAGCCAAAGCCATCTGCGATGAAAAAGGCATTGACGTTGCAGGTATCGTAAAGGGTATTCAGCCAATCTGTTTTGAAAATGCCTGCTGGGCTTATACACTCGGCGCTGCACTGGCCATCAAGCGCGGTGCGAAAACAGCGGCTGACGCGGCCGAAATTGTGGGAGAGGGCTTACAGGCTTTCTGTATTCCAGGTTCTGTTGCTGAACAGCGTAAAGTTGGTTTAGGCCATGGTAATCTGGGCGCAATGCTGCTACGTGAAGAAACCGACTGCTTTGCTTTTCTGGCTGGCCACGAATCCTTCGCGGCTGCCGAAGGTGCTATCGGGATTGCCAGAAACGCCAACAAGGTTCGTAAAAAACCATTGCGCGTTATCTTAAACGGCCTGGGCAAAGACGCCGCCCTGATTATCGCCCGCATCAATGGTTTTACCTATGTAAAAACCGATTATGACTATGCGACAGGCACGCTGAACATCGTAGAAAAAACCGCTTACTCCGATGGCGAACGCGCCGCGGTTAACTGCTATGGTTCTAACGACGTTCAGGAAGGTGTTGCCATCATGCACCACGAAGGCGTGAATGTTTCCATCACTGGGAACTCTACCAACCCGACCCGTTTCCAGCATCCGGTTGCCGGCACTTATAAAAAAGAAGCCCTTGAACAGGGCAAAAAATACTTCTCAGTTGCTTCCGGCGGCGGTACAGGACGTACCCTCCACCCGGATAATATGGCCGCCGGCCCTGCTTCCTACGGTATGACCGATACCATGGGACGTATGCACTCTGACGCTCAGTTCGCCGGTTCCTCCTCCGTTCCAGCCCACGTAGAAATGATGGGCCTCATCGGCATGGGTAACAATCCAATGGTCGGCGCTACCGTATCGGTAGCCGTTGCCATCGAGGAAGCCATGAATTAATCCAAACAAGTAAAAAACCTGCGATTCATCTCGCAGGTTTTTTTAATGGACTAAAAAGCCCGGTTCCACATTAAAGGCGGCATAGTAGCGCGTGGTCATGATGGTGCCAACGGTCTGGAGGCAGGCGGACAGGGCGCCCTCAGCCTGAGCCCGGCAGGAGGGTCTTCCGGCCAGGTAGGCGTCGTTCATCTCCTCAATCTTCCGGAAAATGTCGCCGGTTCCGGAAACGGAAAAGCTTCTGGGCTGCTGCATGGCCTCGCCCAGCTCTTTTTCGTTGCGCATACAGTAGCGGTACAGCTTTTTCTCAAACAGAATATGTTCCTTCAGGTTTCCCTGGTAACGCTCAGTATGGGCCTCGCAGAAAAAATCCGCGCAGTAGTGGCAGATGCTGCCAAGGCGTTCTGCCAGAAAGAACCCGGCGTCAAAGTCCATAATGTCACCGGCCTTAATGGCCGCGTCGATGGCAACTCTCAGATGCTCAGAGGCATATTTCCTTTCATGGGGATGAAAGACAAAGCTAAAAGTGAGGTCCGGCGCAATATTTCCAAGCAGAAAGCCAGCGCGGTTCAATGTGATTCCATAGTTTTCGTCAAGGTATTTCCAGATAATTTCTCCAAATATCAGGTGTGTTGGTTTGTTCATTAAGTGTTCAGCTCCCCTGTATTAAACTTGATTTACCTTTATAATACATCATAAAAGTTAAGAAAATACAATCCAAATTATGAAGATTTTCCTAAGATTTTACACTGCATTTATTATTTTAACACAAACCCGATAAGTTATTTACCCTTAACAAGTAAATTTATTCCAGAAAACCTTTTCTAAAATATCAAAACCGCCCTGTCCTAAAACGCGACAGAACGGTTTTTTCATCATCTGCAAAAATCATTCCCAAAATCAGCCCATAACAACGCATAGCCACCAACATCTGGAGGTAATCCTCCAAAACTCACATAAACATTAACCTCTATTAGGCATTTTTGAATGATATTTATTTTTATTCAACTTTGTTTATATAAAATACTTGCTAAGTGTTCAATCCGTAACCCTACTCCGAAAAGTTAGTGGTTATGCGTTGTTATGGAAATTTGGGGCGCTCGGCCTTCAGTTCGAAAGGTCTTTCAATATCCTTCAGGCCGGCATCAGAATATAGCGGAAAACAGCGTAATAATGGCACAGACTTCCCAGCATAACAAAGACATGGAATACCTCGTGAAAACCGAAATCCGGCCATATATTGGGCTTTTTAAGGCCATACATGACTCCGCCCACTGTGTACATGATCCCGCCGAGCAGCAAAAACACAAACCCACCGGTGGGCAGCGCGTCATAGAGGGGCTTGAGGGCAAAAAGGGCAAACCATCCCATGAAAATATAGAGGCCTGTGTTCAGCCATCTGGGCATATTGATCCAGAAAACCATCATCAGCACACCGATCACCGCAACCGCCCAGATCGCACTCATGAGCGCCACCCGGGTGACGCCAGTCAGGCACAAAAGGCAGAAGGGCGTATAGGAGCCGGCGATGAGCAAGAAGATCATGGAATGGTCTGTCTTTTTCATCCGCATAATTTTTTCAGGCGAGCCGTGGATGGCGTGATAGGTAAAGCTGGTGGTGTAAAGGGCGATAAGCCCAAGCCCAAAGGCCAGCACCGAGGTCAGCGTCAGGGCGTTGACTTCTTTTTCCACAGCGATAAGGACCAGCATGGCGATGGTGCCGATCACGGATAAAACGGCTCCGATGAGGTGGGTCAGCGCGCTCATGGGGTCTCTGAATTTTTCGATCATTTCGTGTCACTCCTTATGTGGTTTTCAAAACTACGTATTGTGTTCTTTAAAATATATCACAACCTGTATACAATGTCAAATGCGTTTTTCATGTTGTTTTTTTGGCGGCGTTGGCGTAAAATAAATAGAAGTAACAAGGAGGTTTCCATGACAGAAAAACAAATTTTTGACCTGATTGACAGCCTGCAGCTCGACAGCCAGATCACCATACAGGATATCCCGGATCTGGACCTTTACATGGACCAGCTCATCACACTTTTTGAAAAGCATCTGGCCTCCACAAAGCGCAGACCCGAGGACAAGCTGCTGACCAAGACCATGATCAATAACTATACCAAAAACAAGCTTTTAATCCCGGCTCAGAAGAAAAAATACAAGGTGGACCATGTGCTGCTCATGCTCCTGATCTACCAGCTGAAGCAGGTCACCTCCATGGAGGATATCAAAACACTTTTTGGCTTTCTCAGGGATGGAGAGTCCGTGGATCACGAAAAGCTCCAGTTCGTCTACCAGAAATACCTGGACAGCCAGGCCGGACAGCTGCACGCCTTGAAGAACGATGCGCGCCGTATCGCCGAAGATGCCAAAGAAAAAACCGCCGGCTCCGGTATGGAGTCGACGGATTCAATACTGATGTGTTTACTGCTGTTTCAGCAAAGCCTTAACTACAAACGCCTCGCTGAAAAGCTTCTGGATGAAATGACCCCGGACGCAGAATAACTATTCCACGTAGTTCCAGTTCTGTCCCGGATAATAGGCCAATGGATCCACAAAGTTATCGTTGACCATCCAGCCAAAGTGAAGGTGCGGGCCAGTGGAATTGCCGGTGCTGCCAACATAGCCGATGATGTCGCCTTTGGAGACCGTCGCGCCCACAGAGGTAGCGATTGAAGACATATGGCCGTACAGAGTGGCCAGCTTGTTGCCGCTGCCGTCAGTCCCCATATTGATGACCACGCAGTTGCCGTAGCCGCCGTTATCCCCGGCGATGGAGACGGTACCGTCACCAGCTGCCAGAATGGGGGTGCCGTAGCTCACAGCCACGTCGACGCCCTGATGGTTGGACCATTCACCTGTGATGGGGTGGATACGTCCGGCAAAGGGGCTGCTGATATTAAAGGCCTGGGAATTATCCGGTGAGATGGGCCAGTAATACTCGCCTGTCTGGATAAAATCACTCGCCTTTTCGCCGCCCATCTGCTGGGCAATGCTGTCCGCCGCTGCCTGTTCAGCCGCGATACCAGCTTTATATTCCTCAATCAGCGCCTGGTTTTTAGCCAACAGCTGATTCTGCTGTTCCTTCGCTTCATTTTGAACGGCTTTGGCCTGTTCTGCCGCTGCTTTATCCGCTTCCAGGCCGGCATTTTTTTCTTCCAGTTCTTTCTTCGTGTTTTCAAGAGCAGTTACCGCATCCTTATCGGCCTGCATAACATTTTTCATCATATCGGCCCGGGCGATAAAGTCTGTAAAATTGTTGGAGGAGAAAAGCACCTGAAGGTAGCCGTCATTCCCATACATATACATCACGCGCAGGCGTTCTTCCAGTTCTTTTTCCTGTTTATCCTGCTGTTCCTGCAGTACAGCGATCTGTGCCTTACGGTCTGCCATACGGGCGTCCAGATCCGCGATCTGACCATTGATGGCGTCGATGGCCGCGTTGGACTCGTTAACCTGCTTTTCAATTTCAGCCATACTGGTTTTTGTCGCCTCCATCTGAGACGACATATCTTTAATTCTCTGGGCGCTCTCTTTGAGCTTTGCCATTAAATCGTCGTTTCCCTCTGCAAAAACTGGGGTGCAGATCATCAAAAAGCATAATAATCCTGCCAGAAAACCACACATTTTTTTCTTCATAGACCTTACTCATCTCTCCTTCTTCGTACTGACAATTACACATTTTTCTCTAAGCATTTAAGAATTTCCTGATTGAGAACAGGCTGCCAAAGGCACCGATAATAATACCGTACACCAGACAGAACACAAAAATCGGCCCCATGATCAGCGCTGGCGATACCAGGTCGCTGTTCATCGGCATATTGACCGCGTTGGTGACATAGGCGATGGCATAGTAGTAGCCGGTGCGTATGATCAGCATGGCCACCAGCGCCCCGAGACATCCAAGGAAGGTCCCTTCCAATATAAAGGGCAGCCGGATATACCAGTCCGTTGCACCAACATACTTCATGACCCCTATTTCCCTTCTTCTGGCAAAACAGGTCAGCTTGATGGTGTTATAAATAATGAAGATCGAAATGACGGAAAGCACTGCCAGTATGACAATACACAGCGTATTGCTGAACTTGCTGAAGCTTACCAGCGCATTGACGTACTCTTCACCATATTTGACATAATCGACGCCCTGGGACGTCAGCCCCTCGGCGTAGCTTTTAACACTCTCCAGATCCTCCGGATTCTGCACCTGAACAATAAACGATGCGGCCATGGGGTTATTGCTGCTGTCATACCCTTTTAAAAGGCCAGAATAATCATCGAGGCTTGAAGAGAATTTTTCCAGGGCCTCATCCTTACTCTCAAAGGAGATGCCTGTCACCTGGCTGTTGCCGCGAAGCGCCGTCTCAACCGAGGTTTTCTGATCCTCCGTATATTCTGTTTTCATAAAAACGCGCAGCTCCATGGCTGACTCCACATTTTCTGTAATGTGCTGGAGATTCACAGTGAAGATCACAAAAATCCCCAGGATGATCAGAGCCGCGACAACAGAAAGAATGGAAGCGATACTCATCAGATTAT
Source organism: Eubacterium maltosivorans (assembly GCF_002441855.2). Classification (NCBI taxonomy): domain Bacteria; kingdom Bacillati; phylum Bacillota; class Clostridia; order Eubacteriales; family Eubacteriaceae; genus Eubacterium; species Eubacterium maltosivorans. The sequence goes on along the minus strand of NZ_CP029487.1, from coordinate 3,577,889 downwards.
TCCGCTCAATGCTTTGAGCTGTATCTCTGAAAATACTTTTCAGCATCGAAAAAAAATGATGCTCCTTTTTTCTTTTTCCCATGAACATTCTCCCTCTCATCTGCACCCACCTGGATGCAAATTATTACACAGCCCTCATAAAAATTTACAAATTATTTATTTCTGCTGTCTTATTATAGGTCATTTTACTTATAAAAAACTTTAAAAACCATCGAAATCTGAAAGTATTGTAACAGATATATTTAAATTGTAACAAAAAAACCAAATTTTAGCAAGGCAAACGTAAGCTCGCGCCGTCAAAATCATGATAGGTGGTCTCACGCCCCGGTGGAATCACGCAAAAATGCGCCGTATCCCAGTCGCCGGTCAGCAGTTTTTCGATGGGGCTGATGTCCCCCTGTTTGACAACCGGTTCCAGTTTAATGGTCTCGGCGATCTTATCCACTCTCGGCTTCGCGGCCTCCAGATCATAGGCGCCGGTGTCGATGAGCATCAGATACTCATAGTGCCGGTAGATCATATCCATGATCTTGTGGGCCCGTTTTTCGCCAAAGCGCTTGTAATTGTAGTCGATCTCCCATTCCAGGCTCTGCTTGCCGTCCAGCCAGCCCCTTGTCAGAAAATAGGTGGTGGTCCGCACCCGCTCCAGGTTATCAAGGTTCGACAAAAACATGTCGATACAGTCCCCGTATCTGGGAATAATCATGGTCGGGTAGCTGCTCTTAAGCCCCACCAGACCGTTTCCGCAGTTGCCGTAGGCAAACAGCAGCTCGTCAGCGTCCTCGCCGATTTTATCGATCTCTGCCTGAAGGGCGTCCCTCAGGTTTTCGGGATAGGCGTGCAGCGTATTGTCCATCCAAACTGTTTCAATGTCGACGCCGCATTTTTCCTTAATGAGCTCGACTTCATCCTTAATCGTCTCACAGGCCAATAATTTTCTTCTTTTCATTTTGCAATCCCCTCATTACTTTTTCAAGTCCCGTTTTTCATTTTCCTCATTCATAGATAAGTATAGCGCATTTAACCCCGCGATGCAAAAATTTTTCTCTATCAACCATGTAAAAGAGATGATATAATGGGAGAAAATGCAGGTATTACCACAAAGGAGAAATTATGGATAAAAAAGCTTTTCGTCAGGAAACCTTAAAGAAACGTTCTGACATTTACTCAAAAGAAATCGACGCGCGGATCATTGACAATTTCATTCATTCCGATGCTTACAAAGAGGCCGAGTGGATGATGCTCTACGTGAGCTTCGGCACCGAAATTTATACCCACAGCCTGATCATGCAGGCGCTGTCCGAGGGCAAGCATGTGGTCGTGCCGATCTGTAATATTTCAGATCACACCATTATCCTGTCCGAAATCCTGGACTTCCCGGGCGATCTGGAGGAAGGGCATTATGGTATTCTGGAGGTTAAGGACGACTGCCGCCGTGTGGTCGCGCCCGAAAAACTGGACCTGGTGCTCGTGCCCGGCATGGCTTTTACCGAAGCCGGCAACCGCATGGGCTTTGGCGGCGGCTACTATGACCGCTTTCTTGAAACCATCCGTCCCGACTGCAAAACCGTTGCCCTGATCCGCGAGGATTTTATTTATGACGAGATCCCCATGGAGCCCCACGACAAAAGCGTTGACATCATCATTACCGAAGACCGGGTCAAGGCCTGCCGGTAACCAAGGAGAAAAAACAAAAAAATGAATGTACAGGAAACCATTGACTTTATAGAATCCAACGGGAAGTTCGGCATCCGGCTGGGCCTTGAAAGCATCGGCCTGCTGCTCGGCGAGCTGGGCAACCCGCAGGACAGGCTGAAATGTATCCATGTGGCCGGCACAAACGGCAAGGGCTCCGTGAGCACCATGCTCTCCACCATTCTCAAAACCGCCGGGTACACCACAGGACTCTACACCTCCCCGGCCCTCGAAACCTTTAACGAGCGGGTCCAGCTGAACAACGTCCCCATTCCGGACGACGACCTGATGCAGGTAACCAAAAAAGTCCAGGCGGCCTGCGACGCTCTGGTGGCAAAGGGTGAGCCGCACCCCACTGGCTTCGAGATCGAGACCGCCCTGGCCTTTGAGTATTTTTATGAAAAAGGCGCCGATCTCTGCGTCATCGAGGTGGGCATGGGCGGACGGCTGGACGCCACCAACATCATCCCCTCTCCTGAGGCAGTGGTCATTATGAGCATCAGCCTGGATCACACCGATTATCTGGGCGACACCATTGGCAAGATCGCCGGCGAGAAGGCTGCCATTATTAAGGAAGGCACCGATGTGGTGATCTATCCTCAGGAAAAAGAAGCCGAGGATGTCATCACAGCCTACGCCGAATCCATGAAAACCCCTTACACAATCGTCAACCCTGCGGATATCTGCCGGGTTTCTGAGAGCCTTGACGGGCAGATTCTGAACTATAAAAAGCCCGGCGGCATTGCCGGACTGGACACCTTCAAGCTGAAGCTTCTTGGCGAGCACCAGATTTTAAACTGCCTGACCGTACTGGATACCTTGGAAATTTTATTAAAAAAAGGCTACGCCATTCCCACCGAAGCCATTACCGCAGCGCTGGCAGACGTCACCTTTCACGGACGCTTCGAGATCCTTCACCGCAACCCCATTATTCTGATCGACGGTGCCCACAATCCCAATGGCATTGAGTATTTTGTCAAAAATATCCGAACCTATTTCCCGGGCAATAAGATCAATCTTTATTTCGGCATGCTGGCCGACAAGGACATCGACCTGGCCCTTCAATACCTCATGCCTGTCACCGGCGACGTTCACGCCCTCACGCCCGAAAACGACCGGGCCCTGCCGGCTGATAAAATGGCTGAACTGATTCACCGTGAGTACGGCAAAAACGTCAATTTCTACGACACCATCGAAGCCGCAGTGGACAGCATTGACCTGAGCACAGAAGACCGCATCAACGTGTTTGTCGGCTCACTTTATATGATCGGCGTCGCCCGGACCGCCATTGTGAAAAGATTAAAAGCCCGGGAAGCCTAAACAAAAAGCGCCTGACATCTGCCAGGCGCTTCAGCGTGTCAAAAAAGTCGGTCACAAGCTGCAAAACAAAAATGTGAAGCGGTATCAATGGAACATTGAAAATGGAGAATGTCGGAACGCTTTCGCCCTGGCGGGGGCGATTAAAATTGCGGCCGCAGGCCGCATCGCATCAAATCTGCCGGCGGCAGATTTGCACCTGAACTTTCCACTATCCACTTTCAACTTTCAACTTAAACAACCCTCTTTTTAACGCTTTATATTCTCATGATAAAGTTTTTTGACAGCCTAAAGCGCCTGACATCTGCCAGGCGCTTTTTTAATGCCGGTTGTTATTCCACATCCATCATCTGCATCCGTTCTTCCAGATGCTTTTTAACCACCATCAGCAGCAGAACGCTGATGACAATGGAGACGACAGCGAAAAAGCTGTACCCGAAGACCGGCGCGATGAAAAAACCTGTTGCGGCGGAGATTCCCACGACCAGAAGCATGTAGACCCAGCCCACCATCATGGCGATCATGACGTTCATGTTATTCTTGACTGCCTTCTGCGGATTGTCCCAGTCGAGCAGCGGGCGCATCATATCCACAATCAGGCCAAAGGCCAGCAGCGGAAAAGAGCCGATGGTGCCTAGCACCAGCGAAAGGACCACTGTCCCAAGGGACAGCGGCATGATGAACGCCAGCAGAATGAGCGTGAACACAATGCCCAGCAGCTGAATGCACAGAGCGCTCAGGCCACGCCCGATCATCTGATCCAGCGGGCGCACGGGCACGATACAGGTCAGCCAGATGTTTTTGCCTTCCCGGGAAAAGGTTGAGGCCGTGGTGCAGGCCACGCTTCCGAAAAACATGAAAACAATGACCAGAATCAGGTTCATGGCATCGGGCGCCGCCTTATAAAAATCTGACGCAAGGGTCATAATGTCCATACCGCCGGATTTTCCGAAAAACATGGACATCAGAAATACCAAGGGCACCACCACCACAATGGATACGTTGTTAAAAAAGTAAATCGGCGTCCTCAGCAGGAGGCGCATATCCATTTTAAACACTGCCAGCGCCGGAGCGGTGCGGTGAGACAGGGCTTTTTGCAGCTTCGTGGCGGACAGGACTTTTTTGCCCTTGCCGCTTTCCTTGCCGGAGAGCAGCCCCTTTACATAGATCCGCCCGCCCACAAAAACCATCAGCGCAAAAGCTGCAGCAGTGAGGGCCAGAAGCCCTATCAGGCTGAGCATTCCGGTAAGGGTAATGCGGTTGAGACTCTGGGCCACCAGCAGACTGACCGGATACAGGCGGGTAATGCTTTTTAACAGATAGCCGTTGTCCGCGAGCATACTGTTGACCACAGCCATGGGGTCATCGCTGCTGCCCGCTGTCCGCGACAGGTACATCTGCAGTCCCAGGAAAAAGGCCAGCACCACAAACAGGGCGACGATCTGGAAAACATCCTTCTTGCCCTTAAAGCTGTTGCTGCGCATCAGCAGCATAATCAGCAGGGTTTCAAGGGCCAGAGGCAGCACTGGCAGTACAATGATGACGATCAGCGCCATGATGTAATAGAGGATTCCCATTCCCTGTCCCATGCCGTAAACAACCGCCGGAGGCAGCATCAGCACAGCGGACAGCAGAACCTCCATAAAAATAATACTGCCAAATTTGCCGATGATAATATTTCTCGGCTTAATGGGCAGTGGCAAAAGCATTTCCACGCCGCCTGAAAAATAAAACTCTGCCATAATATAGGCAATGCCGAAGAAAATAATCACTACCGAGACCATGGTATAGGCCATGGGCAGCAGCACAGATTCCTGCCCGATGGCCACCATCCCCGTGTACATCATGGCCATATACGCCACATACAGGCCATAGAGCGGCAGCATGGCCACCAGCACCAGCGCGGGCAGCCCAACCTGTTTAAAAAAGGCCTTTTTATTGTTTTTACGGTTGTAGCGGATCATCGACAGGCCCAGATTGGTATTGATAAAAAGCTTGGTTAAGCGGATTATTTCTTTCATTTTTCCGTCAGCTCCAGGAAGATATTTTCTAAGGATTCTCTGCTCCCCACCTTTTCCCTTATCTCGTCCATTGTTCCAATCGCGATGATCTGTCCTTTCTTGATAATGGCGATCCGGTCACACAGCTTTTCAGCGACGTCCAGCACATGGGTGGAAAAGAACACCGATTTTCCGCGGTCGCACTGCTCGCGCATAATTTTCTTCAGCTCAAAGGAGGCTTTTGGGTCCAGGCCGACCATGGGCTCATCGAGCACAAAGAGATTTGGGTCGTGGATCAAAGCGCCGATCAGGGCAATTTTCTGCTTCATCCCGTGGGAATAAGAGCTGATGGGATCCCCCACTGCTTTGTCGAGCTCGAAAATTTTCAGATACTTTTCCGCGCGCACTGTCCGGTCCGCCTCCGGCACCTGATAAACGTCGGCCATGAAGTTCAGATACTCAATCCCCTTGATCTTTTCAAAGAGCTCAGGATTATCCGGGACATAGCTGAACTGCTGCTTAGCGCCCATGATATCCTGACTGTTGTCAACGCCGTTGATCAATATCCGGCCGCTGTCTGGCCTGAGAAGGGTGACGATCATTTTAATGGTCGTCGTTTTTCCCGCGCCGTTCGGGCCCACAAAGCCAAAGATTTCACCGGGCTTTACCTCAAAGTGAATATTGTCAACGGCCTTTATTTTTTTGTCGCCGTAGGTTTTTGAAATATTTTCAATCTTTAACATTTCCATGTCTCCTCTTTAATTTGATACTCTCATTATAAACGTTACCCTTTTGGTTAGCTTTTATAAAGTCTAAAGAAAAGTTAAAGATTAAAAACCCTTCCCGTCGTGTTTGGGGACGGGAAGGGTTTTATGCTTAAGATTGTTTACGCTTATATAAAACTGCGGTCAGCGCCACACAGAGTGCCAGCAGTCCGCCGCCGATCAGCGCGGCGCTGGTCTGGTCGCTGACGATACCGGTTTTGGTATTGCCAGTAATTTTGCGCTGGTCTGCGGTACTTCCGCCGCCGGTGCTCTGGGACTCTCCGGAACCGCCTTTCTGGGCGGTGATGGCAAAGGTTTTGCTGACTGTGCCGGTAAAATTGCCTTTCCCGGTGAGGGTGAGCGTGGCTGTGCCGGCTTCGGTATTGTTTTCATAGCGAACGTCATAATCGTCCGGATTCAGATAGAGATCGTCGCTGACCTTGACTTCCTCGGGCACTGGGGTGACGGGGCTGCCAGTGGCGCTGTAGCGGTCCGCAACGCCGCTGATCTGTACGTCGGCAATATCCCGCGGTGTGATCGTCCAGTCGGAATAGGTGATTTCTCCCACATACCGGTCGTCAGCCGCCACGTAGACAGCGGCGTGATAGGCGCCGGCATCGGTGGCCATATAATCGAAATCGCCAACGGTGTCCTCACTTTCTTCGATGTACTCAACATAGGTACCGGGCTCCAGATCGCCGCTCAGCTCAATGCGGTGCAGCTCGCCGTCGTAGGTGACAGGCGCGGCTTCAAATTCTGTTTCGCGGTAGGCCTTACCCACATAAAAGCTGATGGTATTGCTGGCGCCGTTATAGTCTGCATTACCCGCCAGACTCACTTCCACGGCCACGTAGCCGGCCTTTGTAAAGCTCAGCTGGCCGTCCTGGCTCAGGGTTGCGAAGTCGTCTCCCTGGAGCAGTCGATAGGTGTAGGCCTCGCCCTCGGTCTTGGAGCCGCCGGCAGCCTTGATCTGGACGGTGTCCTTCCAGCTCAGATTTTTATCATCATCGCCCTGAAGTACGTCGTAGTCCAGGGTAATGGCGTCGCGCACGAGTTTGGACGGGTCGCTGTCCACGCTCACGGCGGCGGTGTCGTAGGGGGTGTTCTCGGCTGGGGTGTAGACGGCTTCCACTTTGTAACCACAGGCTTTCAAAGCTTCCCGGGTGGTGGTGATCAGATAACTGCCGTCTGTGTCGCGGGGACATCCGTCAAGGTCGCCGTTTTCATCTAGCGGGTAGGTTTGTCCCAGAATAGTGACGGTACCCTGGGGCACGGGGATCACGGCTTCTGTCTCTTCTTCGCCTTTCCCCTCGCCGGTGGCCATGCTCTGAACCTGAATGTTCATTTTCAGGGTGACGGCTTCGCTGCCGTCATCCAGTTTAGCCGCTTCATCCTGCCCTTCGCCGGCCATTGGCAGGCTTGCGTCTGCTGTCAGCAGCGCCGCGTTTTCGGCCGCGGCCTTTTTCGGGTTGAGTAACCCTTCAAAGATGGACACAATGACGGATTTGTATTTTTTCATGGTCAGGGTCACGGTCTGGGTTTTGGTCTGATAGCCTCTGCCGCTGATGGTCACCGCCACCTGGGTTGGGGTGTTGGTTTTCTTGACCTTGCCGGGGCTGAAGCTGACCTTACAGCCGGCCGGCACCTTGGAATAATCCAGGGTTGGCTTCTGACCCGTCAGCTTGAACGAAACCTCCTCGCTGTCCTTTAATCCCACGTCGCCGATTTCCTGCAGCGGCAGGACGGTTAGGGTCGCCCGGTACTTAAGGGTCTGGCCGTTTTGGGTCACAGCCGCGATGTAGCGGTACTTGCCGGGCCCGTCGGGAGTTTTGTTCACGCTGTACTCGACCGTAGCGCCCTGGGGCAGCCGCGACGTGTCAAGCTCCATCTTGGGCAGGGGCTCGTTTTCATAAACGCTCTGGTTTCTGAAGCCCACCTCGGAGGCGTCACGGATCCACTCAAAGACGCCGTTATAAATCTCTCCGGTGTAGGTTTTTCCATCCTGGGTTGTCAGGGTTACCCGGGTATCGTCCTGAAGCTGTGCCTGGGGCAGCCATAAAAACAGCTCGCCCCTTTCCGTTGTGGTGACGTCCTTTAGTCCATAGCTCGAATCACCGCCGACGCTCAGGCTCGTGACCGCGGTCTTTTGGGTGATGTCGGGCAGGGTGACAGCCAGCTGCGACAGGGCTTCGCCGGCGTTGTTAATGATCCGGCCCTTTGTATTGATCGTCCCCACGATGCTGCCCCCGTTGATGGTGATGTCTTCGCAATGACAATCCTCAATATCATCCTGGTAGTACTCAGATAAACCGATGGTGCCTCTCTTCCCGGCGTTGATGGTGCCGCCATTGACTGTGATCTTGCCAAAGCCGGCGTCTCCATACCCGCAGCCAATGAAGCTATTACGCGGATCAGCATACCCATACGCTGTAATTTCACCGCCATTGACGGTGAGAGAGCCACTATGTCTCCATTTAGGCGAATACTTCACTTGGATGGGCGCAACAACACCGGTTCCCACATTGATTCGTCCGCTGTTGACAATCAGATTCCCATCCAGCGCGATAACAAACATATTGTATTGTCCATCCGTATAAGAAACACTAGGTTTTACCGTCAAGCTGCCGTTTTCCACCGAGTCAATGGTCACGGTTGTACCAACTGACACATCCATGCCGGCATTAATCTGATTTTCACCCGCAAGCAGAAGATGCGTTGGCGAATAAGAGCCGAAACGCACATATCCACAGCTGACATCCCTGAACTCAACCTTTTTACCCACTGCAATGAAAATATCCGTGCGCCGACTTTGGCCTGTAATAATATAATTTCCTGTAAAAGGTTGAAGGCTTTCTCCTTCATATTTGTACCCGTCCGGATAAATCGAAAGGGAATGAAACTCCTCCAGATTAATGGTTCTCGTCTCTTCCTCGGCCTGAACACTCGCGCCGCCAAAGAGCAGAAGCAACGCTGCCACCAGGAGCACCAGACCCCACCGTACCGTGAACGCTTTACTTGACATTTGCTTTTTTACCTTTCCTTAAAATTTTATTATGTTATGGTTAACGTTATCACAAAATTAATATTGTGTCAAGCTATTCTAATTTAACCAAGTAAAGCAAAAACCCTTCCCGTCGTGTTTGGGGACGGGAAGGGTTTTATCACTCTGCGGTATTTTCGGTTGCTGCTTCGGGGGCTTTCAGCTCCATATCCTTTGGGAGCACCAGGTTCAAAATAACGGCGACCACAAAAACGATGGCGACACAGTTGTTGGCAAAAACCTGCTGAACCATCTGTGGAAAAATGCTGAAAATTTCCGGCACCTGGGTGAAGCCGATACCCACGCTCAGGGACAGGGCCACGATGATGGTGTTGCGCTGGTTAAAGCCACAGCGTGTGATCATCTGAATACCGCTGACCACAATGGTGCCAAACATCATGATGGTACAGCCGCCCAGCACCGCCTCGGGCAGGGTGGCAAAGAGCTTACCCACCACAGGCACCAGGCCTGCCAGGATCATGACAAAGGCGCCAGTCATAATGGTGAAGCGGTTGACCACCTTGGTCATGGCGATCAGACCCACGTTCTGGCTGAAAGAGGTAATGGGCATACAGCCAAAAAGCGAGGAGATGGAGCTCATATAGCCGTCGCAGGCCAGCGAGCCGGATATTTCCTGGTCAGTGACGTCGCGGCCCAGACCGGTAACAGCCATGGCCGAGGTATCGCCGATGGTCTCTGTGGCCGAGACCAAAAAGATCAACGTTACGGCAATGATCGCGCCAAGATTGAATTCCGGCACAAAGGGCATGAACTGCGGCAAAGCCACAATACCCACATTGCTCATGTCCGAAAAATCCACAGCGCCCATAAAAATGGCCAGAATGTAGCCCACCACCAGGCCAAACAATACAGACAGCTGCTTCCAGTAGGATTTTGCAAAAATATTAAACAGCAGACAGCACACCAATGTCACACTGCCCAAAATCAAGTTCTGGGCCGATCCGAAGGTCTCGCTGCCGCTGCCGCCCCCAAAGGAGGTGGCCCCCACAATCAACAGGGAAAAGCCGATAGAGGTCACCACACAGGCTGCCACGATGGGCGAAATGATCCTGCGCCAGTATTTGGCAAAAAGCCCAAGCGTCCCCTCGATCAGGCCGCCGATGAGAACAGCCCCCATGGCTGCCGGATAGCCATAGGTGGCCGCCACATAGCTTAAAATCGTCACAAAGGTAAAACTGATCCCCATAACAATGGGCAGGCGCGCTCCAATCTTCCAGAGAGGATACAGCTGGACCAGCGTCCCGATACCGGCAATGAACATGGCGTTCTGCACCAGCATGGCTTTCTGGTCCTCGCTGAGCCCCGCCACATTAGCCACGATTAAAATCGGGGCGATATTGGCCACGAACATAGCCAGCACATGCTGCACACCAAAGGGCACTGCCTTTGAAACGGGCACACGGCCGTTCAGCTTGAAGATATTGCTGACACTGGCCGTTACATTTTCTTTTTCCTTCATCTCATTTCTCCTTGTAATTTTTCAGTAACCTAGTTAGTATATCCGATTCCCCTGTCTGTTTCAAGGCCGAACGTCAAAAAACCTCCCAGCCGCGTCTGGGCAGGGAGGTTATGAAGCTATTCTTCGGCTGCTGTCTTTTTTCCAGCGCTTCTCTGATCTGCCGCATCCACCACAAAGGCAATGGCCTGATCGCCCATGATGTTAGTGGCCGTGCCAAAGCTGTCCTGTGAAAAGTGCAGAGAGATGATCAGCGACTGCATACTCTCGGTAAAGCCAAGCATGGAGCCAATAATACCGAGAGCTGCCATGACGCCGCCACCCGGAACGCCCGGAGCCGCTACCATGGTGACGCCAAGCATCAGAATAAAGGGCAGATAAAGCCCGAAATCCGGAGCTATTCCACTGGCCAGCAGGATGCCCATGGTCCCAAGCACCAGACACACGGTGTCGCCGGCAAGGTGAATGGTCGCACAGAGCGGAATACAGAAATCCGCCACATCCTTAGTGATCTTATTTTTGTAAGCGCACTCCAGATTGACAGGAATGGTAGCTGCTGAGGATTGGGTCCCCAGGGCTGTAAAATAAGCCGGAATCACATTTTTTATCTTTTTAAACTGGTTTTCCCGGCTCAGAAACGATGATATGCCAAACTGAACGAGCAGATACACCCACTGGAAAACAAGAATCATGACAAAGAGCATGACAAACATTTTAATGGTGGAAAAGAGCTCACCAGATGCGGCAATCTGCGCAAACTGAGCGGCGATATAAAAGGGAATGAGTGGAATAATGATCTTCTTTAATGTCAGGCTGATGATCTGCTGTAAATCCTTCAGGCAGCCCAGCAGCCGTTCACCCTTGATATTCGCCAGTCCAATCCCCAGCACAAAAGCCAGAATGAGCGCGGTCATCACGCCGAATACCGGATCGAGCGCAATGCTGAACAGAGGTGAAAATTCGGTTCCGCTGGTGTTCATGCTCGCAATGGGCGTGATCCAGTGCGGCAGCACAGCGTATCCAAAAAAATACGCCAGCAGGCCTGCGAGCACAGTGGAGCAGTAGGCCAGAAGCAGCGTAATCAGAAAAAGCTTATTTGCCTTCTGACCCAGGTCTGCCAGACCAACCGCCACAAAGGACACGATCAGCAGTGGAATCAGAAATTGTAAAAATGTACTGAACAGCGCTTTAAAAGTCGCTGCCAGCTCAATGACCAGGCGAAACACAGAAGCGTCGCCAATGTTAAAAAGATTGCCGAGGGATCCGATCAGAATCCCAATCAGAATCCCCAGCAAGAGCTTCGGTAAAATACCTAAATTAATTTTTCCCATTGTGGTTGGAGGCCTCCCCTGCGCGCTGCTCAGTCCAGATTATGGATAAAGAGGCCGCTCCGGAGCTTTGGCTCAAACCAGGTGGATTTTGGCGGCATGAGCAGACCTGCGTCCGCGATGGCCATCAGCTCAGAAATGGCGGTTGGATACATCGAAAATGCCACCTTCATATCCTCGCTGACACGGCGTTCAAGCTCGCCCAGACCACGGATGCCGCCCACAAAATCGATGCGTTTATCAGTACGGATATCCTGAATGCCTAAAATCGGTACCAGCACATTGTCCTGTAAAATGGCCACGTCCAGGCTTCCCACCGGGTCTTCGGCATCATAGGTGCCTTCTTTTACCGTCAGCAGGTACCATTTCCCTTCAAGGAACATCCCAAAGGTGCCCTTTTCAGGCGGGTGTACAGGCTCTGCGCCCTTTTCTTCCACGTCGAACTTATCTTCCAGTGCCGCGATGAACGCGTCGGCTGTCATGCCGTTTAAGTCCTTCACCACACGGTTGTAGTCCATGATGGCGAGCTGGTCGTCCGGGAAAAGGACAGACAGAAAGTAATTAAACTCTTCATCGCCGGTATAACCGGGATTCTGTTCGCGGCGCATCAGGCCTACCTTGACGGCAGACGCGCAGCGGTGGTGCCCGTCGGCGATATAGAAACTGTCGACCTGGCCAAAGTCCCTGACCAGCCGGTCAATCACTGCTTCGTCATCGATGACCCAGACGCGGTGAGCCACGCCGTCCTCGGCTGTAAAGTCGTAGACCGGGTCTTTTTTCATGCTCTCAGCAATGAGTGCATTGATATCCTCCTGACCGCGATAGGTCAGAAAAATGGGGCCCGTGTTGGCATTGCAGGCATCCACATGCTTGATGCGGTCCTGCTCTTTGTCTTCACGGGTGAGTTCGTGCTTTTTAATGGTGTTGTTCAGATACTCGTCGATGGCGGTGCATGCCACCAGGCCTACCTGGCTTCTGCCATCCATCACAAGCTCATAAAGATAAAGGCCTGGCTTTTCATCCTGCGCGATGACCTTACGGTCATACAGCTTCTGAAGGTTCTTGGCTGCCTGTTCGTACACAAAGGGATCATACATATTCATGCGGTGATCCAAGGTGCTTTCCGGACGGTCAACTCTCAGGAAAGAGTCGTACTTGCCATAAACGGCAGCAGCCGCTTCCTCACGATTATAGACATCGTAAGGAAGGGCTGCCACGTCAGCGGCTTTTTCCGGAACAGGACGAACGGCTTTAAAGGGTCTGATTGTTGCCATATCGCGTTCTCCTTAATCCTTATTTTAAAACACGGACACGTGTCACGCCGTCAATGGTTTTTAACGCTTCTTTTACGTTACTTTCCACTTCGCTGTCGACGTCGATCATGGTGTAGGCCCATTCACCTTTGTTTTTGTTGGTCATGTCAGAAATGTTGATGTTGTGCCCTGCGAGCACAGCTGTGATCTGACCGATCATGTTCGGAATGTTTCGGTGATTAACCGTAATGCGGTGTACGCTGTTGCACACACCCATGCTGCAGTTCGGATAGTTTACAGAGTTTACAATGTTACCATTTTCGAGGTATTCGCGCAGCTCCTCTACAGCCATGACCGCGCAGTTTTCCTCGCTTTCCGGCGTGGAGGCACCGAGATGCGGAATGTTGATGACATTCGGCATTCTTAAGGTTTCTTCATTTGGGAAATCCACCACATATGCGGCAACGGTACCGTCTTCCAGCGCTGCCTTTAAGGCTGCGTCGTCCACCAGACCGCCGCGTGCAAAGTTCATGAGACGCAGGCCTTTTTTGGTTTCCTTTAAGGTTTCTGCATCCACAAAATTTTTGGTTCCTTCCATGAAGGGTATATGTAAGGAAATATAGTCGCAGTTTTTGAAAACTGCTTCTTTGCTTGTGGACCTTTTTACTTTTCTGCTTAATCCCCAAGCGTGTTCAATGGATAAGTAAGGGTCGAAGCCGTAGACCTTCATACCAAAATCTACCGCCATGTTCGCTACCAGTACCCCGATAGCGCCAAGTCCGACAACGCCCATTTTTTTACCGTACAATTCCGGCCCCACAAAGGCCTTCTTTCCCTTTTCTACAGCTGCGCCCACATCGCCGGTTTCATCCAGCAGTGATTTGGTCCATTCGATGCCGTCAACCACTTTACGGGAAGACATGAGCATCCCCAGTGCCACCAGCTCTTTAACAGCGTTGGCGTTGGCTCCCGGAGAGTTACAAACCACGATCCCCTGCTCAGAGCATTTATCCAGTGGGATATTGTTCACGCCCGCGCCTGCGCGGCCAATGAACTTAACGCTCTCAGGAATGTCCATATCGTGCATTTTCGCACTTCTGACAAGAATCGCATCCGGTGTTTCCATAGCATCTGCAACAGTGTAGTTTTCGTCTAATAATCTAAGACCTCTTTTAGAGATATTATTGAGGGTTTGTACATTAAAATTCATTTATAATTACCTTTCAATTCAGCTGCAGCAAATCCTGGCCTACTTCGACACTACCCAGGCTTTACTACACGCAGTATTTGGTGCGCCTGCAATACGGGCGCCGGTGCTCAGCATGTTGTCAATGAATGTTTTTATAAGGATCGCCGATTCTTTAAAATCTTACATCCTCACTTTTTTTGCCTATTTGTTTTCCATTTCAAACTTCTTCATGAAGTTGATGAGTGCATCAACGCCTGCCATAGGCATTGCGTTATAGATGCTGGCGCGCATGCCGCCAACGGTGCGGTGGCCCTTCAAGTTTTCAAGGCCGGCTGCCTTGGCTTCCTTGACAAATTTGGCGTCCAGCTCTTCGTTGCCGGTCACGAAAGGAACGTTCATGAGCGAACGGTCTTCCGGAACGACGGTTCCCTTGAACATGGCGCTGTTGTCTAAGAAATTGTATAGTTTTGCTGATTTTTCCTTGTTGATGGCTTCCATGCCAGGAACACCGCCATTTGCCTTAACCCATTCGTAAACGAGCTTGCAGATATAAATACCATAGCACGGCGGAGTGTTGTAGCAGGAGTCTGCATCCACATGAGTCTGGTAGTTGAGCATGGTCGGCGTCATGTCCATGGCATGGCCTACAAGGTCCTTACGGATAATCACAGCAACCACACCGGCCGGTCCCATGTTCTTCTGGGCGCCTGCAAAGATCAGGCCAAACTTGGACACATCGTATACTTCAGATAAAATATTGGAAGACATATCCGCGATCAACGGCACATCGCCTGTTTCCGGCAGATTGTCCGGTCTGAAGCGTGTTCCGTAAATGGTGTTGTTCACACAGATATAAAAATAATCCGCATCTTTTCTGAAGGACGCAGGATCGAGCTTCGGGATGTAAGAGAAGGTCTTATCCGCAGAGGATGCAACCGCCAGTGCATCACCGTAGCGTCCGGCTTCCTGATAGGCTTTCTTTGCCCAGTTGCCTGTCAGTACAAAATCAGCCTTGCCGGATTTTGTCATCAGGTTTAACGGAACCATTGCAAACTGTGTGGAGCCGCCGCCCTGTAAAAACAGGATGTCATAATTGTCCGGCACACCCATCAGTTCCTTGTACAACGCTTTTGCGTCTGCCAAAATTTCAGCAAATGCGGCAGAGCGGTGGCTCATTTCCATGACAGACATTCCGGTTCCACCATAGTTGAGCATCTCTGCTGCGGCTTTTTCAAGCACTTCTACCGGCAAAGCAGATGGACCGGCAGAAAAATTGTAAACTCTTTCCACTATAAATTCCTCCTAAAAATTTGGTATGATGTATGCACCCTGTCAGGTGTATTTTACTATTATAAAGTAACCGCCATTCTTTTTCAAGATAAAGTAACCAATATTCGTGTTAAAAGAGCATTAAAACCTTTGCAGAATTCACACTGAAAAAGACGCCCGCAGGCGTCTTTTTTACTCAATGGTGACCGTTGTTTTGGAAGGGGTAATGCTCTTAATCTGGTCAGAGGGCAGGGATATCTGGATCACTACCTCCTGGTCACCCTTTCCCAGGCCGTTCAGGTCCACAAAGGCCCTGATATTATCCGCGGACAGCTTGTTAAGCTCGGTGGCGGTCCCGCTGAGCTTAACGACCACCGAGGAGTCCTTCACCTTGGCTGCGGTGAGCCCCTGGCCCACATTGCGGGTCTCGATGCTGCTGATCGTAAAGCTCTTTTCAATCACTGGCTCGATGTTAACTGTAACTGTGGCTTTATCGCCGTTGTCCAGGAAAGAAGCACCGTCTGGAAGCTTCAGCATAACCTCCTTAGTCACAGTCTTATTGGCTCCGGATACGTCCACCGGGTCGATCTGAATGTTCTGAATGGTATCCAGCACTTCCTGCTTAGCACCCACCATTTTCTGGGTCGGGTCAACGGTCACACTGGTCACCTTGTAGCCCGACTGAGGATCACCAGTTGTTGTGGGCGGAGTGATATTGACGGTCTTTGTCTTACCCACCTCGATATTGACGCGGACGACATCAGGCTCGCACTCAACGCCGCTGATGATATTTCCTTCCTTATCATATGGTGTAACCTCCAGCATTCTGGAGGTATCCTCAGTCAGACCATTCACATTGGCTGTGACCGCAATCTTATCAATGGCCGCAATGCGGTCCTCTGCGCCGGTTACCTGAACCTTCTCAGTGCTGGTTGCTGAGATAACCGCGTTATCGTTCCCGGGCTTACCCTGAGTAATGACTTCCACGCTTTTTTCAGACTCAATGACATTGTCCACCACCAGGTGCAGCGTACTGGGATTGACCTCCTTCAGAATCACCGAATTCGACAGCCCCTTGATGATGATCTCAGGATTGTACTCGCCCTTTTTGTCAATGTCTTTCAGATCCACCTCTGCAGTGATCTCGTTGGTATTGATCTCCTGAAGACTCCGGTCGGTTCCCTGCACACGCAGGTTCACATAATAATTGCGGTTGTCCTCAAGCACCAGGTGCTTTTCCTGCAGGGTTTCCATATTTGTAAAGGTGACTGGAATCGCGTTGATGTCCTGAGGGACAATATCATTGCTGTTTCCATTGATAAACAGCCAGAGGATAATGGCCAGGACCGCAGAGCTCAGCAGCCTTATTGTTTTTTCATTGATCGATATCTGTTTCTTTTTCTTCTTCGTTGCCATCTTTTTTTCCTCGGAATTTAAAGAATCCTTTTTCACTGTCATTTTCGTCATCCTTTGCCATAAAACGGTCTGTCAAGAGCTGCTCGACCATTGCCGGAGTCATATTCCGGGTGAGTGTGCCCTTCTCCGTATATGAAATGGTGCCCGTCTCCTCTGAAACGATAATCGTAATGGCATCGGATTTTTCCGAGATTCCAAGGCCCGCACGGTGTCTGGTTCCCAGCTCACTGCCCAGATAACGGTTGTCAGATAAAGGCAGCAGACAGCCCGCGGCGCGAATCTGATTTGTCCAGAGCTTTATCACCATGGCGCCATCATGCAGCGGCCTGTTTGGCGTAAAAATATTTTCAATCAGCTCCTGACTGATGTCTGAGTCCAGCTCGATACCTGTATCCACAATGTTGTTAAGCCCGGTGTTCATCTCACAGACGATAAGCGCGCCAATGTGCTCCTTGGACAGGTTTCCCACCGCCTTGCCAATCTCACCGATATCGCTCATCATCCTCGCTCTGTCACGGTTGTTTTTCTTAAAAACCTGTTTAAAGGCTTTATTATTTCCCAGCTGTTCGAGGGCAGAACGCAGTTCGGGCTGGAACACCACCACAAAGATAATGAACGCAAAGGTAAACATACTGTTGATCAGGTAGTTCAACGTTGTAAAACCCAGCCAGTTGCTGAGTGGGGATAGAATCAGTAAAATAATGATCCCTTTTGCCACCTGCTCTGCCTGGGTACCGCGTATCCACATCAAAACCTTGTATATTAAAAAAGTAATGATGATAACTTCGATGACGCTGCTAACTGTTATTCTCGATTGTATATATAAACGTAGTTCTTCCATACCGTTGTTATCCCCATATAAAGTATGCATTTATTATACACTATTTTTTCTTAAGTTATAACCGGATTCAGACAAGTTTTTTTCATTTTACAATTTTGATACACTTCTTTACAAAAATAACGTTTACAAATTCATAAAAGGTGGTATAATAAAAATATAATCAATTACAAAGAAGATTACTTTAAGTGTTTCTACAGCATTGTAGCGAACGTCAGGTAAAGGAATTAGAAGCCACAATCTCGCAGTCGAGGTATACTGGTAAATTCATTATATTTTACTTGAAAAAGAATCTATCTTGGCAGAATTGATAAAATTTACAGGAAAGGGGTGAGACCACCAAAAATGCAAACTGAACCAAAGAATTAAAACCGGTTCCATCGTACAGAGGTACAAGGGTATGGAGCCGGTTTTAATTTTTTGATACAGAAAGGGAGTCTTTTCATGAAAAACCACCTCTTTTACCTGATCCCCAAAAGCGACGTTGTCTATTTATATAACCACCAGTCCTTTAAGGAGGCCTATTCCCTGTTCCGCAAACACAGCTATACGGCCATGCCAGTCATCAACAAGCGCGGCCAGTACGTGGGCACCATCTCAGAAGGAGATCTGCTGCGGACGCTGGCTCTGAGTCTGGAGCATCCGGAGATCGATCTGGACCAGTTCACCGTCAGAGACATTGATTTTAAGACAAAGGCTGAGGCCTGCCGGGTCGACGAATCCTTCGAGACCGTACTGGAGCTGGCTACCCACCAGAACTTTGTGCCCCTGGTAGACGACCAGAATGTGTTTATCGGCATCCTGCGCAGGCAGGAGCTTATTAAAGAGCTGTTAAACTACCTGAAAGAAATTGACGCGCCTGAGGAAATCATGTAAAAAACCCCCTCCTGTCCCAAAACGCGACAGGAGGGGGTTTATTTTTATTCCATGGTAATGATCAGCTCGCCGGACTGGACACTCTGTCCCTCGGAGACATAAATCTCTTTGATTTTCCCCGCGGCATGCGCTACAATTTCAGTTTCCATTTTCATAGCTTCAACGATGATGAGCGGCTGGTTTTCAGCCACCTCGTCCCCTTCATTGACCAGAACTTTCAGGACTGTTCCCGGAATGCCGGAGCCGATTTCCTTCGGATTATTTTTATCTGCTTTGAGCATGGTGCTCTTTTCCTTGGAGAACAGGCTTCGTTTGTCCTCGATGTAGATTTCACGGCGGAAACCGTCGACTTCAAACAGTACCGGACGGTAGCCTTCCTCGTTAGGCTGCGCCATTTTAACCATACGGATGATAAAGCGTTTCCCTTTATCCACCTCTACCTCTGCGGTCTCGCCTTCCTTGAGCCCGTAGAAAAAGGCGTGGGTGTCCATGCGCATAAAATCACCGTAATCCTGATAAAACTTCACATAGTTTTTAAAGACCTTCGGGTACAGGGCCGCGCTGGTCACCTCGCGTTCTGCCAGCTCAATGCCAAACTCCTCGCGGTATTCTTCCTTAATGGCCTCAAAATCTTCGTCCTTCAGCAGGGTTCCCGGGCGCACGGTGATAGGCTCAATGCCCTTTAACACGATTTCCTGAAGCTTGGGATCAAAGCCGCCTTCAGGCTGGCCGATCATGCCTTTAAAATAGTCAACCACCGAGTTCGGATAAGCCAGATCTCTGCCCTTTTCGTAGATATTATCCATATCCAGACCGTTCTGAACCATGAAAATCGCCATATCGCCCACCACCTTTGAGGATGGGGTGACCTTGACAATGTCGCCCAGAAGCAGGTTGGCTTCCATGTATTTTTGTTTGACTTCCTTGAACTTATGACCCAGTCCAAAGCTTTCGACCTGGCTTTTTAAATTCGAGTATTGGCCGCCTGGAATTTCCAGGTTGTAAATTTCAGTACTCCCGGATTTAAGGCCAGATTCAAATTTCGAGTAAACCTGACGGGTGGTTTCCCAATAATCAGAGATAAGCTGAAGGTCATCCTCATTCATGCCGGTATCTCTGGGCGTGTTGGCGAGAGCTGCTACCACCGAGTTGAGCGAAGGCTGGCTGGTCAGACCGCTCATGCTGCTGAAAGCAGCGTCCGCAATGTCCACACCGGCCATGGTTGCCATGAGAATGGCGGCCACGCCGTTGCCTGCGGTATCATGGGTGTGCAGGCGCACAGGGATTTTAACCTCTTCCTTAAGGGTTTTTATGAGCTTAAAGGCAGCTGCCGGTTTCAGCAGCGCTGACATATCCTTGATGGCCAGAATATGAGCGCCGGTGGCCTCAATCTCATGAGCCATGCGCACATAGTAATCCAAATCGTATTTGGTCTTTTTAGGGTCAAGGATATCGCCGGTGTAGCACATGGCAACCTCGCAGACCTTGCCAGTTTTCAACACCTCGTCGATGGAAACTTTCATGCCTTCCATCCAGTTGAGGGAGTCAAAAATACGGAAAACATCAATTCCGCCAGCGGCAGATTCCTGAATGAATTTGCGCAATACATTGTCCGGATAATTTTTATAGCCAACAGCGTTGGCTCCTCGCAGAAGCATCTGAAACAGAATGTTTGGGATGCGTTTGCGCAGCTCGTCCAGTCTGCGCCACGGCGATTCCTTTAAGAAGTTATAGGCCACGTCAAAGGTCGCACCGCCCCACATTTCAAGTGCAAAGATATCCCTGCCCAGGTAGGCGGTTTCCTTTGCGATCTTAATCATATCACGGCTTCTCACACGGGTGGCAAACAGGGATTGATGCGCGTCGCGCAGGGTGGTGTCCCCAAGCAGCAGCTTATTCTGATCCTGGATCCACCGGACCAGACCATCGGGCCCCTGCTCATCAAGAATCTGCTTAGTGCCGCGAAGTTCGACATCTCTAGGGATCTCGGGAATTTCCGGCTCGTCAAAATCCGGTTTATTACCAAAGGTTTCGTTGACGGCCATTTCGCCAAAATAGCGGATAACGTTATAGGCCTGACTTTTTTCTGCCTGGATATTGAAAAGCTCGGGGTGATCATCGATAAACTTGGTATCACAATTCCCGCTCTTAAACATATCGTGTTCCAGCACGTTGATCAGGAAATCCTTGTTGGTCTGAACCCCCTCAATCTGCATTTCCTTCAGTGCGCGCAGAGCCTTTCGGCGGGTATCCTCAAAGGTCCTTGAGAAGGAGGTGGATTTCATCAGAAGGCTGTCATAGTAGGGCGTAATCTCACCGCCGGTAAAACCATTGCCGGTATCGAGCCGGATGCCCGCGCCGCTGGCGGTACGATAAACGTCCAGACGGCCGGTGTCAGGCATAAAGTGGTTCTTGGGATCCTCAGTAGTGACACGGCACTGGATGGCGTAGCCACGGCTCCTGATGCTGTCCTGACCCTTGATATTGATCTCATCCGAATCCAGCGGATACCCCTCGGCGATCATAATCTGAGACTGAACCAGATCAATGCCGGTAACCAGCTCAGTAACCGTATGCTCAACCTGAATCCGCGGGTTCATTTCAATAAAGTAGTGGTCGCCTTTTTTATCGACCAAGAATTCAATGGTCCCGGCATTGCGGTAATTGACGGCCTTTGCCAGCTTTAAGGCGTCGGCGCAGATGGCCTGACGCTGTTCCTCAGTAATGCTTAAGGACGGTGTGAATTCGATAATTTTCTGGTGCCGTCGCTGGATCGAGCAGTCACGTTCAAAGAGATGGACCACATTGCCATAGGCGTCCCCGAGAATCTGAACTTCAATGTGTTTAGGCTCTTCCAGATATTTTTCCACAAAGATGGTGCCGTCGCCAAAAGCCTTGGTGGCTTCGCTCATGGCCGAGTGGTACTCCTTGAGCAGGTCTCTTTCGTCGCGGACGATACGCATCCCACGCCCGCCGCCGCCGGCTGCCGCCTTGAGCATAATGGGGTAGCCCGCTACCTTTGCGAATTCAGCGGCTTCTTTATCGGAGGTAATGGGCTTTTCAACCCCAGGAATGGTGGGCACATTGACCGATTTTGCCACAATTTTGGACTGGATTTTATCCCCCATCTGTTCCATCATAGTGTGTGTTGGTCCGATAAAGGCAATGCCCTCCTCCTCGCAGCGTCTGGCAAACTCAGGATTTTCGGAAAGAAAACCATAGCCGGGGTGAATGGCGTCCACTTCTTTCTTTTTGGCCAGAGAGATAATCTTGTCCATATTCAGGTAGGCTTCGACCGGGCCGGTGGTTCCGGTGATCAGATAGGCTTCGTCCGCCTTTGAGCGGAATAAGGACATTTTATCCTCCTGAGCATAGATGGCGACTGTCTGAATCCCGAGTTCCTGACAGGCACGAATAATACGAATGGCGATTTCGCCACGGTTGGCAATCAATACCTTGTTAAATTTTTTCATGTTCAACTCTCACTTCACTATAAAATTTACATTCAACAATAAACACGATAAAATTACAGCCTGCCACATTAAAAAAACACAGCAGACCGTTGCATAAATATTTATTGTTACTATTATATATAATACTTTAGCCAATGAAAAGAAAAATTTTTGTTATTTAAGATAAAAACAAGTGTTTTTATTTGAAAAACACAAATTTCAGTCTTTTTTCGCATCCTGTCCATCAATATATGCCTGCTGGACCCTTTTACTCTGGTCCATAACAGCGTGAATAAACTCAGCATAATATTTTTTGTAATCCGCGTTTTCTAATTTTTCTGTGTGCTTTTTTACGACCTCTGCCTCCCGTTTGGGATCGAATATTTCTCCATGATTTGTGAATTTATATTCAGCCACCTGGTACACGAGGTCCAGTCGTTCCTCGAAAAGGGCCCGCATTTCCGCATCGACCGCATCGATACGCGCCCGGATTTCTTCAATTGATTTTGCCATACTTACTCCTTTATAAAAGAAAATCCAGCATGCATAATGCCGTTACCGCCTCGACCACCGGGCAGGCCCGCAGCACAATGCAAGGATCGTGCCGGCCCTGAATTTCGATTTCAGCGTCCTCACTGGTCGCCATGTTAACAGTCTTCTGGGGCTGCGCGATGGAAGCCGTAGGCTTAAAGGCTGCCCGGTACACGATGGGCATGCCGTTTGTAATTCCGCCGTTGATGCCGCCGTTATTGTTGGTTGTGGTCTTAACCCGGCTGCCGTCGATATAAAAGGGATCGTTGGCCACAGAGCCGCGGAGGCCGGTGATGTCAAAGCCCAATCCAAATTCAACACCCTTAACCGCCGGCACTGAAAACAGCAGCGCGGACAGCCGGCTTTCGACTGAATCGAACAGCGGGTCCCCCACGCCGGCTGGCATTCCCGTCACATAGCCCTCGATCACACCGCCCACAGAATCCTGATCCTTAATGGCGTCGAGGATTTCATCCTTCATCGCCTCCTCCAGCATCTTTGTATACAGCGGGAACATCGGATTTTCATAGCGAAGCGCTGCATATTCTCCAGGCTTTAAATCTTTTTTATCCCAGACACTGCCGATGGATAAAATCCGGCTGCCGATTTTAACCTCGGGAGCGACCTGAGCCAGCGCAGCCTTAGCGACAGCGCCTGCAAAAACAAGGGGTGCTGTAAGACGTCCTGAAAAATGGCCACCTCCCCGGTAATCCTGAAAACCACTGTAGCGCACCCAGCCGCTGTAATCGGCGTGCCCCGGGCGCATAAGATCCTTGGTGCGGGCGTAGTCCTTAGAACGGGTATTACCATTGCGGATGATCCCGGTAAGCGGCGTGCCTGTAGTTTTTCCTTCAAAAAAGCCACTGACAATTTCCACCTCATCTGCCTCCTTACGCGGTGTTGCCAGTCGGCTGCTGGATGCCGCGCGGCGTTTCATCTCAAAGGCGACCGCCTCCTGATCAACACTCACGCCAGAGGGAAGCCCATCAATGGTCGCGCCAATGGCAGCTCCATGGGATTCTCCAAACACCGAAACCTTTATCTTATTTCCCCAGATCGAACTCATGGATGTCGCCTCCCATTTTTTTAAAATCTTCCCAAAAATCCGGATAGGATTTCCGCACACTTTCGGCACCTGTGATCGTGAGTTTATCCTCACAGGCAAAGCTGGCAATAGCTGCGGCCATGGCGATACGGTGGTCATTATGGCTGTCAACCACGCCGCCTTTCAGGCGCTTAACCCCTTCAATGGTCATCCCCTCAGGATGCTCGGTTACCTTTGCCCCCAGCATGGTCAGCACTTCATTCATGGCAGCCAGCCGGTCAGACTCCTTAAAGCGCAGCCGGGCGGCTCCCACAATCTCTGTCACCCCCTCGCTCAGAGCCGCCAGCACCGTGAGCACCGGCACCAGATCCGGGCACTGAGACACATCCACCACCGTGCCATGTGTCGTTCCAGGCTCTGCCACATAGCCCGATTTTGTCTGGGATACACAGCCGCCCATGGACTGAATGACCTCAACAATGACTTTATCCCCCTGGGATGAGTCGGGCTGCAAATCCTCACAATCCGTTTTTTCGCCCAGGATACCGCCCACCAGCCAGAAAGCGCCCTGGGAAAAATCGCCCTCTACCCGGTAATCCCGAGCCTTATACCGCTGGTTTCCGGCAATGCGGAACAAACGGTAATCCTCATTGATCACAGCAATGCCAAATTTTTCCATCACATCCAGTGTAATGTCTACATAAGGCTTAGATTCCAGCGGCGTAGTGATCTCGATGACTGAATCCCCGTCAAGCAGCGGCAGCGCAAACAGCAGCCCTGTAATAAACTGAGAAGAAATGCTGC
The DNA here is from genome assembly GCF_002441855.2 of Eubacterium maltosivorans. Classification (NCBI taxonomy): domain Bacteria; kingdom Bacillati; phylum Bacillota; class Clostridia; order Eubacteriales; family Eubacteriaceae; genus Eubacterium; species Eubacterium maltosivorans. The sequence goes on along the minus strand of NZ_CP029487.1, from coordinate 3,553,595 downwards.
CATTTAGGCGGTAAGTCCCGGGTTTTAAAGCCCCTGTAAAACATAGAGGCAGCTCCTGGCCTTCGGTTTCCTTTTGATAAGCGATGCCCTGCTCCTCAAAAATATCATAGTAGGGCTGCATGGGCCGCGCTGTCAGCCTTCCGCGGCCAATGACCCGCGAATTCCTGGCTTTTAACGCAAGCAGTGGAATGATAAAGCGCAGGGTGGAGCCGGACTCAATACAGTCAATGGTCTTGCCCTCTGTATCTGGACGACTCACACCAGTGATCGTCAGGGTAAAACGCTTTCCCTCATTTTCTTTATATTTGATCTCTGCTCCCAGGGTTTCCATAGCTTTACAGGTCGCGGTGATATCGTCGGACAAAAGGATATTGGTAATCACGCTGGTTCCCTGTGACAGGGCCGCGCACATCACCGCCCGGTGGCTGACGCTCTTGGACGGAGGAATACAGATAACGCCGCCGAGCTTTTTAGGTGTAATTTCGACTTTTTTCATGCTGTCCCTTTCTACTGAAATAACTGAATGGCCTGATCCTTATGGATTTTTACGATCTCTGCCTTGCCAATTTTAGTGATGATGCACATATTTAAAACGTCATTCTCAAACTTTTTATCCGAATACAGAATCTCCTTCACACGGTTCATATCCATCTCGGGCATTTCATAGGGAAGGCCGTAGGTTTCCAGAATCAGCTGAAGGTTGCCCAGGGTTTCCGGCGCAGTGATCCCCTCGCGCACGCTCATCTTGGTGATCTGGTACATACCGATGGCTACTGCTTCACCGTGGGAGTACTCCTTAAATTCAAAGTAGGATTCAATGACGTGGCCGATGGTATGACCAAAGTTGAGCACGCGGCGGAGGCCTTTTTCCTTTTCATCGCTTTCCACCACATTGCGCTTGATCTGCACACATTTGGCAATGATTTCCTCCATATCCTCCAGCAGGTCCTCCTGATACTCAAAGCCCATGAGCCGCACAAACAGCTTGGCCGAGCTGATGCACCCGTACTTGATCACCTCACCCATGCCGTCGGTCAGGTAGTGGTCGTCCAAAGTGTCCAGAAATTCGGGATCGATGATCACGGCCTTTGGCTGGTGGAAAGCGCCCACCAGGTTTTTGCCAAAGCCGAGGTCCACGCCCACCTTGCCGCCCACGCTGCTGTCCACCTGAGCCAAAAGGGATGTCGGAATCTGCACAAAATCGATACCGCGCATATAGGTAGCGGCACAGAAACCAGCCAGATCTCCCACAACGCCGCCGCCCAAAGCCACAATGGCATCGGAACGGGTGATGCCGATATCCATCAGTTTATAATAGATTTCCTCGACCTGAGCCAGATTTTTGGATTCCTCTCCGGCAGGTATCACGATGGTATAGACCTCTGCGCCAAGGCTTCTAAGCTGCTTTCTCACATTGCTCAGGTACAGCTTGGCCACGTTCTTGTCGCTGATAATGACAATGCTGCGGTAGCTGCCAAAGACCTCATCCATTTCGTACAGATGCTCTTTTAACCCATTGCCAATCATAATCTTGTACTGGTGTTTGTTTTCCGTTGTACAGGTTAGTTCCTTCATGATTTCGCTCCTTTATCTATAATACAATATGCAGTTTCGATATTTTGATTAATTATTATATCATACTTTTACTAAAGTGAGAAAACAACCTTTAGGTAAAGCATTTCAAACTTCATTTTATAATATGAAACTTTCACTACAATTATCAAGAAAGCTTCAAATTAAGAAAACTTTGTTGCATTTTACGGTATAATCCTGTATGATAAACATATAAGCAACCAGGTTGATTATAGTGTTATTTACCTTTCACCGCGGGTATACAATAAATGAATAACAGAAAACAGACATTTTTTTAATGAAAGGAGTCTTTATTTATGTATGAAGAACAAGAACCCAAGGGACCGATTGAAACACTTGAAGAGGACCTGGAAAAGACCATAAAACACTGGTGGATGTTCCTGATTCTGGGCATCCTGGCCATCGCCATCGGCATCTGGCTGTTCTTTACACCCATGCAGGGCTATGCTGCCTTGACCATTATCTTTGCCCTGACCTTTCTGGTTTCAGGGATTGCTTCTATTTTTGTTACCATTTTCAACCGGAAAGCCATCCCCGCCTGGGGGTGGAATCTTATATCCGGCATTCTCATGCTGGTGCTCGGGATCATTCTGGTGGCAAATCTGAACCTGTCCGCAGACGTACTGGCCTTTTATGTTGCCTTTGCCGTCATGTTTGGCGGGTTTAATACCATCGGCTATGCCTTCACCACGAAATCATTGGGCGATACCGGCTGGGGCTGGAACCTGGCACTGGGGATTCTGGTTGTCATTTTGTCAATCGTTCTTCTCCTCCACCCAGTTTTCACCGCGCTGACCATCACCATCTGGACAGGCATTGCTTTTTTAAGTCTTGGTATTTCCTTCTGCGTGCTGGCATACCGGTTGTCTAAAACCAACAGCATGCTGAAAAAATAAATCCGGCCAGCGGCCGAACTGTGATAAAACCCCGGAACCCGGCCACACCGGCTTGGTTCCGGTCTTTATCATAGTTTGATGAAGTGAGGTATTATGATGAAAAAGGAAAAAAAGAGTAAGAAACCGGCTGAAAAGAAGAATTCAAAGAAAAAGAGCGGCAAGAAAAAAGAAATTCTGAAAACGGCGGAAGTCAAACCGTCAAAAACCAAAGCGCCGGCGGCCAGAATCGACCTCCAGGCGGCCCTGTCCGAAATCGCGGCCCAATATCAGATGATCGAGAGTCTCCCACGGTTTTATGGCGGCGATATTCCCCTCTACCTTTCCGAAACCAGCGCCCTGCGCGTCATCGGCACTACCCCCGGCCTCAACCTGACCGCCATTGCGACAGCCCTGAACGTCTCCAAGAGCGCCGTTTCCAAAAGCACGAGCAAGCTTCTCGAAAAAGGACTTGTCACCAAGGAACGCTCCCTGCGCGAAGTCATCTTTAACCTGACAGATGACGGGCAGGCTCTTTACAGCCGGATGAAGGCCGACGAAGACCACCTGTTTGAGGGCGTGGATAGCCTCATCGGCCACCTAAACAGTGCTGATAAAAAGGTCATCTCCAACTTTTTAACCGGACTGACCGGAGAGCTCAAAAAAATCATCAATAAACTCAAAGAACCGCTGGAGGATATTGATGAAAAATAACACTTCCGAAATGCCGCTCTGCCGGCATTTTTTTATTTTTTAACTTCTGTCACAATTTTGCCATAAATCTCCTCTATAATAAAGCCAAGATCAAGAAATAAGGAGTGTTTAAAATGAAAATGAACAAAAAAGTCATGACTGGACTCATTGTCGGAGCAGCACTGCTCACCGGTACCACGGCCCTGGCTGCTGGAAACGGCGGACGGTTTATGCAGGAATATAATGCCCAGAATACCGCAGTGGTCTGTGACGCAGACGGCGATGGTATCTGCGATGTTACCGGCAGTCCCGTTCATACTGGAGACTGTAACGGTGACGGAAACTGTGTTTCCACCGCCGCTCAGAATAGCGAAGCCCCGGCAGAAAACCCGGGAAATATCCGGGTCTCCAGCCAGAATAAAGGCGGAAATGGCTGCGGCTACGGCGATACCAACGGTGACGGCATCTGTGATGTTACCGGCAATCCAGTTGGCCAGGGCTGCCAGAATGGCAGCCCCAAGGCCTACGGAGATATCGATGGCGACGGTATCTGCGACCGCTCCGGCAACTCGGTAGGTGAGGGGCGACACCATGGCGGGGGCCGTCAAGGCAACGGTCAGCACTGCCAGTAAACCCGCACCGCAAAAGCCCTGCTCCTGTCCCGTTTTGGGACAGGAGCAGGGCTTTCTCATTGTTTTCCAGTTTCCAGCGTTTTGTCATAGGGAAGGGTATCTCTGGAATAAATATGCTTCTCGTAAACCTTGGTACCTGGCTTTTCCAGCTCCCGCATCAGAAACTGATAGTAAGCGCCGGGGGTAACAATCCCCGGTATGGCCGGCTTGTCAAAATTCGTATTTTCAAACAGAGAGTCCGCCACCTTCACGCAGTTGGTATCCACCGCAAAATAGGTTTTCAGGGTACCCTTTTTAAATTTATAAAAGGAAGCGCCGTTCCCCTTATATATCTGGTCGGCAACATCATCGTACACTTTTTCCGGAAGCAGCCCCTGCTCCATGAGCTGAGTATCGCAGTACCACTCAGTCATATTCTCACGCATGGTTTCAAAATTCCGTTTAATCTGCAAAAGCTCCTCTTTCTCAAAGGCCACTTTAAAGGCGATGAGCACCTTATCGTCATGATAGGTGGACTGCTGGAGATAGCGCTCCCGGTTGCAGCGAAACAGCACCCCATCGCTGATCACTCCAAACAGCCGGTAGCTGTGGCCGTCAAAGTTACCATAGGATACAGCCTCATCACCTAAAATGAGGTCTACATGGCCAAAGGATTCCATAAATTTCTTGGAAAGGTGCACCAGGATCTCGACGTTAAAGGGCGCCAGCCCCGCTGCTTTTCCTGGGATAGACACATTCTGCTCGTGGAGATAAATGTTAGCGTCCTCGGACGCCACCTTTGCATCATATTCCTTGAGCAGCCTCCTGGGCAAAAGTCCGCCGAGCACCGGTGGAATGGCAAAGCGCAGCTTTCTCTGCATCTTTTTAGCCGTAGCCGACATTTTTTGCTGAGTCGATTCCTCGTTAAAAGTATCAAAAATCATGGTAAAGCCGTACCACAGCACATAGATCCCCGCCACCAGCCCAAATCCAATGGCATTTAGGCGGTTGTTGACCAACATAAGTGCCCCCGCCACCAGTGTGACCACTCCGTTCACAAAATAGGCGCCGTAGTTTGGCGCGCCGTCCTTAAAGTAAGTGACCGCGGACATAAAACGGATGATAGAGTTTAAGATAATCCATCCGGCAAAAATATCCGGTATCCAGCGTATCACCTTAAAACGCAGCACAAAAAAGGCAACGGCAAAGCCAAGGTTGACCACGGCCTCCAGCACCTCGCCCTGGCCCTTAATTTTCTTTTTGTAGATCACTGCCACCAGGTTCATAAACGCAATGATCAGCAGAACCACAGCGATAAGCAACACCAGATCGGTGAGCGAGGTCTTTGGCCGCAGAATTAAAAACATTCCGGCCGAGATAACGAGGAGCCCGGCCAACAGGCCGACGAGCTTTTGTGCAACAGTTTTTTCCATTCTTCTTCCCCTTTTTAGTCTTGTCTCCATTTTATCCTGTTTCTGCCGCCCACGCAACTAAAAAATCCCTTCCCGTCGCGCCGTGCGACAGGAAGGGATAAATTCTCGATTTTAGTAGGTTTCAACAAACAGCTGGAAGTAAGAGCGGTCATGTTTACAAGCCGGGCATACCTGAGGCGCGTCGTTGCCTTCATAGATATAGCCACAGTTGCCGCATTTCCATTTTACATCGCCAAAACGTTTGAATACTTTGCCCTGTTCGATGTTGGCCGCTAATTTTTTATAGCGGTTTTCATGAGCTTTTTCAGCCACGCAGATCTGAGTAAAGGATTCTGCGATATCGTCAAAGCCTTCTTTTTTAGCGGTTGCCGCAAAAGCCGGGTATAAATCTGCCCATTCTTCCTTTTCGCCGGCAGCAGCGTTTAACAGGTTGCTTTTTGTATCGCCCAGTGCTACTGGATAGTCAGCATTGACATTCAGCATCATGGCTTCGCCGCCTTCTAATTCAGCAGCCATATATTTGTAGAAAACTTCAGCATGTTCTTTTTCGTTCGCCGCAGTTTCCAGGAAAATTTCCTGAATCTGTACATACCCTTCTTTTTTAGCCTTTGAGGCAAAAAATGTGTAGCGGTTACGTGCCTGGCTTTCACCTGCAAATGCCTTCATTAAGTTAGACAGGGTTTCCGTACCTTTTAATCTTCCCATTGGTAAATTCCTCCTTGATTAATGAAATATTGTTCGTTTCTTTATTATAACGCGATCTAAAAAAAATTTCAAATTATTTCACCTGCCAGTTTAGAATTATTTTATTTTTTAAGCTGCATTTAAAGGCTTGTTCGTTTTTAATGACTTCTGTGGTAAAAAAGACCGCCGAAGCGGTCTTATATGCCTATTTGATATTTTTGATAAACTCTACCAGGGATTCGGCAGCAACGAAGGGGCCGTCCTGCTCAAAGCCCGGAATGCCCAGCTGGGTGCGGATCACACCGATTTTGACGCCCTTTTCCTTCATGCGCTTAAAGTAGTTTTCCGCAATTTTTTCATGCTCCTTCTTCAGCTGCACTGCGCCAAATGGGTTAGCAAAATAGGTCGTGGTGATGCCCACCTCTCCGGTTGTACCCTTGGCCATACGTTTACCCTCGGAGAAGACCGCCAAGGCGGTGTCGAGATCCTCGAACATTTCGATGGGCTGGTGTTCCTCGTCAATTTTTTCATAATTATTGATATAAAAAATATAGTCCACCGGCGTGGAGGCGGAGATTTCCTCATAGGTCATCTGCGGCACAATCACGCGGGCATTGACAATGTTAGGGTTCATGAAAATGGAGCGGTCCATCGTGCTGTAGGCATAACCTGGCTGGAGGTCATCCAGCCTCACAAAGGCGCCGATTTCGGTACCCACAGCCATGAGCTCGTCCTCCTTGTTAAAGTGGAGAGAGCCCATATCGTCGATGAGGATATCCACATCGCAGCCCAGCTCCTTGGGCAGCTTGTGAATGGCTTCCAGGGTTTCAGATTTTCCAGCCCCGCTGTCTCCTACCAGCATGATGTTGACAGGCTTTTCAGCCGCCAGACGTATTTTTGCAAAAGCGCCGTGGATGGGCAGCCAGAAGTTTTTGATCTGAATGATATTGTGCAGGGTCAGGATCATTTTCTTCATATAGCCAAAGTAATCGATGGTCGCATCGTTGGGCAGCATGCCATAATAGACGCCGTCTTCCTTCACCACAAAGCCCAGCATTTCATCCTCGTCAAAGAGGCTCTTGTCCAGACCGAAGAACACCACGCCGTCAGGCTTTTTGTGGAGGAACTCTTCCGGGGTAGCCAGCTCAAAGAGGTTAAACAGGCCTGCGCCCAGCTCCAGAAAATCCTTGTGGCAGTACACAATAATCAGCAGACGGCCGGCTTTTACCGGAATGGCGTACCAGGACTCCGCGTCCATATAAAACCGCTCGAGGATTTTTTTATCCTTTTTAATGGGGAACACACCGTTTCGCTTGCTGGACTGGGTATAGAAAATGACCGGAGGCTCAAAAATGGCCTCCCAGACATAGGGCACGCGGTACAGCGAGTCGTTTTTGCTCTTGACATCGTTTGGGAAATCAAAATGGTCGACCAGAAAAGAGACCTGGGCGCCGGAGGGCAGCTGTCTGTAAATACTGAGGCTCTTACCGGTGACGTTGTATAAAATATTCCGGTACAAATCCAGCACCAGCTTTTTGAGGGAGTCATTGTTAGATGCCAGCGAGTGTGCTTTGGAACGCTTTGCGCCATCGTCCGGATTATAGGTTTCGTTTTTGACCATAAAACGCTGAATATTACGCCAGTAATTGTAAAAACCTTCAAGGAAATCCAGCATGATAGCTGTATACTCATCCACGCCGTACTGGATATCAAAATAACCGCTGCGCATGACCTCCTTTAAGGGTTTCATATTGAGCAGGGTCACAAAATCCCGGAATTTCTCCAGATCAAAAGATTTGTTTTCGTCCCGGAAGGGAATGACTGCCTTCAGCTTTCTGGAATGGCGGATTTCCAGCTCGTTCACAAAGGTGGTGATCATTTTTCCAAAGGTTTTGGACTGCAGCACCCGGCTCACGTTCGTAAACTTCAGATCGCCGTTGATCACAATGCTGCGATGTACATTTAAACTTTCCATAATATTTTTACTTCCTTTCTATTTTATCCTTTTACGATTTCAATCAGATCCATCATGTGATCCACCACTGCGATGGCGCCGGCTTCAAGTAGCTCTTCCCGGGTTCCGTTGCCAAAGGCCACTCCGGCTGCGTCGATACCGCAGGCGTGAGCGCCCTCAATATCATAATAGCGGTCCCCCACCATGAGCACACCGGCTTTTTTCTCCGGCGTATCGTAGCCGTAATCCTCTAAAAAAGCGCTGATGATTTCGATCTTGTTAGTGCGTGTGCCGGCTATGTCGGGGCCATACACATGATCCGCGTCGATATTGACCCCGGATTTCCCCACAATCTGCCGGGCTGTGGGCTCCCCCTTGTTGGTACAGATGCCGACCGTACAGCCTAAAGCCCGCAGCGCCTCCACGGTTTCAGTTGCTCCGTCAAAGAAAGGGTCCTTATACATACGGCCATGAGTTACGTACTCTTCCTGATAAAAGTCGTAGCCACGCCAGCCGTCTTCCTCGCTGTAGCCATAATATTTCGTAAAGACCTGCTCGATCGGTGGCCCGATAAGGGGCTCAATATCCTCGATTTTTGGGTTGGGATGCCCCAGCATCTTTAGCGCGTACTCAAAGGAACGCCAGACGCCCTCCTTGGAATTCAGCAATGTGCCGTCCAGATCAAACAATACGCAGTGATATTTCATGAACACCCTCCTTCAATTGTCCCATTGGGATGAAAATAATCCCATCTGGGTTCTGCTACTTATTATAACTGTCTCTCATTATAATACAAATGTCTCTCAAATAAAAGCTTTTCTTGGCTGCAAAAGGTTTTCAGCTTTGCTTTTTCTCAAATTCCCCGTGCAGTCCGCTGCTTTTTGTACTATAATGTTATGCAGGATTGAATCCATTTTTCATTTATCCCATAAAGGACAAAGATACAGAAAGGAAGCACAACATGCAGCAGATTCACAACAATATTTTAGAGACCATCGGCCGCACCCCCATGGTGCGCCTTAACCATTTAAGCCCAAACCCCAGGGTGGAAATCGTCGCCAAGGTAGAAGGTTTTAACCCCACCGGCAGTATTAAGGACCGCATCGCCCTTAAAATGATCGAACAGGCCGAAGCGTCCGGCGCTCTGACCAAGGATAAGACCATCATTGAGCCCACCTCGGGTAACACAGGCATCGGACTGGCCATGATCGGGGCCGTCAAGGGCTATGATGTGGAGATCGTCATGAGCGAGGCGGTTTCCATCGAACGCCGCAAGATGATCCAGGCCTTCGGTGCCAAGGTCACGCTGACCGCGCCCGACAAAGGTACTGACGGTGCCATCTGCCGGGTGCGGGAGCTGTTGGCAGAAAACCCGGATAAATATTTTAACCCCAACCAGTTCAGTAACGAGTATAATAAGTTGGCCCACTACACCACCACCGCCGAGGAAATCTGGGAGCAGACTGGCGGAAAGGTTACCCATATGGTCTCCTCTCTGGGAACTTCCGGCACCATCATGGGCATTGGCATGGGCCTTAAAAGTCATAATCCGGACGTACAGATCGTGGAGGCACACCCGGTAAAAGGGCACTATATTCAGGGGCTCAAAAATATGGAGGAGGCTATCGTTCCCGTCATTTACGATCCTGATAAAATCGATACGCATATCATGGTGGAATCTGAGATCGCCTTTGAGTACGTGCGGCAGATTGTCAAAAAAGAAGGCATCTTTGTGGGTATGAGCAGCGGCGCAGCCATGTACGCGGCCTGTGAGGTGGCAAAAACTTTGGACTCGGGCCTCATCGTGGTCATTTTCCCGGACCGGGGCGAAAAATACTTAAGTACGGATTTATTTAAGCTGTAGGCTGTCTGAAATTCTTTTAGAAGGCAGGAAAATGTGGTATAATGAGATCAACTTAAACGCAGGAGGTTTACAATGATTGCACTCATAATCATCATTGCCATTGTGGTCATCCTCGCCCTTGTGGTGATGGGCAGCTATAATGGTCTGGTTAAAACAAAAAATCAAACCGAAGAAGCATTCTCAACCATGGATGTTTATATGAAAAAACGGTATGACCTGATTCCAAACCTGGTGGAAACCGTTAAAGGCTATGCCAAGCATGAATCCCAGACGCTGGAACAGGTGACCGCAGCCCGCAACGCTGCTATGACCGCCACATCCATCGACGATAAGCTGAAAAGTGAAAACGCCCTGACCGGCACCTTAAAAAGCCTGTTTGCCGTTACCGAATCCTACCCGGATTTAAAGGCAAACACCAATTTCATGGATTTACAGCGTCAGCTTCAGAACATTGAAGAAGACATTGCCAATTCGAGAAAATACTACAATGCTTCCGTTAAAAACCTGAACAACAAAATTGAAATGTTTCCGGGCAGCATCATCGCTGGCATGTTCCATTTTGAAAAGAAACCTTATTTTGAAGTATCTTCTCAGGAAGAGCGTGAAAACGTCAAAGTACAATTTTAAATCAACGGACAATTATGCTTGGAGAATTGAGAATTAAAAGAATAAAAGCTTTAATTCTCCATTCTCCTTTTTACATTCCTTTAAGGAGGTGCACCAATGAAAAAGAAACTGCCTGTACTGACGGCGCTTCTTCTACTGCTGGCGCTTGTGTTTCCCGGAGCCGGTCTGGCCAGGGAATACTTCACCATAGACAGCTACGATGTGACCATGAACGTACAGGAAAACCACGCCTATGATGTCAACGAAAAAATTAATGTTACTTTCAGCCAGCCACGACATGGGCTTTACCGTTATATTCCCTACAGTGGAAGCTATTACCGTGATATCGACGGCAAAGCGACCGAAACATCTTACAATGCCCGAATATCCAACATCAAGGTTCCGGGCTACAACTTTGACACCGATACCGAAAACGGCAGTAAGGTCCTTAAAATCGGCGACGAAGACGAATATGTAGATGGCAACCAGACCTATGATATCTCTTATACCTGGGATCCCGGGGATGACCATATCAGCCAGTTTGACGATGTTTATTTCAATATCATCCCGGGGAAATGGGACACTACCATTGACAGCGCAAGCTTTACCATCAATATGCCCAAGGAATTCGACCCTTCAAAAATCGAATTTATTGTGGGCGGCTATGGTGTCACAGATACCAATGCAGTAACCTATACAGTTGACGGCAACACCATTCATGGCACGCTCAATCGGCCGTTGCAGGCCAATGAGGGCGTTACCCTTAATATCCGTCTGCCCCAGGGCTATTTTGTGGGCGCACGCACCGGCAATGAGTGGAATCCGATCGTCTATATTGTCTCAGGTATATGTCTGGTTCTGGCTGTTTTTCTGTGGTTTCGCTATGGCCGTGACCACAAGCCGCTGGAGCCAGTCATGTTCTACGCCCCGGATGGCCTCACACCAGCTCAGATTGGGACGGTGATCGACGGTAAAACCGGCAACGAGGAAATCCTGTCCATGATTATGTATTTGGCGGACAAGGGCTATCTGACCATTGAGCAAACCAGCAAAAAGAACTTTAAGTTCGAGAAAATACAGGAACTCCCAGCCGATGCACTGAACTTTGAGCGCACGGTCATGCGCGCCCTTTTCCCAAACAATCGCACAGTCTCCAACATGAAGGACCTTGAGGATACCTTTTACGAGGATATGCAGGTGGCTAAGGCAGAGGTTGGCGGTTTTTTCGCAGAGCCTCAGAACAGACTGTTCACCCCAGGCTCCAAAACGGCTCAGGCTTTTATTCACCTGGCCTGCTTCCTCCCACTGTTCATTTTTGGCTGTGTTATGGGCTACAGAAGCGAAGGTTACTTTGATGTGTTCATGGTACTGATCATGGGCTGCCTGTTCGGGATTCTTCCCTTTGCAGGACTCAGCTTTTTAGCCCACACCATCGAAACCCGCCAGGGTATGACCGCGGGCTCCTTTACCGGGCGTGTGATTGCGGGCACTCTGATTTCCGCTGCGCTTCTGGTCATTGTTCTGGCCACAGGCACGGTCACCTTTGGCACCATTTTAATGCCGCTGGTACCCGTTTTGGTATCTGTTATCGCAGCGTTCTTCGCCGCCTTTGCCACCAAGCGGACACCTCAGGGCAGCAAGTGGCTCGGCGAGACCCTTGGTTTTAAAAACTTTATCCAGACCGCAGAGCTGGACCGCATCAAAACTCTGGTGGATGAAAACCCCAACTATTTCTTTGATGTACTTCCGTACGCTTATGTGCTGGGCGTAACAGATAAATGGGCCAAACGTTTTGAAAGTCTGGCGATCGAACCGCCACATTGGTACAGAACCTATGACTCCTACAGCATGTTCAATACGATTTATTTCACCAACGCGCTCATGCACAGCATGAACGCCATCTCAACCAACATTACCGTTCCCCCGAATTCCGGTTCCGGCGGATTTGGCGGCGGCGGCTTTACGGGCGGCGGCGGCTTCTCCGGCGGCGGCGGTGGCGGCGGTGGCGGCGGAAGCTGGTAAATAGCTTCTCCGCTCCTTCAAAGAATAAAAACAGTCCCTATGGCCCTGCGTCTTTGCAGCATTAGGGGGATTTTTTACAGGCTCTGATAAATAAAAAACACCATGCTGGGCGTCTCCCTCATGGTGTTTTTATTCTTAATACCTATTGTGGATTACCTCAACCACACACAGGCAATCCTTTAAATCCATAACTTCTCCGCCATCCTGCGCTACTTTTCCGGTAAAACGGTCAGACATCCCTTCCCCAGTCCAGTACACTCATGGCACTATCCGGTCTAAAGCGGTGCTTTTTATCCCCTGTCTTACCCAGCCGCAGGCAGGCATACAGTTGATCTTCTGGTTAAGAACAGAAACTATCTTACCCTTGATGTTAAAAATATCAACTTCGATTATGATTAATTTCTGGATGATGGAGTAGATACGGATGGACTAATACCCTAGAATCATCAAAAGTATCAGCGCCAAAAGTGCGCCTGCAGCCAGCAGAGCTGATCCCTCATCTGCCAAGGCAGCGCAGGTAATCAGTCCGCCTGGTCTGGCATTTGTGTTTTTCAGGCTCAGGACAATCTGCATCTCGGCGTCCGCATAGCCATCCTCGTCCCTACGTTAGCGGGAGATAAGAGTATAAGATCCGGCTTTGGCAGGATAAACGCCGCTTTCCGATTTTAAACTTGTTCTCGCCACACTCTCCTTTACTGCCGTTCCGGGACTAACGCTCAGACGCACTGTTGTCTCCACTGGATTATCCATATCCGCTGCCCACACAGCTGGAATCCCCATCGAAAACAGCACTACTCATCGGCTTACCTCTCGCAGCCTTTTTTTACAGCCCAAAGCCGATGATAATGTTATGCACATCGCAGTCAATCATCCTCTGCATGCTGTCGACATCGTTGACGGTCCAGGGTGCACATCCTTGTTCTTCTGGTTAGCACGCTCCATCAGTGCTTCACTGGTAAATGTTTCCTCAATACTGAGGGCATCTACATTTAAATTTTCTATGTCACCATAGACAATAGGCGTAATGTACAGATTTATATTCCGAGTCAAAAAAGCTTCTGATGTCCAGGTCCTTAATCTTCTCATAGCCAGACTTCCAGAATCCCAATAAGGATCATCACTCCCAGAGACGCTCCTCCTCCGCCTGCAGTCCGCCAGGTTACCATACGAATAACTGCGCCCGAAAGCAGAGAAACGCCCCTGAGAAACAGTACGATGCCCGCAAAGACTAAAAACAGTATAAGCATCCAGATCAAAAAGCTGCCCACAGTTCTGAAAGAATATCCTTTTAAAAGGATGATACTTTTCTGGCAGGGCGATATGAAATTTTACTCCTCGCGGCAAAGACGTTAAACGCGGCCATGACCAGCAGCAGAAGCGACATCCTGCCAGTCTTCCAGGGCTTCATTTTGTCTCTCCTCTCGCCTACAGCTGTCTTGGCAGCTCCATATCATATTCCATAGGTAAAAAAGTGTATCCTTCCTTCAGCAGGGTTTTAAAGGTTTTATCCAGTGCCTTGCGGGTATTTTCCTTCTGCTCGGCATGGCAGAGCACCGTGGAGACATTATGCCCGTGAACACCGTCAATAAAGTTTTTCGTCAGCTGATCAACGCTCAGGCTGTTGCTGGTGCCATCGCCGCACACCACGTTCCAATCCACATAGTTGTAACCCCGGTTCACTATCCCCCGGGTACAGGTAGCATTGGCGTTTGCAGAGCCGCCTGGAAAACGGAACAGGTGGGAGGTCTGCTTTAGACCAGTCACCTGCTTCTGGTAAGCGTCCAGTTTTTCCACATCAGCGTAAAAGGCATCCGGATTATTGTAGAGGCTGTACTGATGGCTCCAGGTATGGTTAGCCAGTGTATGCCCCTCCTTCACAATGCGCCTGTAAGCCTCTTCCATGGCTGGTCCTTCCCTGCCGTTCGTAAAGAAGGTGGCTTTGATGTTATACTTTTTAAGCATATCCAGAATCTCCCCGGTATGCTCGCTGGGGCCGTCGTCAAAGCTAAAGAAAACTACCTTCAGGTCCGCGGTGTCACCCGCTGCTAACTTGGCCTTCACTTCATCCATCTTTGCTCTCAGCTCAGCGTCCACCCTTGGCCCTCCGGCCTTTTTCTGTTCATTGACTGCCATCTGCAGCACACCGGCTGCGGCTGGTACCTGAAAGCTGCTGCTGACCTCTGCCATTTTACCGGCAATCTGTTCCTGGGCAGCTGCTCCTTTCTCAATGTTGTGCCTTCCGATCACCATGGAAGACACAACGAGGCATACCAGCAGCACTGCTGCCAAAACTATAAAAAACCGCGGTTTTAAATGAATTTTTCTCTTACTTCTGTAATAACGTCCTTTTCTCATTTTATCTGTCCTTTCCTGGCTGTCTGCGGTCTTCTACGACCCCCTATTGATTATTGACCTCATCGATCACTGCTGCAAATTCACTCTTAAAGGTATTCTTATCCAGTCCGACTGCAGACATGGAATAGGTCATGTCTCCCTTGGTAAAACACGCGACAATCGCCTGATCGTCAGCATTTTCGGCAATATTATAGGTGATACCGTTATAGGTTTCCGGGCTGTAGCTCAGCTGTTGATAGCCGCTGATGTCACCTTCTGCATTCTTCTGGCTGCGGAGGGCCGCTTCTGCTCCGCCGGTTTTCTGATATCTCAGATCCACCAGTTCATCGCCGATAATGTACATTTCTTTCAGCTCAAAGCCCGAGTAGGCTGGCAGAATCGCCGGGGAATACCCAATTTTTTTCTCAATCTGATCCATTGTATCATAACGCACCATGGGATTCGGAATTTCTTCCTTTTTCTGACTGGAATTTGAACAGGCTGTAGCCACCAGAACAGCAAATACCACAATACTTAAAAATACAGCTGTCTTCTGTTTCATTTTGATTTCTCCTTTATGAATACTTTTTTCTGTGTCGGACAATCACAGCCTCGGCGATGGCCAGCGTAAGGCTCAGATCACCTTGCTGCACGTACAGAGGTGTTCCCTTCTTCTAGGCATAGCCAGCCTGTTTTCCTCCAACCATAAAGCCCTTTCGAGCCTGAATGGCAGATAGTGCAGCGGCTTCCTACCCTTCCTCCTGCCTTAAGCAGCAGGAAGGCGAGAAAGGTGATGAGTAAAGTATGAATCCTTCTAATTTTAAGTGCTCCCTTCTTTTGTATCCTTAGATTATTTCTTACCCTATCTTACACCCCAGAGTACAACAAAAGAACAACAAAACCCAGTCTTATTCAATTTAGAGCAAATAAAAATCCGCGGCGGCGTATTTCGCATCACCGCGGGATTCTATACTTGTTTTTACCCTAGACGGTATTCAATCCATGCCAAGGCATCCTCGATAACCTCGTCACGGATATATTCATTAAAAATTTCATGACAGGCATTACCATAGATTTTCATCTGCTTGTCCTTGGATGGGATATCGGCGAAGAAATCCATGGTGTCCTTGGGGGATACCAGCGCGTCCTTCTCGCCGTGGAGCAGCAGCACCGGATAGCTGAAAGTCTTGTTGTCCATGAGCCAGCGCAGCCCCTCAGCGATGCTCTGGCACAGACCGGCGGTAAAGAACTTGCCATTGAGCGGGTCCTTTCCATAGGCTTCCACCACTGCCGGGTCACTGCACACGCCGTCGCCAAGCTCATTTGGAAATTCCGTTTTCGGAGCAAGCTCCATATCCACGTTGATGATGAGTCCAGTGTTGTCGCGGGTCAGGCCGCCGGAGAGTATAATACCGTCCACCACATCCGGATACTTAGTGCCAAATGCCGCTGCCGCGAAGCCGCCCATGCTGTGCCCGATCACGTATACTGGCAGCTCTGGATTTTCACCTTTAGCCAGTTCAATAATAAAGTTGGTGTCATCGATGATTTCATCCTTATTCGTATAAAAATATCGGTCACCGGAGGATTTTCCATGGCCTCTGTGGTCAAATCGATATACCTTAAAATCACGTGCGGTAAATTTGTCGGTGATGTAGTCGTACCGCCCCTGATGCTCACAGAGCCCATGAACAAAGACCACAACCGCCCTGCATACCTCCGGGCTATCCACAGTCACTACCAGTTCCATACCGTCAAAGGATGGTACGGTCTGTTCTTTTCTCATTATTTTTCTCCTTTTCAATTTGATTAACGTTATATCTATCTCTATTGTAAAGGGCAATTGCTTTTATGTCAATTTACCTTAAAGGCTTAGAACAGTATTAATTTCTTTTGGGTGCAGGCTCAGAAATCTCAAAGCCAGACCAAAGCAAAAAAGCCAGCACAACACTTTACGATTTTACTATTTTGGCTCAGTTACAGCTCCTCAGACAGAAACTGACCGGCGCAGCTATGCCGGGACTAATGAAAACACCGGATGGATGAGTTGGGCAAAGAACAGTGAAAAAACCGGCACCAGCAGTTTAGACAAAGCTATCAGGAATATCTAGATTATTCTTGTAAATAAAGGGGATACTCTGAATAAAAATAACTACAGCTACGATACGATCGCAGCCTATGAAGCCAGACAGCCATAAGATGCCCAAGTACCAGCTGATCAATTTTCTCTCAGAGTACCGGCATTCTCCGTAAAGACTGGTACTTTGTTTTTGACAGCAGTCCCAGGCCTTGGTCTTTATCCGCCAAAATATTCTCTTATTCTGGGACAACCGCATCCTGGGATGTGCTCTCTGCCGGAAGATTTGTGTAAAACAGAGCCTCATAAAAAGATCCGTTGTGCCGCCAGATGCGGCACAACGGATCTTTTTATGACTTCTTTTCGCAGAACGCCGCCGGCGTCATACCGGTGTGCTGTTTAAAATATTTATAGAAATTATTCAGGCTCTCGTACCCTGACAGCAGAGCCGCTTCTTTAACGCTGGCCTCACCGCTTTCCAGCAGGGTCATGGCTTTCTCGATGCGCACTTTGTGCACATAAGTCATGACAGTGCTGTCCATATACTTTTTAAAAAGCCTGGCTATCTGGCTGGGCGTTGAATAGGAGATGTCCGCCAGTGTGGTCAGATCTATTTTTTCGGCGTAGTGACTGTGGATATATTCCAGCACACCGTTCACGGTAGCGTTTCCGGTAAACTGCCAGCCGATGGCCCGGGTAAGGGCTTCTGTAAACTGTTCGTACTGGATGGGCTTGAGCAGAATATCCTTTGCCCCCAGGCGCAGGGCTTTCTGGGCATAGCTGAAGGACTCAAATGCAGTGATGATGATAAAGTCCGTTTCGCTGTTGCTCCTCTGCATGACCTCAAATCCGTTCATGACAGGCATCTGAATATCCAGAAATACCAGCCGAGGCTTTTCCTGCCCGATAAGCGCTATGGCCTCCTGGCCATCCTCAGCTATCCCCACAATCTCAATGGGCAGCTCGTTCTTTTTGATAAAAAAGGTCAAAATCTCGGATACGGCTGGTTCGTCGTCGACAATAATGGCTTTAATCATGGAGTTCCTCCTCTGCGGCTGTGACTGGCAGGTTGACCACCACGCTGGTACCGTTCTGGTCTGATAGAATGGTCATGGTAAAATTTCCACCAAAGGCAGCGGCCAGCTTGGTGTAAATCAGGGAAAGTCCGTGGCCGCTGCCGCTGGCGAGGCTGCGGTTAACACGATTCAGGGTGATGGGGTCCATCACCGTGCCGTTATTCTGAATAACAATGTGGGCGCGGCCATCAGACACCCAGGTTTTTAACGCAATTTTCCGTTCCTTGACGTTTCCTGCAAAACCGTGAATAAAGGCGTTTTCTGCGATGGGCTGTAAAAAATTAAAAGGCACGGCAATCCCTATGAGGGCATCGCTCAAATCATAGGTAAGGCTTAGGCCCTTTCGGTACCGGAGCTTTTGAAGGTTGAGGTAATTATTGAGATAGGCCAGCTCTTTTTCGAAGGGGACAAAGCGGCAGTCGGTTTTCATGGTATAGCGAAACAGATCGGCCAGATCGATAATCCCGGCGTACAGGCGCTCCGAGCCGTCCTGCAGGGCCATGGAGGCCATACAGTTGAGGGTGTTGAACAGAAAGTGGTGATTAATTTTTAAATTGGTCACGGTATCCTGGGCCAGCTGAAGGTTCTGCTCGAGGATTTCACCCTGCCGCTGTGAGTTCTTTATGGCCTTCTCCTTTGTCTCGAGCTCCCTCCGGGCATCGTCAAACACACAGTAGTTGACAATATTATTGGCAATTTCGCCCAGAAGCTTTTTAATGCTGAGGGCCGCGCTTTCAGGCATATCGTACAGGCCCTCGTGCTCCTCCACCCGGGAACCAGACAGCAGGATAAAGCCGCCGCGCACCACGCCGATGCACAGGTCATTATGGATGATGGGCACGCTGTAGACCCTCAGGCTCATGGGACAGACACTCTCGGTACAGGCGGCGTCGGCCGTAAAGGAGCAGATGTCCATACAGGCGCAGGCTTCCGGATGCTTTTCGGGGTCGCAGTGCTTTTTGCAGAATGCGGGGAAATGTGGTGTCTGGAGCACGGTACGCCATTCGGCGTCAAAAATAGTGAGCGGCAGGTTAAGCGGCTCAATGAGCGGCGCACGCAAGCTCTCGACTGCCGCGTACAGGGCATTTTTACCGCTGCTGTCCATTCTTTTCATCTCGCGCATGGTAATTTCCCGCGCGCCGCTGACAGGATTGGATACTAAAAGCTCACAGATGGGCTCGCCGGTGTCATTAATAGTTTCGTGTGTGCTGCCCGCCTCCATATAAAGCACTGCCCCTTTGGCACAGCGCCTGCGCTCGCCGTTGATCACGTAAATTCCCTCGCCGCTCAGGATATAAACCAGCTGCTCCTGGCCGTAATGCACATGCTCTACCTGGTGCTTTCCAGGCAGAATCACCGTCCGCCCAATATTCATGGACTGTCTGGGATTGTCCTCCTCATGAATATGCTGCCACTCCACATAACCCCAGTCTGTCTCCTGTATTTTCATGCCGTCACCCCCTGTTTTGGTTTATTCATTATATCACAAAAACTCCCAAAGACAGCTTTGGAAGTTTTCTGAATTTTTATTTCTCCGCATACTTATCCCAGATGTGGTCTGGGTCGTCAATGCCGAAATCCGCGGGATGAAATACCGGATCCAGTCCCTCGCACTTCTGCCGTTGATAGTCCTTTACCATACTGACCGCCTGTCTGGATAGAAGTAAAACGGCCACAATATTGAGCCAGGTCATAATGCCCGCGCCGGTATCGCCCATGGTCCAGATGGCATCGGCGTTTACAATAACGCCGGAAAAGGTGGACAGGATAAAGATAGCCCTAAATACCTGAACAGCTATCTTTTTTCCATGGAACAGATAATTCACATTACTCTCTGCCTGGTAAGAGTAGCCAATGAGACTGGTAAAAATAAAAAGGCTGATGATGACTGCGAACAGCTTCCCGCCGATAAGGCCGCCATAAGTGGCTTCCAGAATGTCCTGTGTCCAGCCTACGCCGTACTGGCTGCCAGGAAGATATTCTACCAGCATGCCGCCATCCGGTCCTGCCACATTATAGGACATGCTCAGCAGAAGAATAATAGCCGTGGAGGTACAGACAATAAAGGATACAATGTAAACCGACAGCGCCTGCACCAGGCCCTGC
Source organism: Eubacterium maltosivorans (assembly GCF_002441855.2). Classification (NCBI taxonomy): domain Bacteria; kingdom Bacillati; phylum Bacillota; class Clostridia; order Eubacteriales; family Eubacteriaceae; genus Eubacterium; species Eubacterium maltosivorans. Next base: position 3,533,670 of record NZ_CP029487.1, on the reverse strand, counting down.
TTCACCGGATGAGATGTCTCAGCCGCCGAGGCCACGATGGCTCCGGAACCCTGCCCCGCCTCGGTGGAGTAAACACCGCGCTTAACCCCCCAGGCAATGGCCGAGCCCACAATACCGCCAAAGACAGCGTCTGCGCCAAAAGCGGATTTGAAAACCAGCGCAATGGTAGATGGGATATTCTGGTAATAAATTACAATAATGCCAATGGCCATGAGCATATAGACCAGACACATGGCCGGCGCTGCCTTTTCCGCAAACTTCCCGATACGTTTGACCCCGCCGAAGGTCACTATCCCCAAAAACACGCAGAGCAGAATACCGCCGAAGATCATCGGCAGCCCAAAGGAGCGTTCAAAGGTGCTTGCCAATGAATTGGAATGCAGCCCTGGCATCAGGATACCCGGCCCCAGAATAGTCGCCACGGCAAAAACCTTAGCGTACTTGCTCGAAATCCATTTGTTCTTGAAGCCACGCTCAATGTAAAGGGCCGGACCGCCGATATATTCATCGTTGACCCGGCGCTTATAGGCCTGGGCCAGCGTTGTTTCTACAAGCGCCGTCGCCGCGCCCAGAAGCCCCAATATCCACATCCACACCAGTGCGCCTGGGCCGCCAAAGTAAATGCCTGTGGCCACACCGGCCACAGAGCCCATGCCCACGCGGGAGCCGACCGTTGTGGCAAAGGCCTGGAATGGCGTAATTCCGCTTTTACTTCCCTTTTCCTGGTGAACAATCAGGCCGACCATATCCTTAAAATGACGGATTTGCGGAAAGCCCAGCCATATTGAAAAAACAAGCCCTGCGATCAGGCACAGCACCACCAGCGGCGTGCTCCATACCACACTGCTGACAGCATTGATGATATTATTAAAAGTTTCCAAAAGTTACCCTCCCATACGATAAACCGATGGCGGCGGATACCTTGGTATCCGCTGCCAGCTTTTTTCCAAAGCCTGCTAAGAGGCCTCAAACCGCTTTCTGAATGTGACAGGCTCAGTCCTCAAAGTAGCCTTCCGGGTACAGTGGAAATCTTGAAATCAGGGCTTCTGCCTGAGCCTTGAGCTCATCGAGCTTGTCCTTATCGTCCACATTATTCGCGACCGCGTTCATAATACCGGCGATCTCTGTAATTTCTTTTTCCTTAAGGCCGCGCTGGGTGGTAGAGGTGAGACCAATACGCACGCCGCTGGTCACCATAGGGCTTTCCTTGTCAAAGGGGATGACATTTTTGTTCACGGTAATCCCAACATATTCCAGGGCTTCCTCAAAGGCTTTACCGGTCAGGTTCTTCGGCCTTAAATCTACCATGACGATATGGTTATCTGTGCCGCCGCTGATAATGCGGAAGCCGTAGTTCTGAAGCGCCTCGGCCAGACACTTAGCGTTTTTGACAATCTGCTCCATAACTGCCTTAAATTCAGGGGTGGCTGCATAACCAAATGACCAGGCCTTAGCGGCAATGGTTGCCAGATGAATGGAACCGAGGGTGCCCGGGAAGGTGCCCTTGTCTAAAAGCTTGGCATGTTCTTTTTTACAGAATACCATACCGGAGCGTGGTCCGCAGAAGGTTTTTGTAGTGGAGGAAGATACAAAATCAGCATAGGGGATTGGGCTTGGGATTACCCCTGCCGCTACCAAACCGGCAATATGCGCCATATCGATCATCAGGTAAGCACCGCATTTTTTCGCGATAGCCGCCATCCGTTCGTAATCGATCAGGCGCGGATAGGAGCTCGCACCTCCGATAATGAGCTTTGGTCTGTACTCCATGGCTTTTGCTTCAAGGGCGTCGTAGTCAATCTGTTCGGTTTCGGGATCGACGCCGTAAAAATCGTATTCGTAGACCTTTCTCAAAAAGTTTACCGGGGAACCATGGGTCAGATGGCCGCCCTGATCCAGACGCATGCTGAGCACGCGGTCGCCGGGCGTCAGAATGGCGGAGTAGACACAGTAGTTGGCTGTAGAGCCGGAGTATGACTGAACATTGACATGGTCTGCCCCAAAGAGTGCCTTTGCGCGGTCGCGGGCCAGATTCTCAATCTTATCAGCTTCCTCCGAGCCAGCCTGGAACCGGGCACCCGGGTAGCCTTCCTCGGTTTTATTGGTGAAGATAGAGCCGCTGAGCTCAAGCACCTCGGTGGGCGCAGTACTCTCAGATGCGATCATTTCAATATTGTGTTCCTGACGCTTCAGCTCTGCCGCGACAATTTCGTAAACAGCCGGATCGGATTTTCTTGTAGTTTTTAACATTTTTAGAACCTCTTTCTTAATTTAAAACATTTTATCAGGGGTTGTCGACATCCCGTTCTTCTTTGTAATGGATGCTTTTATTTTACTCGAATTTTACGAAAGCGTATATTCTGATTTTTGACCGATTCTTGATGGATTTTGACTATTCGCCTTTGCCCGTTCCGATAAAAAAGCTGCTCCCCTGTCAAGCGCAGAGTAAGCAGCTTTTTATATTCCTTTACGATTCCTCTGTGAGCTGGCAGCCTTTTTTGTAATAGGCCTTCATCTCCTCCTCTGGCACCATATTGCCACCGGTAGCCCAGACCAGGTGCACGGCATTTTTTAATCGTTCCCCTGTCAGGCCCTTTTCTTGAAGATAAGCGGCGTCGCCCAACACGTGGGATGGACCCGGGAAGCCCGCACAGCCTGAAGGCTCGATGGTCAGACGCTCCGTATCCATAACCAGCCTCAGCAGCCGATACATTTCCGCATCCTCTACGGTAAACGCGCCGTCGATCAGTGTTCTCATCACTCGTCCCACCAGGCGAGAGGGACGGCTGACCGCCAGACCGTCAGCGGCTGTTTTTCCGTCCAAGCCAATGTCTGAAACGCTGATGCTATCGTTAAGGCCAGTCATCATCCCCAGCAGCATACAGGGTGCGTGGGTGGGCTCTGCAAAAAAGCAGTGGGCGTTTTCGCCAAACACGGTTTTTAACCCAAAGGTCACCCCACCGGGGCCGCCGCCCACGCCACAGGGCAGATAGACAAACAGAGGGTGCGCACTGTCGATAATGATCCCCATGCCATCAAGCTGCTTTTTCAGGCGCTCCGCCGCTGTGGAATACCCCAGAAACAAATCGGAGGAGCCTTCATCATCCACGAAATGACATGTAGGATCTCCTTCTGCCTGTTTTCTTCCCTCGGCCACAGCTTTCTGATAATCCTCAGGATACTCGATGACATGCACCCCCTTTGAGCGCAGCATATCCTTTTTCCACTGTCTGGCGTCTGCCGACATGTGCACTGTAACGTCAAAGCCCAGCTTTGCGCTGATAATGCCAATACTCAGCCCAAGATTACCAGTAGAGCCGACAGCAACCCTGTAACCGGAAAACAGGTCTTTAAAGCGTTTTTCGGCCAAAACGGCATAATTATCCGCATCGCTCAGCATTCCTTTCTCAATGGCAATGCTTTCCGCCAGCTTGAGCACCTCGTAAATGCCGCCCCGGGCCTTGATGGAGCCAGAAACCGGCAGATGGCTGTCACATTTAATCAGCAGCCTGCCGGGGATATCCCTTCCGTACCGCTTCTCGAGAGAGGCCTGCATATCCGGCGCTTCCTTTACCGGTGATTCAATAATGCCGCCGGCCCCTCTGGTTTCGGGAAAGCTGGCCTTAATATAGGGTGCAAAGCGCCGCAGTCTCGCCTCCGCATCGGCGGTATCGTCTGCGGTAAAAGGCAGCACCTCCTGTTTTCCAGAATCCGGATTAAACCATATAACCTCCTCGCCCCGCTGCATACGACGGGTCAGGGGATAATCCTCAAATAACTGATTCACGTCCATTTTAATTCCTCCATGATCTCATTGTTACTTTAAAGTATACCGTTTTTCAGAAAAAATTCCATTCCATATTCTGCCAAATTTTATACCAATCTTGACAAAAAAAACAAAGCTGGGGCTCTGTGAAAACAGTCCCCCAGCTTATACTTTATCTATTCGCTTTTTTCTTCAACATCCGATGCGCCGGCTCCCTCCTCTGCCGCTTTTAAAGGCTCGTCGTCCGGCGTCAGTTCCAGATAAACTGTTGCCTTGAACAAATCACCGTCGATACTCAGGTCAAACTGGCCGTTCTGCAGCTCGGTCAGATCCTTGGCAATGGCGAGTCCCAGGCCGCTTCCCTCACTGTGACGGGTATCGTCCCCGCGTTTAAAACGTTCCAGCAGCTCTTCAGCCGGAATATTCAGCGGATCAGCCGAGATATTTTTAATAATAAAAACGCCTCGGTCTGTAAACAGATCCCTGTCAATGGTCATATAGACTCTGGAGCCAGGCAGCGCATATTTCAGCACATTGAACAGCAGATTTTCAATCACCCGCCAGAGCAGGCGGCCGTCTGCGCGTACCAGCACTTTCTCCTGGGGACGGCTGACAATAAACTGAAGACCGGAATCTTCAATCTTGTCCTCAAGCTCACCCATCCCCTGGTTTACCAGCGCTTCCATATTTACGGTATCCCAATGTACCTCCATATTACCTGTGGAGGCTTTCGCCGCCTCAAAAAGATCGTCGGTCAGCGCTTTCAGCCGCGCCGCTTTCTGTTCCAGTACACCAATGTAGCGCTCCCTGGATTCCTCGTCAATATCCTCTTTTTTCAGCAGGTCGATATAGGTGATGATGGATGTCAGCGGGGTACGAATATCATGGGAGACATTGGTGATCAGCTCTGTTTTCAGCCGCTCGCTTTTCAGCTCTTTTTCCACTGCGTCTCTGACTGCCGTCGACAAGCCCTCATTGATATTATTGATGTTTTTTGCCATTTCTTCCACCGGCCCATGCCCTTCAACCTCAATTTTATAGTCCGTATCACCCTCATAGATGCGCTCCACGCCTTTGATGGTCTGATCCAGAGATTTTGCCCGCTTTGCGCCAAACCACAGCGTCACGCCCAGCAGAATAATGCCGACTGGCGGCAGTGCAATAATGAGCATTCCCACGATCGCGCAGATGATAATGGCGGCGCACAGCAGCAGCACCAGCGAGCGGCCCTTGATCACATTCCGGTAAAAATCCCGGATTCTCCGGCAGAAACGCTTGATCAGACGCCAGCATTTTTTGCACAGCACCAATGTTCCAAACCAGTCCATAAAGCGGTGCGCCTTGATCACACGCACAATGCTCAGCACATAGTTATAGGCAAGAGCCACTGCGATGATCAGCAGAATCGCCGACATGTAGGCTGGCAGCCTGTACATAATGCAAGCCACCCCCGCCGCAATGAGCATCCCCTCAACCCATGCCAGAATAATCAAATGAAGATCCCAGTATATATGGTCAATGACCAGCAGGTGAATGTCGTTGTCTGTCTCGCGGCGCCCGGCGCCAATACAGGCCACTACCAGGCAGATCAAAGATAATAATCCACAGACGAAGAAAACCTGAACCGCCAGTACCGCGTCCGCCCGATCCTGGCTGTAAATTTCAGCCATCTCATTGACCTTATGATCATCAAAGGCAAGGATAATACGGTTGTCAGTATTGCTGTTTCCACCATAATTATAATGACTCATTTCCTGAGAAGCGTTGATCTTACCCTTGTCATTTTCGAGATAGACCTTAGACTGTATCAGGGACTCCGGCGTCACGCCTTCGCCGCTGGTTCTTTTCTGCCCGTCCCGCTCAATATACCATTTAAGACCAAAGCTTTTCTGGGCATTTTCCAGACTGTTAAGCGTGTTTGCATAGTCCTGAAGCTGCTTTTGTATCTGCTCCGCCCGATACTTCTCGATTTCCTTGCCATGCCTTTCCATGAAAGCGTCGGAGTTGATCACATCAATAACGGTCTTTGGCACACTGCTGTCGGAACGCTCACCGTAGTAATAGCTGTCAACATTTCCAAGTTCATTTTCCCACAGCCCGAAACGGCTCCGGTCTTCTGCGAGCAGCGAGAGCTTATATTCCTCGATGACAGCGTCCTCATCGAGAAGGGCACCGCTGCGGATATACTCCTCGGAGCGGTAGGTATCTGCCAAAGCAAACAGGTCGTGATAAACACTGTAAACCTCTGAGCGCAGCGAGCTGCTCTTCAGATAATCCTGTTCATCCCAAGTTTCGGAAATACCGAAGCCTTCCATTTTTGTTGTGGCTGTCTGCTCCAGCACAAAGATGCCTGTGCTCAGAAGTAGCACTGCCAGTATAAACGCAATGAGCTTTACGCCTGTATTGCGGAGCAGATGCTCACTTTTTATTACAATCACACCGCTATTGCGGAGGGTATTTTTCGACTTTGTATCCAATTCCCCACACCACCTTTAAGTATTTGGGCTCCTTCGGATTGATCTCAATCTTTTCGCGAATGCGCCGCACATGGACGGCAACAGTATTGTCCGCATTGTACGAAGGTTCCTCCCAGACATTTTCATAAATCTGCTCGATGGAAAAGACTTTTCCCATTTCCCGCATCAAAAACTTCAAAATTTTATATTCTACCGGGGTCAGCTTAACCTCTTCCCCGTCCACTGTCACTTTTTTATAGGCGTCGTCCAGTTCAAGACCGCCTGTTTTATAGACATCTGTCCGCTTTACATAGCTGCCAAGCGTCGTGTAACGCCGCAGTTGAGATTTCACCCGGGCTATGACCTCCAGCGGATTAAAGGGCTTGGTGATATAATCGTCTCCGCCCACGGTCAGCCCCATAATTTTATCGTTGTCCTCTGCCTTTGCCGACAGAAAAATAATCGGAATGTTTGCGGTCTCACGGATTTTCAGGGTTGCGTGAATCCCGTCCATTTCAGGCATCATAATGTCCATCAGTATGAGATGGATGGTATTTTCAGAGACTATTTCAAGTGCTTCTTTTCCGGAATAGGCCTTAAAAATATCATATCCTTCATTTTTCAGGTAAAGCTCCAAAGCGTCGACGATTTCCCGTTCGTCATCACATATTAATATGTTCATTTCTTACTCCTTCTGTCCTTCAGTATCGATCTGATGGTATTATGATACCATAACATTCTTACAAAGAAAGTGCCGATTTTATTAAGAATTTATGAAGCGATAAAAAATGCAGAGAAGCGCTGCCTCTGCCAGACCTTATAAAAGAATGAACCCTCCAGTACTTCGGAGGGCTCATTCTTTTACGGGTTAGAAGGTCCTTATTCTTAAATCGGGCAGAAGGGAAATCTCCCTCCTGCCACCATTAAAGAAAGGAAGTGGTACCCGCTGTACCGGGTACACAATTTCAGTATAGCGCAACGCAGGTCAAAAAAACAGTGGCAGACGAGAAAGTCACGCTGAAAAATTGACACGCCTGCGGCCTCGATGAATTCCCACTCAGGCTTCGGCTCTCGGCAGAATTCTAGAACCATAGCGCATGCCGAAGACGCCCCGGTGCTCATCGGCAATCATCTGGATAAAGGTATCGCCGTACTCCCCTGCAATCATTCCATGACCGGGTTCGATCATGATAACAGGAGAAGTCTTCTCGCCGTTTTTCAGCAGCGCCTCTCCCGATTCATTCATCAAAAGCTCCACCCTTGTGCCTTCATCCGAGGCGTAAACGCCGCAGGCTGCCTTGAGGTCCTCTGCATCCCAGGGTTTGTTCTCATAATGATGGGCCTTTCTCTCAGCCTCGAAGCCCATACCCATGCTCAGGGCTGCCTCTGCCACCCCGCTGACTGGCACATCCTCTGTGTTGCACAGCACAATGACGCCCACGCCCCTTTCCAGACACCACAGCAGATGTGAGGAAACGCCGGGCAGGCTGCCTCCGTGCCCGGCTACCTGAAAGCCGTTCAGCTCCTTGATATCCAGTCCATAACCATAATCGGTCACATAGGAGTCCATCTGGTGTTTTGTGGTCATGGCCTCGATGGTCTCTGGCTTTGCAATGGCCGCTTTGTTAAGGCCTGTCCCGCCATTCAGGTACATGGCAATGTATTTTTTCAGGTCCTTTAATGTTGATTTCATAGCACCGCCGCCGTTTAACACAAAGGCATTGTCATGATAATCCCTGACCTTTGTCAGCTCTCCCGCAACCACCGCATAAAGCGTCGCGTGGTTTTCATCCTTCAGTGGACGCACAAAATCACAGAAGCTCCGCTCCATTCCCAGAGGCTTTAAAATATGCTCCAGCAGATAATCTGCGTAGGAGGCGCAGCCGCCGTGATGATAAATAATATCGGACAGCAGCCCGTAGCCATCATTGCAGTAACTGAAATATTCGCCTGGCCGGCCGATAAACTCGTTCTGGGCATCCAGCCTTCCCGCCACCTGGCGGCAGCCTTCCTGAGCCAGCTCTGCATTGTAGGCCAGGTCGCCCACAACAGCTTCATCCAGCCCCAGCTCTGCGGCCACAGTATCCACCACAATCCGTGACTGGGGAAAATACCCGCCGCTGTGGTACATCAGGTGCCTGATCAAGACCGGCTCTCCCTGATTCATTCCCTTAAATTCCGGAATATAGTCGCTCACCGGATCGTCGATGCTCAGAATACCATCCTCCTGCATTTTTAAAATGGCCAGGCAGGTAAAGGATTTAGTCAGGGACGCCAGCCCAAAAATGGTCTCATCGTCGATGGCCGCGCCGCTCTCCCGATCCCGTTTTCCAAAAAACTGTTCGTAGCTTGTCCCGCCCTGGGCGTCCAAAACGGCCACAGCCATGCCCACAGCCTGGTGATCCTCCATACATTTTTTCACATAGGCTTCAAATTTTTCTTGCTCTGTCATCTTTATTCGCTTCTCCTTTAAGGCTTTTGTCTTTCCATAGTATACAGCTTATCCATTAATAAATAAAGCCATAAATAAAAAAATCCCGTGGTGCCGAAAAACGGCGCCGCGGGATGTGTTTTCTTTTTAGAGACCCATGAAGATTGGTGCGAATACCAATGCAACGATAGTCATTAATTTGATTAAGATGTTGATGGATGGTCCGGAAGTATCCTTGAACGGGTCGCCTACGGTATCCCCAACAACTGCAGCTTTATGTGCTTCTGAGCCTTTTCCGCCATGCACACCGGATTCGATATACTTTTTAGCGTTATCCCAGGCACCACCAGCATTAGACATCATGATTGCCATGAGTACACCGGAAGCCAGCGCACCAGCCAGTAAACCACCCAGCGCTTCAGCGCCTAACAGGATACCCATTAAAAGAGGAGCAACGATGGCCAGAAGACCAGGAGCGATCATCTTCTTCAGTGCAGCGGCGGTTGAGATATCAACACATTTTGCATAGTCCGGTTTGCTGGTACCAGCCATAATGCCGGAGTCTTCTTTGAACTGACGACGAACTTCTTCGATCATGTCGTTAGCGGCATCGCCGACAGCTTCCATGGTTAAAGCTGAGAATAAGAACGGCAGCATTGCGCCGAGCAATAAACCGATGATAACCATTGGGTCCAGTAAGCTGATCTGGCTTAAGCCAACGGTTTCGGCATAGGAAGCGAACAGACCGAGAGCGGTCAACGCTGCAGAGCCAATGGCAAAGCCTTTACCGATGGCAGCAGTGGTGTTACCAACAGCATCCAGCTGGTCTGTAATATTACGGACATCTTCAGGAAGTTCAGACATTTCCGCAATCCCGCCCGCGTTATCAGCGATTGGGCCATAAGCGTCGACGGCGATGGTCATACCACAGGTGGATAACATACCAACAGCTGCTAAGGCGATACCAAACAGACCGGCAGCCCAGTAAGCCAGGAAAATAGCAATCGCGATGGCGATCAATGGCAGGGCTGTAGACTTCATACCAACAGCCAGACCGGAAATAACAGTGGTTGCAGAACCAGTTTCAGACTGCTGGGCAATATGCTGTACTGGTTTGTATTTTTCAGAGGTATAGTATTCAGTCAGCTGGCCGATGGCAATACCAACAATTAAACCAGAGATAATGGCAATGAATGGATAGAAGCTGCCTAACATATAGGTAGACAGGAAATAGGAAGCAATAATAACCAGAATACCGGATACATAAGTACCCATATTTAAAGATTTCTGCGGGCTTCCGCCTTCTTTACCGCGTACGAAGAAAGTACCGATGATTGAAGCGACGATACCGATAGCGGCCAATAATAATGGGAATAAAATACCGACAACGCTCTGAGTTACAACAACACCCAGGGTCATTGCAGAGATTAAAGAACCAACATAAGATTCGAATAAGTCAGAACCCATACCGGCAACGTCACCAACGTTGTCACCAACGTTATCGGCGATAACTGCGGGGTTTCTCGGGTCATCTTCAGGGATACCGGCTTCTACCTTACCAACAAGGTCAGCCCCAACGTCAGCAGCTTTTGTATAGATACCACCACCGACACGGCCAAATAAAGCCATAGAGGAAGCACCCAGGCCAAAACCTGTTACAATAGCTGTATCCTGGAAAATAATGTAAAGTACGCTGACACCAATCAGGCCTAAGCCTACAACACACATACCCATAACGGCACCGCCTGAAAAAGCTGTGCTCAGGGCTTTGTTCATGCCTTCTTCCTTAGCGGCATTCGCAGTTCTTACATTTGCTTTGGTAGCAACGTTCATGCCGAAGAAACCAGCCAGAACTGAGAAAAGTGCACCGATTAAGAAGCAAACAGCCGTCTGCCATCCGAGGCCAGGTGTCACACACAAGATAATAAATAAAATAACAATAAAGACAGCCATCATTTTGTACTCTCTGGTCAGGAAAGCCATGGCGCCTTCATGAATGTAAGAAGCAATTTCCTTCATACGGTCTGTGCCTTCAGCGACTTTATTGACACGGGCAGTATAGAAAACTGCAACTAACAATGCGATTACCCCAATAATAGGAGCGATCCATAATTCCATTTTGCAAATTCCCCCTTCGTGAAATTTTCAGATTTTTCGATTAAGCTAAAAGTGAATAAATGAAAGCAGATAACATAAATACAATAGCGGAACCAATCGTGATCTTTTCAAGAATGGCTTCAAGACCTCTGGCTTTCTTACGGCCGAATAAAGTTTCAGCGCCGCCTTCGATCGCGCCACCCATACCTGCAACCTTTGCCGGTGACAGCAGAATGCTGATAATCAGTGCAAAACTTGCAATCACTAAAAGAACGATTAAGAATGTTTTCATTGTATCACCTCCGTTTTAATCGTACGATAAATCTTATCATAACCTTAAGAATTTTTCAATATTAAAATACGCCCCGAAACTAATTTTCGGGGCTTTTTTTGCATGTAATCGATTTTTAACCGCAATTTTTTCCTATTTCTTAATAAGTGATGTCCCGGTCATTTCCGCGGGAACGTCCATGTCCAGCAGGTCCAAAATCGTCGGCGAGATGTCGGCCAGACGTCCATCGTCTCTCAGCTCAACTTCACCAGCGCCGGCGATCACACATTCTACCGGATTGGTGGTGTGGGCGGTCCACGGCTTCTTGGTGTCATAGTCAATCATCTTTTCAGCATTGCCGTGGTCAGCGGTCAAAATAACATTACCGCCTTTAGATAAAATGGCGTCGATCACCTTTTTAGAGCATTCATCCACAGCCATAACGGCTTTTTCAGCCGCTTCCATCACACCGGTGTGTCCAACCATATCGGTGTTGGCGTAGTTGAGGATAATGACTTTATATTTATCCGAATCAATGGCTTCCAGAACCTTTTCGGTTACCTCGTAAGCGCTCATTTCCGGCTGCAGGTCATAGGTTGCTACCTTTGGAGAAGGCACCAGGATACGGTCCTCGCCTTCATACTGTTTTTCCAGGCCGCCATTAAAGAAATAGGTGACATGGGCGTATTTTTCTGTTTCGGCAATACGCAGCTGCGGCACGCCGCTGGCGCTCAGGTATTCACCCAGGGTATTGGTGACGGTTTCCGGCTTAAAGGCAATCTCAACTCCTTCAAAGCTGGCGTCGTACTGGGTCATGGTAATATAGTGTACTGGAATATAGCCCCGCTCACGGTTAAATTCAGCAAAATCCGGCTCGATAAAGGTACGGGACAGCTCACGGGCGCGGTCCGGGCGGAAGTTGAAGAAAATAATGGTATCATTGGCCTGGACACGCTTGTCCACTTCTGGCTTAATGACAGTTGGAACCACAAATTCGTCATTAACATCTTCTTTGTAGCTCAGCTCCATGGCTTCTACAGCAGAAGCCGCGGCATTGCCCTTGCCCAGAGCAATGGCATCGTAAGCTTTTTCAACACGTTCCCATCGGTTGTCGCGGTCCATGGCATAGTAACGGCCTTCAACTGTTGCGATTTCACCCACGCCGATCTCAGCCATCTTTGCTTCCAGTTCTTTAATAAAACCAAGGCCGCTGGTCGGAGCAGTATCACGGCCATCCATGAAACAGTGGACATAGACTTTCTCAACGCCTTCCTTTTTGGCCAGTTCCAGCAGACCATACAGGTGTTTCAAGTGGCTGTGGACGCCGCCGTCCGACACCAGGCCCATCACATGCAGGGCTGTGCCGTTTTCCTTAACATTTCTAATACCGTCCATAAAAACCGGATTTTCAAAGAAATCTCCGTCCTCAATGGATTTGGTAATACGGGTTAGCTCCTGGTAGACCACGCGGCCTGCTCCCAGATTCAGGTGGCCGACCTCAGAGTTCCCCATCTGTCCTTCAGGCAATCCAACTCCTAAACCACTGGCAACAATATGGGTATGTGGGTATTTTTCATAAAAAGCGTCCAGGTTTGGAGACGGTGCTTCAAGCACAGCGTTGCCCTCCGCAATGGGGGTGTAGCCGTATCCATCCAGGATAATTAGCGCGGTTAAATTTCCTCTCATAAATATCAATCCTTTCTTTGCATCTCAACTCAAAGCAATAACGGGAGCTCGGAGCTATTGTATTTCTCCTCGTCTCCCGTTATCAAATACAAATTCTAACACAGCCGTTCGGTCTCTATGGACGGCTCCTGTTAAAATTTAACGATCTTGGCAAAATCAGCGGTCAGGCTGGCGCCGCCAACCAGAGCGCCATCAATGTTTGGCATTGCCATCAGCTCTGCCACATTGGCCGGCTTCACGCTTCCACCGTACTGTACACGCACAGCTTCGGCGGCGTCTTTGCCATACATTTCTTCAATAGTCTTGCGCACCCAGCCGCAGGCTTCGTCTGCTTCTTCCTTGGACGCAGTTTTGCCGGTTCCGATGGCCCAGATAGGTTCATAGGCAATGACGACCTGAGCAATATCATCGATATTTTTACAGCCTTCCTTGATCTGACCAACTACCTTGGCTTCAGCTTTTCCGCCTTCACGTTCTTCCAGGGTTTCGCCGCAGCAGACGATGGGCGTTAAGCCCAGTTCCAGAGCCTTGATGGCTTTTTTATTAACGGCTTCATCTGTTTCGTTGTAATATTCGCGGCGTTCGGAGTGGCCGATCACCACGTATTTTACACCGATGGCTGTCAGCATTTCGCCAGCGACTTCGCCGGTAAACGCGCCGCTTGTTTCATAGTGCATGTTCTGTGCGCCGATACCAATATTGGTGCCTTCGGTCAGTTTAACGGCTTCCACCAGATCCACATAAGGCGGGCAGAAAACAACTTCTGCCTCTGCGCCTTCTACTAAGGGCTTTAACTCGTTGATTAAAGCGGCCGCCTCGTTGATATCCTTATTCATTTTCCAGTTGCCGGCAATGATTGGTCTTCTTGACATAATGGTACTCTCCTCTATAAATATTTATAATTTATTTTTTATTATTTATTTTCTAAAACGTCGATACCTGGTAATACTTTGCCTTCCATAAATTCTAAGGAAGCACCGCCGCCTGTGGAGATATGGCTCATGCCGTCCTCAAAGCCCAGCTGCTTAACAGCCGCCGCAGAGTCACCGCCGCCGATGATGGTCACCGCATCGGATTCTGCCATCGCTTTGGCAACCGCAACCGTTCCTTTGGCAAATTCAGGGAATTCAAAGACGCCCATTGGTCCGTTCCAGATAACTGTCTTGGCATCCTTAATGGTGTCGGCAAATAATTTCTGAGTTTCAACTCCGATATCCAGCCCCATCTGGTCTGCCGGGATCGCGTCAATTTTTACATTGGTTGCAGGCGCGTCAGCCTTGAATTCGGGCGCTACGACAACGTCAACGGGCAATAACAGCTTAACGCCTTTTGCTTCAGCTTTAGCCAGTAAATCCTTTGCCAGATCGATTTTGTCTTCTTCTAACAGGGAAGTACCAATTTCGTAACCCTGTGCTTTTAGGAAGGTATAAGCCATACCACCGCCGACAATCAGAGAATCAACCTTTTCCAGTAGGTTGTTGATGACGCCGATTTTATCGGATACTTTTGCACCACCCAGGATTGCGACAAACGGTCTTTTAGGATCTTCCAAAGCGCCGCCGATGAAATCAAGCTCTTTCTGGATCAGGAAGCCGGAAACTGCCGGGAGATAATCTGCAACACCTGCTGTGGAGGCATGGGCACGGTGGCTGGAGCCAAAGGCGTCTTCAACAAAGACATCTGCCAGACTTGCCAGTTCTTTGGCAAAAGAAGGATCATTTTTCTTTTCTTCCGGTCTGAAACGTGTGTTCTGTAACAAAAGAATCTGGCCTGGTTTAAGCGCTGTAGCCGCATCCTTTGTCACCTGTCCAACCACTTCGCCGTCATCGTTAAAGACCACTTCAGTTCCCAGCACTTCGGACAATCTTTTTGCAACTGGCAGTAAAGAAAACTTCGGGTCAGGTTCATTTTTAGGACGTCCAAGGTGAGACATTAAGATGAGTGAAGCACCCTGGTCTAAAATATACTTGATGGTCGGCAGCGCTGCCTGGATTCTGGTATCGTCGGTAATAACGCCGTCTTCATTAAGCGGAACATTAAAGTCCGCACGCATCAATACCTTTTTGCCTTTTAAATCGATATCTTTTACTGTTTTTTTCATAAGTTTCCTCAACCTCGTTTTCAAATTTTCATTAAAAAAGGGGGTCGCGCGACCCCCCGTTTTAAAATCTACCGGTAGGGGCAGATTTAGTACTTGTTATTATGTAGTTTAATGTTGTAAATTTTTTCAGATTTGGTTCAAATGCAAGGCGGCTTTTTCAGAAAGACAAGGCGCGTATTGCGCATACGCAACGCAGTCTTGATGGAAAAACAACGCAGCTTTTGAGCCAAAGATGGAAAATTTATGCAAGTTCAGAGAAGTATTTGATGGTTCTTACCATCTGGCTTGTGTAAGAGTTTTCATTGTCATACCAGGAAACAACTTTTACTAAGGTTTCGTTGTTGCCCATGTCCATAACAGTAGTCTGAGTGGCATCGAATAAAGAGCCATAGGTAATACCGATGATATCAGAGGATACTAATTCTTCTTCAGTGTAACCAAAGGACTGGTCAGCTGCTTTTTTCATTGCTTCGTTAACCTGGTCAGCTGTTACAGTGCCTTCAACAACAGCTACTAACTGTGTTAATGAACCTGTCGGAACTGGAACACGCTGTGCGCCACCGTCTAAAACACCCTTTAATTCTGGGATAACCAGGCCGATTGCTTTAGCAGCACCGGTAGAGTTTGGAACGATGTTTACAGCTGCAGCACGAGCTCTTCTTAAATCGCCTTTTCTCTGAGGTCCATCTAAGGTCATCTGATCGCCGGTGTAAGCATGAACAGTGGTCATGTAGCCTTTTCTGATCTTCGCTAATTTATTTAAGGTATCCGCCATTGGAGCTAAGCAGTTTGTTGTACAAGATGCAGCAGAGATAACCTTGTCATCTTTGGTTAATGTTTCTTCATTAACACCGTAAACAATGGTTGGAAGATCGTTGCCTGCCGGAGCAGAGATAACAACTTTCTTAGCACCTGCATTGACATGAGCCATTGCTTTGTCTTTAGAAGCAAAGAAACCTGTACATTCCAGAACAACGTCTACGTCTAATTCACCCCATGGTAATTTTGCAGGATCTGCTTCTGCATAGATTTTGATTTCTTTACCATCAACAACGATAGAATCTTCCTTAGCTTCTACCTTATCAGCTAAAGCATAGGTACCCTGGGCTGAGTCATATTTTAATAAATGAGCTAACATTCTTGGGCTTGTTAAGTCGTTAATCGCTACTACTTCATAACCTTCAGCACCAAACATCTGTCTGAATGCCAGACGACCAATTCTACCAAAACCATTAATTGCAACTTTTACAGACATTTTATCTGCCTCCTTAAAAATATAATACTTATTTATTTAACTTACGGATGATCTCTTTAGCAGCGCTTTCATCCGTTATTAACACCATATTCGGCTTAACGCGGCTGACCCCTATAATGGCGTCGGCTTTGCTTTCGCCGCCCGATATCGCAATCACATGCTGGATACGGTTATAGTTTTCAATGCTGATCCCGATGGTACTGGACGGGGAAACCACGTTTCCGTCAATATCGAAATAATGTCCGAAAGCCTCTCCCACAGCGCCCTTGTCAAGCAGAGCCTGCTTTTCGCTTTCTTTCATATTCCGCCAGTCCGCCAGAACATCTGCCCGGCCGATACCAAAGACAAAAATGTCGATGTCATCCATTTTATTAAATACCCGTTTAATCTCCGGGTAATCCTTCAGGGCTTCCAAAAGGCGGTTATCGATGTTATCGGGTAAATGCAGCAGTTCATAGTTCGCATGGAGCTTAAGCCCCATTTCAGCGACGACGTTGTTGGCCTGAGTCGAGTGACTCTTGCCAATCCCGCCCCTTGCCGGAATCACATAGACGTCCGGGTAAAAGGCTTCCTTCATCTGCTCCGCGATGGCTGCTGTGCTGGCGCCGCCAGTCAGTGCCAGGATATCCTTGTACTTCATGATGGACAGCACATAGCGGGCGCCGGAACGCCCCATGAATTTCAGGACCTGATAGTTCATATCCATATCGCCCGGGGAAACAATGGCTTTTTTCAGATGCAGCTTTTCCTCCAGCTCACGCTCAAGCTGTTCGAGACCATTATAGGTATACAGCATGCGTTTAAGCTGAATGATGATCTTGCGGCCAAGCTCTGTCAGGACAACGCCCTGGCGTTCTACCTGAACGAGTTTCTGGGCCTGGAGAAAATCAATCTCATTTCGCACCTGGCGCTCACTCATATCGAGGACAAAAGCAAGATTTCGTCTTCCGATGGGCTCTTCGCTTTTGATTGTTGACAGAATGTTGTAGCGCATCTCAATCAGTGAGCCGATTTCCGGCACAACTAAACGCTGCAGGTCAACTAACTCTTTGCTGATTTTTATGTTTTCGCTTGACAACTTTTCACTTCCATTCCGTCTCAGATCTTGTCTGTTCATTTTTGTTCCCGCTGGGACAAATTTATTATATACCAATTCTGAAGATATTTCAAGTTAAAAAAAAATTAAAATGAAAGCCTTGAAAAATCCTTAATTCAGCCCATAAAACATTCTTTTTTAACATTGTTAAATGATAAACATAAAAAAACCGGCTGTATCCTCTACAACCGGTCTGTGATGTCTTATCGAAACTGCTTGCGCTTCGATGATGGAAGTATGTTAAGTGCTTCCCGGTATTTGGCGATGGTCCTGCGGGCCACATCAACCCCCTGCTCTTTGAGCATTTCAACAATTTTCTGGTCGCTCAGCGGCTTGCGCTTGTCCTCGGCATCCACAAAGGCCTGTATTTTCTGTTTGATGGCCTCTGATGATACATCGTCCGCCCCCTGGGAAAAGCCCCTCTTAAAAAAGAACTTCAGAGAGAAGGTTCCCTTTGGCGTCTGGACGTATTTTCCACGAATGGCGCGGCTGACCGTAGATTCGTGAACCTCGATCATATCTGCAATGGCCTTGAGCGTCAACGGTTTGAGGTCCTCTACCCCTTCCCTGAAAAAATTTTCCTGGTAATGGGCAATGGCCTCGATCACCTTGCGGATCGTATCCCGGCGCTGCTCAATGCTCTTGATGAGAAAAGCTGCTGAATCCAGCTTCTTCTCAATATATTTCTTGGTATCCTCATTTTCATTCCGCGTCTTCAGCATTCCCTGATAGAAGGAGTTGATCTGAAGCCGCGGTGCTGAAATATCATTGATCTGAACCACCAGCTCGTTGTCGATCCACTCAATGCTGCCATCCGGAATAATATACTTCACACCGTCAAAATTGGTAAACTGACGTCCCGGCTTGGGTTCCAGCGTCTTTATAAGTTCCTTAAACACTGCCAGCTCGGAGGTGGAAATGCCCGTTTCCTGACTGACCCGTTTGAATTGGTTTTCGGCCAGGTCGGTCAGATAATTGTTGACAAGATTTTCATAGACTTCATCGTCATAGCCCTCCTGCCGCAGCTGTATCAGGAGACATTCTTTAATATCCCTGGCTCCGACCCCAGCGGGATCAAATTGTTGTATAATTCCGATGAGCTTTTCGACCACATCCTGCGTTACACCCAGGATATCGCAGATATAGTCCATATCAATGAGCAAATAGCCATTGTCATCGATACAGTCAATCAGGTATTCCCCGATCAGGTTCTCTGTTTCTGTCAAATCTTCTGAGAGCACGTGGAACTGGAGCAGCAGGTACTCGTTAAGTGTGGTCTCATAATAGGAAAACTTCTCGAAATTAAACTCATCATCAGGATCGTAGCTGGATGACGGCGTATTCCTGAATTCTGTGGACTGCATATTCTGGAAATAATCATCCCACTCAATCTGATCCTTGCTTTCCTCTTTCTTGGCTGCCTCGTCTTTGACGACCTCCATGGATTCCATGGGGCTGTCGTTAAATTCCAGCATGGGGTTTTCCAGAAGCTCCTTATCAATAAGGTTGTTTAGCTCCATGGAAGTCAGCTGCAATATTTCGATCGCCTGCTTCATTTCGGTTGTCATTACGAGTTTTTGTGTCTGTTTTAAATTTAAATCAACCTTAATATTCATTCTTCATCCCCTCTTCTCCTTCAAAGTATATCATCTCAGGTGAAAAAGTGCAATCGTTCTTAGAGCACCTGGGCGGCCCGTCCCGAAACACAGCAAAGGCAGGCTATAAAAAAACAGACCCGCAAAAAATCACAGATCTGTAAGTCATAGACAAAGTGGTGCCGAAGGCGGGGGTCGAACCCGCACGGTATTGCTACCACTGGATTTTGAGTTATTCAAGCCATTCGGAACCTAATGGCCTGAACCGGAACAAAACGGTCTTTTCCGTCACTTTCCAAAACATCAAAAACCCGAAAAAGCCTTATAAAATCAGCATTTTCGACGCAAAGCACCAAAAGTACAAGCAATTCGTCCCCTCCTCGATTATCGGCAACCAGATACCCAATTTGAGGCGCTGGAGGGATGTTGGAGGGATGTAAGCAGGATATACCTCCTGCAAACTCGTACAGGGGACATACACACTAATAGGAATTGTAACAGCTTCATCCGTTGTTGACAATACATAAATTGGAGCTGATACAATGAAAACCCGAAAATACTATGAGCAACTTTTTAACAAGTATCCCGATGTGGTGACGCTATCGCAGTTCAGAAATATGCTGGGTGGTATCGGTGACGGGACTGCAAGAAAGCTCATGCGCGAGAATCGCGTTAAGCACTATTACATCCGTTCTACCTATCTAATTCCCAAAGCCTGGGTCATTGACTATGTTCTCAGCGACCACTATGCGGAATACAAAGATCAACTGAAAGCGCAGGTTTAGACTGTGCTTGGCTAATGTAGGCGTTCAGAAATGAGCGCCTATTTTTTTATCCAATTTTGAGGAGGTGACGCAAAACATGAACACGCAAATTATCGCCATCGCCAACCAGAAAGGCGGCGTTGGCAAGACAACCACCTGCGCGAACCTGGGGATCGGGCTGGCCCAGGCCGGAAAGAAAGTGCTGCTGATCGACGGAGACCCGCAAGGCAGCCTGACCATCAGCTTGGGCCACCCCCAGCCGGACAAGCTGCCCTTTACACTGTCCGACGCTATGGGCCGTATTCTGATGGACGAGCCGCTGCGCCCTGGCGAGGGTATCTTGCACCACCCGGAGGGGGTTGACCTGATGCCCGCCGACATCCAGCTCTCCGGTATGGAGGTCTCCCTGGTGAATGCCATGAGCCGTGAGACCATCCTGCGGCAGTATCTGGACACGCTCAAGGGACAGTATTCCCATATCCTGATTGACTGCCAGCCATCCCTGGGTATGCTCACGGTCAACGCCCTGGCCGCCGCCAACAGGGTCATAATCCCCGTTCAGGCGGAGTATCTGCCCGCCAAGGGCCTGGAACAGCTGCTCCAGACCGTAAATAAGGTGAAGCGGCAAATCAACCCCAAGCTCCAGATCGACGGCATACTGCTGACGATGGTGGACAACCGCACCAACTTTGCCAAGGAAATCGCTGCCCTGCTGCGGGAGACCTATGGCAGCAAAATCAAGGTGTTCGGCACCGAGATTCCCCATTCTGTCCGGGCAAAGGAGATCAGCGCCGAGGGCAAAAGCATTTTTGCCCATGACCCTAATGGCAAGGTGGCCGAGGGCTACAAGAATCTGACCAAGGAGGTGATAAAACTTGAAAAGCAGCGCGAAAAAAGTAGAACTGGCTCCATACGATGACTTGTTTTCCACCGAAGAAAGCCGCCAGGATGCCAAGCTGGAGAAGATACGGGAAATCCCGCTGTCTGAACTGCATCCTTTCAAGAACCACCCCTTCAAAGTCAAGGATGACGAGGCCATGATGGAGACCGCCGACAGTGTGCGGCAGTACGGTGTGCTGGTTCCGGCGATTGCCCGCCCGGACCCGGAGGGCGGCTATGAGCTGGTAGCCGGACACAGGCGGCACCGGGCCAGTGAGCTTGCCGAGAAAGAGACCATGCCGGTTATTGTGCGAGACCTGGACGATGATGCCGCCACCATCATTATGGTGGACAGCAACTTGCAACGGGAAAGCCTGCTCCCCAGTGAAAGAGCATTTGCATACCGCATGAAGCTGGAGGCCATCAAACATCAGGGGGAACGCTCTGACTTAACTTCTCGCCAAGTTGGCGAGAAGTCGCAGACTTCTATTCAGCTTGTTGCAAGCCAAGCCGGTGAAAGCCAGAGGCAGGTGCAACGCTATATCCGCCTGACGGAGCTTATCCCCGAACTGCTGGATATGGTAGATGAAAAGAAAATTGCCCTCAACCCGGCTTATGAGCTGTCTTTCCTCAAAAAAGAGGAACAGCGGGACTTGCTGGACGCGATGGACAGCGAACAGGCTACCCCCTCTCTCTCCCAGGCCCAGCGGCTCAAGAAATACAGCCAGGAGGGACATCTGACCCTCGATATGATGCGTGTCATCATGGGTGAGGAAAAGAAAAGTGATCTCGACAAAGTGACTTTCACCTCCGACACCCTGCGGAAATATTTCCCCAAAAGCTATACGCCCCAGCGGATGCAGGAAACTATCATCAAGTTGCTGGAGGCATGGCAGAAAAAGCGCCAGAGAGACCAGGAACGATGAAAGGAGCCGCCTATGAGGGATATTTCAGCCCGTGAGCTGAAAGGACACAACATTCTCGCCGTGGAGCGTTTCCAGGACAGCACCCGCTGGATGATTGAGTTTTCCGTCCTGCGTCCCTGCTCCTACGGTAGTCCCGGCGATGAAATGCGGCTGTTTCTCACGGAGGACGGGTATCAGGCCGCCCTCGTAAGCCAGAAGCGCCGGGAAATCAAAATCAAGCGGTATGCCCGTGTGATCGAGGGCCATGTCCTCGACTTCAAGCCGGACAAGCGCCGCCGCCACCCGTAAACCCATCATCACTACGAAAGGAAAGGAATGAATATGTGTACTGTCCAGAGCATCAAGGATGCTATCCGGGAAAACTGCCAATCCCAATATGACATGGAATCCACCGACATTGACCGGGTTTTGCAGACCCTCCCGTTTTCTCAGGAACCGGGACCATTTTCTAAGCCGAAATCGCAAAGGCCGCTGTATTGGTTCCACGCAAGAAAATATGAAAAAGTGTAACTGCCACAATTCTTTTTACAGGATTGTGGCTTTTTTCATGCCCTGAGAACAGAAAGGAGTGAAGTCAATGGCGGTCTTTCGGATTGAAAGAACCCGCGACTATACGGTAATGAGCAATCATCACCTGCGGAACCATGAATTGTCGCTGAAGGCCAAGGGGCTGCTTTCCATGATGCTGTCCCTGCCGGATGACTGGAACTATACCACCCGTGGCCTTGCGAAAATCTGCAAGGAGGGCGTGGACGCCATCGGTAATGCGCTGCGGGAGCTGGAAACCGCCGGTTACATCGTGCGCCACCAGCTGCGGGACCGGCAGGGCCGGATCAGCGACACCGAGTATGTTATTTATGAACAGCCCCAGCCCCGGCAGGCGGAAACGCCTGGGCCGGATACGGATGTACCAGATACGGCTTCACCAGATACGGAAAACCCGTATCTGGATAAACCGGATACGGAAAAGCCCGCAGAATTAAATATAGAGAAATCAAATACCCAAAAATCAATTACTCATGGATCAAGTACCGATTCCATTCCCTTCCGGGAAACAGCGGCGGCAAGACCGCCGGAACGGAAAGGAAGGGATGCGATGTCTGTCTCAGAGATGGAAAGTTATCGGGATTTGATTCTGGAGAACATCGAGTATGACCACCTGTGCCGGGAGTTTACCACCTATCGGGAGGACCTGGACGAGATTGTGGAGCTGATGGTGGAGACCGTCTGCGCCAAGCGGAAAACCACCCGGATCGCTGGCAGCGACTTCCCCCATGAGGTGGTCCGCTCCCGTTTTTTGAAGCTGGACAGTTCCCACATCGAGTTTGTCATGGAGTGCCTGCGGAACAATACCACCGAAATCCGCAACATGAAACAGTATCTGCTTGCGGTGCTGTTCAATGCGCCCACCACTATCAGTAACCACTACACCGCACAAGTTAACCACGATATGTACGCAGGCGGCTGGTAAACAGCCGCTTTTCTGCTGCCCGAAAACACCGGGAGAAAGGATTTTGCCATGAAACGCCCCCTTGCTTACATTACAGCTCCCTGGAGCAACAGCCAGTATGAGAACGCCGAGAACGCTGCGGCCTACTGCCGTCAGGTGTACGACGCCGGGTATTCGCCCATCTGCCCGGTGCTGTTCCTGCCTACCTTCCTCAAGGACGAGATTCCCCAGGAACACAAGGACGGGCTGGATATGGCGCGGGACTACCTGCGCCGGTCCCATGTGCTGGTGGTCTGCGGCCACGGTATCGACGAGACCGTGAAGAATGACATTGCCACCGCCGAGCGCCTGCGGATCACCGCCACCACCCTGGACGGTATCCTGACCGTGAAGGGCCAGGGACGCGGGAAAGGAGGCGCACGCCATGCCTGAGCGTAAGACCGTGGGCCAGCTGATGGAGGAAATGCGCCTCAAAGCCGGGGCGCAGAACTACCACGGCCATGAGTACATGGATTTGGAGCGGTTTGCCGAGGACACCCGGCACATGATTATCTTCGATGTGCTGACCGACGATTCCCCGGTGGGCTGGAAAGGTGAACGGACCCGCCTATTTCTGACGGAGGCTGGATACCAGAAAAGCCTGGAGAACCAGGAAAAGGGCCATATCAAGATTCTCAGCCATGCCAAAGTGCGCCAGGGCCATCTGTACTATGACCGCTCCGACCAGCTGCGCTGAAAGGAGCCTGCCATGCTGAAATACCTGCTGCGGCGGCTGGTGGTCCCGCCTTAGTATCAAGCGCCACCCCTGCAAAATCCGTGGAAAGGAGGCGATGACCTATGCAGGAGGAAGTGGAAAATAGGACTTTGACGCTGGTAGTCAGCGGAACAAAGTTTACCGGGCGGTTGTTGAAAGCCGCCATCACCAAGTACCTTGCCCACCGCAAGGAAAAGAAGCTGCAAAAGCAGAAAAGCCGGGATACCCCCGTGATTCCCCACGGCAAGCAGACGGTGAAGCAGCTGATCGGCCAGAATCAGGGCGTTTCCAATATCGAGATCACCGACCCCTCCATCAAGGAGTTTGAAAAGATCGCCCGGAAGTACGGCGTGGACTATGCGGTAAAGAAGGACCGCAGCAGCTCTCCGCCCAAGTACCTGATTTTCTTCAAGGGCCGGGACGCGGATGCCCTGACCGCTGCTTTTACCGAGTACACCGGGAAAAAGGTCAGGAAGGCGGAGAAATCCGAGCGCCCGTCCGTGCTGGCAAAGCTGAGCCAGTTCAAAGAACTGGTAAAACACGCCGTCGTGGACCGGAACAAGCGGAAGGAGCTGGAACGATGAAAAAGCAGCTGAACATCAAAAAGCTCATTTTGCTGAACCTGCCGTATATCCTGATGGGGCTTTTCTCCACCAACTTCGGTGAAGCGTGGCGGATGGCCGTGGGTGCGGACGCTTCGGCAAAAATGCTCTCGTTCTTCTCCACGCTGCCGGTGGCGCTGGC
The DNA here is from genome assembly GCF_002441855.2 of Eubacterium maltosivorans. Lineage (NCBI taxonomy): Bacteria > Bacillati > Bacillota > Clostridia > Eubacteriales > Eubacteriaceae > Eubacterium > Eubacterium maltosivorans. Next base: position 3,509,399 of record NZ_CP029487.1, on the reverse strand, counting down.
CAGCTGGTGGCCCAGCCTGCACCCGCTGGACCTGCTGGTGGGCCTGTGCTGCGGCGGCGGCCTGCGGCTGGCTGTGTACCTGAAAAGCAAGAACGCCAAGAAGTACAGGCACGGCATGGAATACGGTTCTGCCCGGTGGAGTGCATAATCTTAAGTGTAAAGAACTCTACATGGACGCACAGGAGGATATGCACATGAATGATTACAACAAAATCACAGCCCTTTACTCCCGCCTTTCCGTAGGCGACGAGGACAGGGACGGCGGCGAAAGCAACTCCATACAGAACCAGAAGAAGTTTTTGGAAAGCTACGCCAGACAGCTAAAATTGACGAATATCCGGCACTACATTGACGACGATGAAAGCGGCAGATTTTTCGACCGCTCCGCCTACTCCCGCATGATAGAGGACGTAGAAAACGGTAAAATCGGCGTGTGTATTATGAAAGACATGACCCGCTGGGGGCGCGACTATCTCCAAGTCGGCAACGCTATGGAGATATTCAGACGGAACAATGTGCGCTTTATCGCGGTCAACAACGGGATAGACAGCGAGAAGCCCGACACATTGGAGTTTGCGCCCTTTATCAACATCATGTCGGAGTGGTACGCAAAGGACATCAGCAAGAAAGTAAAGACCGGCATTAAGACGAAGGGCATGAGTGGAAAGCCGATTGCCACCGAAGCTCTCTATGGCTATGTCAAATCCCCGGACAACAAGGATTTTTGGATAATCGACGAGGAAGCCGCCGGAGTTGTCCGTTTGATTTTTCGCCTGTTTCTGGACGGGAAAAACCGCAACCAAATCGCCGTATATCTGACGCAGGCGCAAATCCCAACGCCCACATTCTACATGAAAGAGCGCGGGCGGGGAACGTGCAAAAACAGGGCGCTCAATGAGGATAACCGTTACAAGTGGAACAAAGCCACTTTGACCCATATCCTTACACGGCAGGAGTATTGCGGCGATGTAGTCAACTTCAAGACTACAAAGCATTTCCGGGACAAGCGGAACCACTATGTAGACCGGAGCCAATGGCAGATAACCGAAAATGTGCATGAGCCGATTATTGACCGCGCCGACTTTGAAACCGCACAGCGGATTTTGGAAAACGCGCCCGTCAGACGCCCCAACGGGGACGGGGAAATCCACCCTTTGTCGGGCTTGCTTTTCTGTAAGGATTGCGGCGCAAAAATGCACATCCGCATAGATTACAGAAACGGCGGCAAGCGGCACGTTGCCTATTGCAGCGAGTACCACAAGGGAAAAGCCAAAAACCCCAAATGCCATTCCCCGCACATCATTGACGCGGATTTGCTCATGCAGACCGTCGCGGAAGTGCTGAAGAAAATCGAGGACTATTCTATCAGCAACCGGGCGGAGTTTGAAGCCTTAGTGAAAAAGAACCTTGCCATGCAGCAGACCGACCAGACCAAAAAGCAGCAGAAGCGTATCCCACAAATCACGACGCGCCTTGAACAGATCGACAAGGTGCTGAACAAGCTCTATGAGGACAACGCCCTCGGCACTATCCCGCAAGACCGCTACGAGCAAATGTCGCAGAAGTATTCAGAAGAATACTACGCATTGAAAACGGAGCTTTCCATACTCCAAGAGCAGCTATCCGCTTATGAGAACGCGGGAGGACGGGCGCAGAAGTTTTTGAAGCTGACGGAACGCCATGCCGCCTTTACTGACCTCACCCCCGCCATTCTCAACGAGTTTATCAGCAGGATTGAAGTGCATGAGCGCGACCAGAAAAGGGCGAGATACGCAATCCAGCACATCAGCATATATTTCAACTATATCGGCAGATTTGAGAACGAAGTAACGCAGCTTGCAGAGCCGACAGAGCAGGAAATCCGGCAAATGCGGGAAGAAATCGAAGAAGCCAAAAAGGAAAAGAGCCGCGCCTACCACCGGAAGTATTCAAGGGAGTACCGGGCGCGAAACCTTGAAAAGCAGCGGGAGTATGAGCGTATCAAGGCGCGGGAATACCGGGCAAGGAGAAAGGCGCAGACCGCCGCCGCACAGCCCGCACAGTAAAACAGAATAACCGACAACCAAGAGGGATTTTCCGGCTACGGGAAGTCCCTCTTTTGTGCCCGGAGAAAGGAGCTGCCTATGGCAGAACAGACCCCCGACAGTATCATCACGACGCAGAGAAACGGGCAGACTATTGTTGCGGAGTTATTTTTCAATCACAGCAGCACAGAAACATTCCGCGACAAGCTGCTCAAGACGATACTTGCCGACAGTTCGTGTTTATCTGCGTCTGACGGTCAAGAGCCGGAAAAATCGGAAATCTTGCGATAACAGCCGCCCCGACGAACCATTCCACGTCCGGGCGGTTTTTATCGTCAAAAACGCCGTTTTCTCCAAGTCAAGAGCCGGAGAAAACACCCGAAAAATGCCCCTATTGCGTAACAGGGGCACAGAAAGGAGTTTGCATGAGAACAGGGCTTACCAAGCAGGAAAAGACCACCGATATTTGGTTTGACGAGAAAGACCCCCTTATCCATATCCGCACCCACAACACCGCCTTGAAAAAGCGTCTGCTTGCATACAGCCGCCGTTATCCGGCGATCTGCCAGCAGACTGACGCAGACCCGGAAACGGGCTGCATGGAGTTTGACATTGAGAAAGGCCGCTTCTCTTTCCGTCTGACCGCCCCATACAGCGAGGAACGGCGGGAAGCGGCGCGGCGGTATGCCAGAGAGAGCAACGTCGCCGACAGGCTGAAATAGAGTTGAAATGTTCATAGTTTTGTGCTATACTTTTTCTAAAAGCAGAGTAATACTGCGGAATTGATTGGAGGACAACACAATGGTTACATTTATGAGATTAAGATAAAACCGCGAGTTATGTTGCGGTTATCCGTATTGCATAACTCGCTTATTGAAGCAGAGATGTAATTACGGAGGAAAAACAAATGAATAATAATTTATCACGCTTTGCAGACAGCAAGGTTTATTTTCAATGCCCAATTTGCACAAAATCAATGGATATACAAGGCAATAGCCTAATTTGTAGACATGGACATTGCTTTGATATTTCAAGATATGGGTATGTAAATTTGTTGTTAAAATCATCGCCCAAAACCAACTACAGCAAGCGGTCTTTTGACAACCGGCACCAAATTTTGGAGTATGGCATGTATGATGTTGTGTTGGAGAAAATCATACAGTTTATTTCTGATACGCCATCTATAAGAAACATTTTAGATGTTGGTTGCGGCGAGGGTTTCTATGCAAGGCAGATACAGCAAAGAACAGAACGAAACATCTTTGCCTTTGACTTGTCAAGGGAGGCAATACAGATTGCATCAAAAAAAGACAAGCGCAAAGCAGTGAAGTGGTTTGTTACTGACTTATCAAAAATCCCTTTGAAAGACGGAAGTATGGATTGTATTTTAGACATATTTTCGCCTGCACACTACAAAGAATTTCAGCGATTGCTATCTCCTAACGGATATGTTGTGAAAGTAATTCCTACGAAAAATCATTTGAGGGAAATCAGGACTAAAGTGCAAGCACACTTGAAAAATCCAGATTATTCAAATGAGTCTGTCGTTGAATATTTTGAGAAATATCTTAAAACCATTTCAAGAGAAACGGTTTCAGCCACCGTACAGTTGTCATCAGAACAAAGAATGTCGTTTATTGAAATGACGCCGCTTCTCTTTTGCGTTGAAAAAGATTGCGTTGATTGGCGTACTCTCACACATTTGACAATCGAAGCTGATGTTTTAATAGGAATGTATTAAAGGGCGTATTGATATTTAATATTCCCATTTATTGAGCAGAACGGAGTAAACCAAACACCCTAATCAAAAGGACAGCCGAGGAAATCGACTGTCCTTTTTCTATGCCGACAGGTAGAAAGACCTGCTAATAAAAGTCAAGTAGAAATTTCAGATTTTTAGTGAAGCAAAAAAGGCAACACAAAATCAAGCCGCTGAGCGTTTCAAAATTAAAACGGCGGCCAGCCAGATGGTATAACGCTGGGAAATCAGTTGTGTTCCAGAGAATCCAAGTAGGCTTTCACAGAAGCATAGTAAATGCGCAGGAACTTGTTGGCGGAGGCCATCATGTAGACACGGTAGGGCTTGCCCTCAGAACGTTTCTTGTTCATGAACTGGTAGACCGGCTCATCCATTGGAGCGCATTGCAGGAGAACGCCCATCACCAGAAAAAGCGTTCTGCGCAGCGAGGCAGATCCCCGCTTGGAAATGCTGCGGCTACGAATATCCATTTGGCCGGATTGGTAAGGAGGGGCGTCAATGCCTGCAAAGGCCACCAGCGATTTCTTGGAATGAAAACGGCGCACATCGCCAATTTCAGCCATGAGTTGGGGGCCGAGCGCGGGGCCAACACCAAACATCTCCATCACCACAGGATACTCCGGCAGAGAGGCCGCCAGAGACTGCATCTCCTGCTTAAGAGCAGCTAACGCGGCGGAAGTTGCCCGGAGTTGGGAAATGGCCTGTTCTACCAAAAGTTTTGCGGTATCCGTTTTGGGCATGACACCGAAGTGTCCACAGGCGGAAGCGTAAATGTCCAGCGCCTTATCTTCGCTGAAATTGTAGCCGTGCTTTTTGCACCATTTCTGGTACTTGGCGGTAAAGGCCTTCTCAGACAGGCCGCAGACGCACTCGCAGTGCCAAAAAGCAGCTACAAAGTCCACCCATTTCTCGCTGCCATCGGCGCGGGGCGGACTGGTAAACAGGCGGTTTGCGTCCGGGAAAGCGGTATCCAGGAGGGAAATCAGGTTGTTCTTCAGCATGGTCCGCACTTTGGAATACTGCTGGTACTGCCGGTAGCAAGACTTCAGCATGAGCCGGGTATCCTCCTCCGGGACATATCTCGGCAGCGTGAGCCAGTGGTCAAGGCCGTAGTTGGCCAGCTTCACGGCATCCTTCTTGTCAGTCTTGGCCCGTCTTAAACTGTTGTTCCCATAGTCATGCACCAGCATTGCATTGACTACGGAGACATAAAGCCCCGCGTCGTGGAGCAGCCAGGCCACCGGCGCGTGGTAATTGCCCGTGGACTCCATCACCACACGGGTCTCACCGTCCAGACTTTTGAGCAGCCTTGCCAGCTTACTCAGTTCGCTGTCGGTGTGAAGTACCTCAAAGGGTGAGACTACCACCTCTCCGAAGGGCCGCATGACGGCGATCATGCTTTTTCCTTTGGAAATATCGATGCCAACGCAGTTCATCCACATTCCTCCAATACAACGAATCTGCAACCGGAATCCATCTTTTCTCGCTGCCGATTCAATCTATTGGGTGACACGAACTCTCCGGCATCCGGTGGCTCAACCTGCTCAAATCGAACGCTGCAACAAGAGGATGGCTGACAGTCTTTCTAACGGACATAGAAGCCCAAGGAGTGAATGGTCAGCCAGTTGCTCCTCTTATTGTAGCTTAGGCACGAGATGGAAGGGAAACCGGACTGGCTGCCCGGCTTCCCTGTCCAAATTTATTGTAATAGGAGTGACCACCCATGACGAAACCGAGAGAAAAAAAACGCGAGGAATTGCAAGCCGAGATTGAGGACGGGAAGAAGAAAATCCGGCAGCTTGAAAATCGGGAAAAGGTGTTGCGGCAAAAGTTATCCCAAGAGGAACGCCGGACGCGCAGCCACCGGCTGGTCGTCCGAGGCGCAGTCTTTGAGAGCATTGTGCCGGAAGCCAAGACCATGACCGATGAGGAAGCCGCCGCCTTTCTCCGGCTTGCCCTGACGAGCGAGGAAGCGCGGGCTTATCTGAAAAAACGCACCGAGGGCGGGAAAAGCGAATAATCCCTTTGGAACAAAGGGCGCACTTATACACCCTTGCGGGCGTGTGCGCTCTGCCGAGGGCGTATCTCCGCACAGGGAACTTTCCCCGCGCTCCGATATGGCGGCTTTGCCGCAACAAGGGGCTGCACCCCTTGCGCCGCTTACGCGGCTATCCCTGCACACCCACAAAAACAGTACACCCGCCGTTGGCGTCTGTACCATTTTTGCGGGTTTGGTTATCCTATCCGGGAGGTGATACCCATAGCCATTTACCATTGTAACATCGGCATTGTGAGCCGAGGAAAAGGCAAGTCAGCCGTTGCCGCAGCCGCCTATCGAAGCGGCGAGAAAATCACAAACGAGTGGGACGGAATGACCCATGACTACACCCGCAAGCGCGGCGTTGTCCATACGGAAATCCTACTGCCGCCCCATGCCCCGCCCTCTTTCTCTGACCGTTCAACCTTGTGGAACAGCGTGGAGCTTTACGAGAAAGCCGGGAACGCCCAGCTTGCCAGAGAGATTGACGCAGCACTCCCCATAGAATTATCCAGAGAGGAACAGATCCGGCTTGTCCGTGAATACTGTTCCTCTCAATTTGTTTCAAGAGGAATGTGCGTTGATTTTGCCATTCACGACACCGACAGCGGCAACCCCCATTGTCATATCATGCTTACTATGCGCCCCCTTGACGAGCGCGGCGCATGGGCGGCGAAGTCCAAAAAGGAATATGACATTGACGAGAACGGCGAGCGCATACGCTTACCAAGCGGCAGATACAAGACACACAAAGTTGACCTCACAGGCTGGAACGACAAGGGCAACGCGCTTTTATGGCGCAAGGCATGGGCGGATATTTCAAATGCCTACCTTGAACGCGCCGGACGCCCGGAGCGTATCGACCACCGCAGTAACGCCGAGCGCGGCATTGACGAGCTGCCTACCGTCCACATGGGCGTAGCGGCTTGTCAAATGGAGAAGAAAGGCATAGCCACCGAGAAAGGCGAGCTGAACCGGAATATCCAAAAGGCAAACCGCCTTATCCGGGAAATCCGGGCGCAGATTGGAAAGCTCAAAGAATGGATTGGCGAACTGTTCAAGGCGCGGGAAAACGCCCCGGAGCAGCCCCCGCAATCCCCCGGCCTTGCAAATCTGCTGATGAAGTATTTAAGCGTTCAGAGAGAAAAGAGCCGGAAGTATTCGCAAAGTTGGCAAAGGCAGCACGCCGCCGATGAACTGAAAACCGTTGCAAAGGCAGTAGGCTATCTTTCCGAGCATGGCATTTCCACCCTTGCGGAGCTGGACGCTACCCTTTCCTCTGTCAGCGACCAAGCCGACGCTATCCGGGCGGGCATGAAAACCGCCGAGAAGCGCATGAAAGAATTACAAAAGCTGATTGAATACGGGAAGAACTACACCGAGTACAAGCCCATTCACGACGAGCTGAAAAAGCTGAAAAATGGCTGGACGAGCAAGCGCGACAAGTACGAGGAAGCCCACCGCGCCGAGCTTACGCTATGGAACGCAGCGAGCCGCTATCTCCATGCAAATCTGCCGAAAGGGACAAAGAGCTTGCCTATCGCTGAATGGGAAAAAGAGTACGCCACCCTCAGCGGGCAGAGAACAGCGGAATATACCAAGCTGAAAGAAACCCGCGCCGAGGTTGCCGAGCTGCACAATATCCGCAAGTGCGTTGATATTGCGCTGAAAGCCGACCAGCCGGAGCAGACACAGAGCCGCACCAAGCGGCAGGAACAAGAGCGATAAAGAAAAGGGCGGGCACGCTGCTTTGCCTGTCCGTCCTATGTGTTACTCAATAAATGGCAATTTAATAGCGCAAAACAAAATAAATCACATATACCCAACTAAGCAAGCCATGAAAAATTGCCCACCAAACAGATTTCCATGTTGTATAACTTATTACCATAGCTAAAGCACTACCAAATGTTATTCCTGTTTTTACAGTTTTTTCCACTATTGTCGTTTTATTTTCTTCCATCGTCTTTTGCCTCCAATATTCCGATTTGTTGACTTTATTCTACTCCAAAACTATGAACAATTCAACCACAGAAAGCGAGGTATCAACCATGTATTACACCCAAGAACAGATAGACCGGGCGAACCAAGCCGACCTTGTTTCTTTCCTGCAATCACAGGGCGAGCAGCTTATCCGCGCAGGACAGGAATACCGCTGGAAACGGCACGACAGCTTGACCGTCTGGGGAAACAAATGGTATCGCCACAGCCAGAGCAAGGGCGGCGCACCCGTTGATTTTGTCATGGAGTTTTTCGGCAAGAGCTTTACCGAAGCCGTTGAACTGCTGACAGGAGAAAAAGGCGCAGCACCGCCGCCGGACAGACCAAGCCCCGCGCCCATTTCTAACTTCCGACTGCCGCCCCGCAGCCCAGACAACCGCATAGCGAGAAACTACCTCACAGCAGCCCGCCGCATTGATGAAGATGTGACGGGCTTTTTCTTTGCCCGCGGCGATATTTACGAGGACGCAGCCCACCACAACGCCGTATTTGTGGGGCGGGACGAGGACGGAATACCGCGCTACGCCCACAGCAAGGGAACGGCGGGAAACTTCCGACTTGATGTGAAAGGCAGCGACAAAGCCTTTAATTTCTGCTACCGGGGCGAGGGAGACAGGCTTTTTGTCTTTGAAGCCCCCGTTGACCTGCTCTCTTTCCTCTGCCTGTTCAAAAAGGAATGGCAGAAGCAAAGCTACCTGTCATTGGGCGGCGTGGGAGAAAAAGCCCTGCTCCGCTTTCTCTCTGACCGTCCGAACATCAAGACCGTTTATCTCTGCCTTGACAGCGACGAAGCCGGAAACGACGCTTGCAGCCGCCTTGTGAAGCTCATGCCGGAGGGCTACACCGTCCACCGGCTTATCCCTCTTTTCAAGGATTGGAACGAGGTATTGCAGCACCGGGCAGAAATCACAGATGGGAAGTTTTTGCGGGAAGCGGTTTACGGCTTGAAAGAGCCGCCGCAGGAAGAAACCGTTGAGATTATCCGCATGAGCGAGGTTGACACGCAGACCGTTGAATGGCTATGGGAGCCGTATATCCCCTTTGGGAAAGTAACCATTGTGCAGGGCAACCCCGGCGAAGGCAAGACCACCTTTGCCCTACGCCTTGCCGCCGCCTGCACCACAGGGGGAACGCTGCCGGGCATGAAGCCCCTGCCGCCGTTTCAAGTGATTTACCAGACAGCCGAGGACGGGCTGGGCGATACCGTCAAGCCCCGCTTGATAGAAGCCGAAGCCGACCTTGACCGCGTTCTAGTCATTGACGAAGCCAAGCAGGAGCTTACCCTTTCCGACGAGCGCATAGAAAAGGCAATCACACAGAACGGGGCGCGGCTGATAATCCTTGACCCCATACAGGCGTACATGGGCGAGAAAACCGATATGAATCGGGCGAATGAAGTGCGCCCCATGTTTCGCCGCCTTGCCGATGTTGCCGAGCGCACAGGCTGCGCCGTTATCCTTATCGGACACCTCAACAAAGCTGCTGGAGGACAGAGCGCCTACCGGGGCTTAGGTTCTATCGACTTTCGAGCCGCCGCCCGTAGCGTCCTGCTGATCGGGCGCGTGAAGCGGGAGCCGAATGTGCGGGTAATCGTCCATGACAAATCTTCCCTTGCGCCGGAGGGCAAGCCCATAGCCTTTTGCCTTGACCCGGAAACAGGCTTTTCGTGGATAGGCGAATATGACATAACCGCCGACGAGCTGCTATCCGGCGCGGGCGGGAACACCGCCACCAAGACCGAACAGGCGGAACGGCTGATACTTGACCTGCTTGCAGATGGGAAAGAGCTTGCCAGCGAGGACATTGTAAAGGCCGCTGCCGAAGCCGGAATATCCGAGAGGACAGTACAGAACGCCAAGCGCAACATGGGCGGCACTTTGGGGGCAAGGCGTGTCGGCGGTCAATGGTACAACTTCATCAAGAAGAAGCAGCCGCCCGAACCCGCAAGTTGAAAGTGCAAAACGCAGACCCTTTGCACTTTGCACTTTCGCGCTTTCACAAGAATTTGCGTCAATAACTCAAAAAAGCACTTGACAAAACGCTTCATGGGGAACCCATGAGGACATTGCACCCTACATCGACCCGGTATTCCAGAACAATGTGATTCTGACGAAAACGGAAAGCCTGACCATGAATAGCCGCCCGAAAGACCCTAAGACCGCCAGAAACAAAAATGTTTTGGTGATCGGCGGCTCCGGTTCCGGTAAAACCCGGTTCTGGCTGAAACCGAACCTGATGCAGATGCACAGCTCTTATGTGGTGACAGACCCCAAAGGCACCATCCTGGTGGAGTGCGGTAAAATGCTCCAGCGCGGTACACCCAAGCTGGGCAAGGACGGCAAGCCCATGAAGGATAAGCGCGGCAAGGTCATCTATGAGCCTTACCGGATCAAAGTCCTCAATACCATCAACTTCAAGAAGTCCATGCACTATAACCCCTTTGCCTACATTCACTCAGAGAAGGACATCTTGAAGCTGGTCACGACGCTGATTGCCAATACCAAGGGCGAGGGCAAGGCCGGGGACGATTTCTGGGTCAAGGCGGAGACGCTGCTGTACTGCGCCCTTATCGGGTATATCCACTACGAGGCCCCGGTGGAGGAACAGAATTTCTCCACTCTTATCGAGATGATAAACAGTATGGAAGTTCGGGAGGACGACGAGGAATACAAAAACGCCGTTGACCTGATGTTCGACGAGCTGGAATCCCGTGATTCTCGCCACTTCGCTGTCCGCCAGTATAAAAAATATAAGCTAGCTGCGGGCAAAACCGCAAAATCCATTCTGATTTCCTGCGGTGCGCGCCTTGCCGTGTTCGACATTGCGGAGCTGCGGGAGGTCACGGCCTACGACGAGCTGGAGCTGGATACCCTGGGAGACCGGAAAACCGCCCTGTTCCTCATTATGAGCGACACGGACGATAGCTTTAACTTCCTCATCTCCATGTGCTACACCCAGCTGTTCAACCTCTTGTGTGAAAAGGCGGACGATGTGTACGGCGGGCGGTTGCCGGTCCATGTGCGCTGCCTCATTGACGAGTGTGCCAACATCGGCCAGATTCCCAAGCTGGAGAAGCTGGTCGCCACCATCCGCAGCCGTGAGATCTCCGCCTGTCTGGTGCTGCAAGCACAGTCCCAGCTCAAAGCCATCTACAAGGACAACGCCGATACCATCATCGGCAACATGGATACCTCCATCTTCCTGGGCGGCAAGGAGCCGACTACCCTCAAGGAGCTGGCCGCCGTGCTGGGCAAGGAAACCATCGACACCTACAACACCGGCGAGAACCGTGGGCGGGAAACCTCCCACTCTCTCAACTACCAGAAGCTCGGCAAAGAGCTTATGAGCCAGGATGAACTGGCCGTTATGGACGGCGGCAAATGCATCCTCCAGCTGCGCGGTGTGCGGCCTTTCCTCTCGGACAAGTACGACATCACCAAGCACCCCAATTACCCGTACACAGCCGACGCGGACCCCAAGAACGCCTTTGACATCGAGGCATTCCTGTCCACCCGGCTCAAGCTCAAGCCCAACGAGGTCTACGATGTGTATGAAGTAGACGCAGAGGGCGCGTAAATCTGTTCCGCTGTGAAAGGAGTGATCTTATCTATCCGCCTCAACCGCCCCGGATGGGGCCATCGGCGTACAAAGCGGACAATCACCAAAAAATAATGAAAAAAAGGAGGACAGCCGGAATCAGGCCCCGGAAACTGGGTGCCGATTGTTCCGGCTTTTGTATGCCTATGAATGACTAAATCAAACTTTTCAAATGATTCCGGCTAACTATAATTTATGGCATTTTTCAATCAGGCTATCACCGTTCTTCAGACCCTCGTTATCGCTCTGGGCGCTGGTCTCGGCATCTGGGGTGTCATCAACCTGCTGGAAGGTTACGGCAACGACAACCCCGGTGCGAATGCTCATGTACGGTAAGGAAGCAAGCAACCGAAAACAAGAGATAGACCGCCAGCACTACACTATTCCGAACCAAAGACCAAAAGATAAGCATTGTGGGAAAATCTAAACTTTTGGATTTTCCTACAATGCCAACTACGGCGGAATCCCTCCCACTCCTTATATCTTTCTGTATACATTGAATTTGTATTTAGTAAAATGCAGACAACACCACGGATCGGCTTTTGGTTGGACAATTCCAACCAAACACCACAGCAGACAGCAGAAAACATTCTGAACGCTAGGAAGCCGGTATGATTGTTACATATAAGGGGAAGAAAAATTTCTTTTAGGTACTTGCTTTCCTAAAACTGATGTGATACAATGGATTTAATCCAGAAAAGGAGTAAAAAATATGCGGCAAGGTATTCTTAAATAAAACTATAATCAAATAGTGGGAACAAAGGATTATGATAGCTCCTTTTGTAGGGGCTTAGTTTTTTGTACCCAATTTAAGAATACTTTTGCCTTATCAATTTTGACATATCCCCAAAAACAGCAATCACAAACAGGTGTATGCTGTATATGTGTATGTCCGCAACTTATAATCCCCAGTGGTAAAAGTATTTTACTGCTGGGGATTTTTATGCCCTTTGGGGCTGTAAAGGGAGGACAATCACATGAAAATAATCAATATTGGAATTCTTGCCCATGTAGACGCTGGAAAGACGACCTTGACGGAGAGCCTGCTATATGCCAGCGGAGCCATTTCAGAACCGGGGAGCGTCGAAAAAGGGACAACGAGGACGGACACCATGTTTTTGGAGCGGCAGCGTGGGATTACCATTCAAGCGGCAGTCACTTCCTTCCAGTGGCACAGATGTAAAGTTAACATTGTGGATACGCCCGGCCACATGGATTTTTTGGCGGAGGTGTACCGCTCTTTGGCTGTTTTAGATGGGGCCATCTTGGTGATCTCCGCTAAAGATGGCGTGCAGGCCCAGACCCGTATTCTGTTCCATGCCCTGCGGAAAATGAACATTCCCACCGTTATCTTTATCAACAAGATCGACCAGGCTGGCGTTGATTTGCAGAGCGTGGTTCAGTCTGTTCGGGATAAGCTCTCCGCCGATATTATCATCAAGCAGACGGTGTCGCTGTCCCCGGAAATAGTCCTGGAGGAAAATACCGACATAGAAGCATGGGATGCGGTCATCGAAAATAACGATGAATTATTGGAAAAGTATATCGCAGGAGAACCAATCAGCCGGGAAAAACTTGCGCGGGAGGAACAGCAGCGGGTTCAAGACGCCTCCCTGTTCCCAGTCTATCATGGCAGCGCCAAAAATGGCCTTGGCATTCAACCGTTGATGGATGCGGTGACAGGGCTGTTCCAACCGATTGGGGAACAGGGGGGCGCCGCCCTATGCGGCAGCGTTTTCAAGGTTGAGTACACCGATTGCGGCCAGCGGCGTGTCTATCTACGGTTATACAGCGGAACGCTGCGCCTGCGGGATACGGTGGCCCTGGCCGGGAGAGAAAAGCTGAAAATCACAGAGATGCGTATTCCATCCAAAGGGGAAATTGTTCGGACAGACACCGCTTATCAGGGTGAAATTGTTATCCTTCCCAGCGACAGCGTGAGGTTAAACGATGTATTAGGGGACCAAACCCGGCTCCCTCGTAAAAGGTGGCGCGAGGACCCCCTCCCCATGCTGCGGACGACGATTGCGCCGAAAACGGCAGCGCAAAGAGAACGGCTGCTGGACGCTCTTACGCAACTTGCGGATACTGACCCGCTTTTGCGTTGCGAAGTGGATTCCATCACCCATGAGATCATTCTTTCTTTTTTGGGCCGGGTGCAGTTGGAGGTTGTTTCCGCTTTGCTGTCGGAAAAATACAAGCTTGAAACAGTGGTAAAGGAACCCTCCGTCATTTATATGGAGCGGCCGCTCAAAGCAGCCAGCCACACCATCCATATCGAGGTGCCGCCCAACCCGTTTTGGGCATCCATAGGACTGTCTGTTACACCACTCTCGCTTGGCTCCGGCGTACAATACGAGAGCCGGGTTTCGCTGGGATACTTGAACCAGAGTTTTCAAAACGCTGTCAGGGATGGTATCCGTTACGGGCTGGAGCAGGGCTTGTTCGGCTGGAACGTAACGGACTGTAAGATTTGCTTTGAATACGGGCTTTATTACAGTCCAGTCAGCACGCCGGCGGACTTCCGCTCATTGGCCCCGATTGTATTGGAACAGGCATTGAAGGAATCGGGGACGCAGCTGCTGGAACCTTATCTCTCCTTCACCCTCTATGCGCCCCAGGAATACCTTTCCAGGGCTTATCATGATGCACCGAAATACTGTGCCACCATCGAAACGGCCCAGGTAAAAAAGGATGAAGTTGTCTTTACTGGCGAGATTCCCGCCCGCTGTATACAGGCATACCGTACTGATCTGGCCTTTTACACCAACGGGCAGAGCGTATGCTTGACGGAACTGAAAGGGTATCAGGCCGCTGTCGGCGAGCCGGTCATCCAGCCCCGCCGTCCAAACAGCCGCCTGGATAAGGTGCGCCATATGTTCAGTAAGATCACTTGATACACCACAGCGAGGAAGGTTATTGTATTTCCCTGTCTTTCGTGGTAAAATGTAGTTGTAAACCACCAGAGAAACCAATCTAATTTTACCGTTGATAGCCATTTTCTTGATAGCCAAATGATAGCAAAAGTTCGGCAAGCCCATAGGATAAGGATAATAGGTATCAGGAAAAATCAAATGGTATCAAATCCCCCAAACAAAAGCGTTTAGAATTAAGTTTCATTTTGCGAGTTTTAGAAAATGACGAAGTGGTGGCTATTTTTAATGAGCAACAATATGCGCAAGATTTTATCGCTTACGAAAAGACAATTTCTGATAAGCAATTTGAAATTGAAAAAGTAGATATTGCTGCATTATCTTAAAATTTTGTATAATAGGAATTGAAGTTAAATTAGATGCTAAAAATTTGTAATTAAGAAGGAGGGATTCGTCATGTTGGTATTCCAAATGCGTAATGTAGATAAAACATCTACTGTTTTGAAACAGACTAAAAACAGTGATTACGCAGATAAATAAATACGTTAGATTAATTCCTACCAGTGACTAATCTTATGACTTTTTAAACAGATAACTAAAATTACAAACAAATCGTTTAACTTCTGTATTTGTTTATAGATGTAATCACTTCAGGAGAGATTACATGAACAAAAATATAAAATATTCTCAAAACTTTTTAACGAGTGAAAAAGTACTCAACCAAATAATAAAACAATTGAATTTAAAAGAAACCGATACCGTTTACGAAATTGGAACAGGTAAAGGGCATTTAACGACGAAACTGGCTAAAATAAGTAAACAGGTAACGTCTATTGAATTAGACAGTCATCTATTCAACTTATCGTCAGAAAAATTAAAACTGAATACTCGTGTCACTTTAATTCACCAAGATATTCTACAGTTTCAATTCCCTAACAAACAGAGGTATAAAATTGTTGGGAATATTCCTTACCATTTAAGCACACAAATTATTAAAAAAGTGGTTTTTGAAAGCCGTGCGTCTGACATCTATCTGATTGTTGAAGAAGGATTCTACAAGCGTACCTTGGATATTCACCGAACACTAGGGTTGCTCTTGCACACTCAAGTCTCGATTCAGCAATTGCTTAAGCTGCCAGCGGAATGCTTTCATCCTAAACCAAAAGTAAACAGTGTCTTAATAAAACTTACCCGCCATACCACAGATGTTCCAGATAAATATTGGAAGCTATATACGTACTTTGTTTCAAAATGGGTCAATCGAGAATATCGTCAACTGTTTACTAAAAATCAGTTTCATCAAGCAATGAAACACGCCAAAGTAAACAATTTAAGTACCATTACTTATGAGCAAGTATTGTCTATTTTTAATAGTTATCTATTATTTAACGGGAGGAAATAATTCTATGAGTCGCTTTTTTAAATTTGGAAAGTTACACGTTACTAAAGGGAATGGAGATAAATTATTAGATATACTACTGACAGCTTCCAAGAAGCTAAAGAGGTCCCTAGCGCCTACGGGGAATTTGTATCGATAAGGGGTACAAATTCCCACTAAGCGCTCGGGACCCCTTGTAGGAAAATGTCCTAAGTGTGGCAACAATATTGTATTAAAAAAATCGTTTTATGGTTGTTCAAATTATCCTGAATACCCATTTACCGTCTGCGGTCAGACCGTCCTGCTCTGCAACGCCGCCCTTGCCGACGCGATCTCTGTTTTGCCGGAGCAGACGCGGGAAGAAATCCTGCGCTATTACTTTCTGCGCCAGCCGCAGCGCGTGATCGGCGCGTGTATTGGCCGGTCACGCAGCACAGCGGGGCGGCATATCCAGCTTGCCTTGCAGCGGCTACGCGAAGAAATGGGGGTGAGCCGGTATGAGTAGACTTCTCCCCTATGAAACAATCCTCAAAGCCCGTGAGGGCGACCCAGAAGCCGTGAACGCTGTCCTGCTCCACTACGCCGGATATATCCGCTATTTCTCAAAAGTGAACGGGCAGGTCAACGCCGAGGTGGAGGACTATGTAAAGCAGCGGTTAATTGACTGTCAATTCAAGTTCCGGCTTGACGAACCACCGGACAAGTCATAAAAACTGAATACCAGCCGCCACCGACGCGGCCAGCGAAAGCAGTAAGTCTTGAAAAAGATTTACTGCTTTTTTTGTTGTCCGGCTCCGCTCCCGGCCATTTTGCCCCCTGCCGGTTGTAGTAGTAAGCGAGGAGGGAATTTTTCTGCCCTGGTGTTTGGCATTTGGAGCATTTACCCGTAGTAGAGGGCAAAGAGAAAGGATTTCTCCAACACCGGGTAGAAACCACTGCGTCCGGTGTCATTTTAGCGAAAGCGGGCAGGAATGCCCTTTACAGGATTAGTAGTAGCAGAAAAAGAGAAACAAACTTTTGTGGTTGCAGTTTTCCAAAAAAGTGGCGGACGGAAGTGAGAGAAAGTTTGCAGTCACGGAGAGCAAGTTTCTACCACGGTGCCAAAATCCGCAATTCTGCGGTTTTGCCCCTCGCGGGAAACTTGTTGGGGAGTGCCTTCCCCAAACCCTGCTATGGCGGCTTGCGCCGCAAAAATATTTCCGTCCGGCAGGCCGTTTTTTTGCGGGAACTGTCCCGGAAATACCTAACAGACCAGCCTATTTTTTGTGATAAGTGAAAGGAGGTTTATAGCCTATGCCGAAGCGATACAACACGCCCCACCGCAGCCGTGTTGTGAAAACCCGGCTGTCCGAAGATGAATACGCCGACTTCACTGCGCGGCTTGCGCCCTATGGTATCAGCCAGTCCGAATTTCTCCGGCAGGCGATACGGCGCACCGCCATACGCCCCGTTATCCATGTGTCGGCGGTCAATGACGAACTGCTCTCCGCTGTCGGGAAGCTGGCCGCCGAGTACGGCAGGATTGGCGGCAACCTCAACCAGATTGCCCGGTATCTGAACGAGTACGGCGCACCCTACAATGCGTTGTCCGGCGAGGTACGCGCCGCCATAGCCGACCTTGCCGCCCTCAAGTATGAAGTCTTACAGAAAGTAGGTGATGCGGTTGGCAACACTCAAGCATATCAACTCTAAAAATGCCGACTACGGAGCCGCCGAACAATACCTGCTTTTTGAGCATGACGAGTTTACCATGAAGCCCGTCCTTGATGAAACCGGCAGGCTTATTCCCCGCGAGGACTACCGGCTGTCCACGCTGAACTGCGGCGGGGAGGATTTTGCCGTTGCGTGTATGCGGGCAAATCTCCGCTACGGGAAGAACCAGCGGCGGGAAGATGTGAAAAGCCACCACTATATCATCAGCTTTGACCCACGGGACGGCCCGGACAACGGCTTGACCGTAGACCGGGCGCAGGCATTGGGCGAGAAGTTTTGCGCCGAGCATTTCCCCGGCCACCAAGCCCTTGTATGCACCCACCCGGACGGGCATAACCACAGCGGAAACATTCATGTGCATATCGTCATTAACAGCCTGCGGATAGAGGAAGTGCCGTTCCTGCCCTACATGGACAGGCCAGCCGACACGAAAGCCGGTTGCAAGCACCGCTGTACTGACGCGGCCTTGCGCTACTTCAAGTCCGAAGTCATGGAGATGTGCCACCGGGAGGGGCTTTACCAAATCGACCTCTTGAACGGCAGCAAGAACCGCGTCACAGACCGGGAGTATTGGGCGCAGAAAAAGGGACAGGCCGCGCTGGACAAGCAGAACGCCCCCATGATTGCAGGCGGTATCACGCCCCGGCAGACCAAGTTTGAAACGAACAAGGAGAAGCTGCGGCAGACCATACGGGAAGCCCTTGCCACCGCCACCGGCTTTGACGAGTTTTCTTCTCTGCTGCTGCGGGAGGGTGTGACCGTTAAGGAGAGCCGGGGGCGGCTATCCTATCTCACGCCGGACAGGACAAAGCCCATTACCGCCCGCAAGCTGGGCGACGATTTTGACCGCGCCGCTGTCCTTGCCGTTTTGGAGCGGAACGCCGCCAGAGCCGCAGAAAAGGCCGCGGCTATACCCGAATATCCCCGGCATGGGAAAACCGACATACAGCCCACAAAAGCCCCTCAAACCGCTCCGAATGTACAGCGGCTTGTGGACATTGAGCAGAAGAAAGCCGAGGGCAAAGGCCGGGGCTATGAACGCTGGGCGACCATGCACAACCTCAAACAAATGGCCGCGACGCTGAATGTGTATCAGGAATACGGCTTCACTTCCCCGGAGCAGTTAGAAGCCGCCGTTGATACCGCCTATCAGGAAATGCGCCAGACCAGCAGCGAACTGAAAGCACTGGAAACCAAGCTGCAAGGGAAAAAGGAGTTGCAGCAACAGGTACTTGCTTACGCCAAGACCAAGCCCGCCCGCGACGGGCTGAAAGCGCAGAAATCCGAGAAAGCCCGCGCCGCATACCGGCAGGCGCATGAGAGCGACTTTATTATAGCCGACGCAGCCGCCCGGTACTTCCGGGAGCATGGCATTACCAAGCTGCCCGCCCGAAAAGCGTTGCAGGACGAGATCGAGCAGCTTGTTTCCAAGAAATCCGGCCTGTATAACACCTACCACGAACAGAAACAGCGGTACACGGAGTTGCAGACCGTCAAGCGGAATATCGACCAGATTTTGCGCCGGGAGGAACCCCGCCGCAGAAAGGAGCAGAGCCATGAGCGATAAGCTGCCCCGCATGGACTACCGCCAGCACCGGCGGGCGCGGCGGCTGGTGCATGAGTGCTGTAACTACGACGAGGGGAACTGCCTGCTGTTAGACGACGGGGAGCCTTGCGTGTGCGTCCAGAGCATTTCCTTTTCCCTCATGTGCCGCTGGTTCCGTGTGGCTGTTCTGCCCCTTGACGAGGAACTGGCCGCAGCCCTCTTGTACCGGGGGAGCCGGAAACGGTGCGCCGTCTGCGGCGCGGCCTTTGTCCCCAAATCCAACCGGGGGAAATACTGCCCCGACTGCGCCGGGCGCATGAAGAAACTCAAGGCCGCCGAACGAAAGCGGAAACAAAGGCATAAATGTCACGCTTTAGAGCCTTTCAAACCCGCATAAATCAAGGCTTTTTTCGTGGGTGTCAAAGGGTGTGCGATACATTTATCCTTTTCCCCCGGAAACAGCGTTCTAAATGCGTACAAACGCCCCAAATCCACCCAAAGGAGGAACCATGTCAGACAACCGAAAATACTACTACCTCAAGCTGAAAGAGAATTACTTTGACGAGGACGCTATCGTGCTGCTGGAAAGTATGCAGGACGGTATCCTCTATTCCAACATTCTCTTGAAACTGTACCTGAAATCGCTGAAAAACGGCGGGAAGTTGCAGCTTGATGAAAATATCCCCTACACCGCACAGATGATTGCCACCATTACCCGTCAGCAGGTCGGCACCGTAGAGCGAGCCTTGCAGATTTTTATGAAGCTGGGGCTTGTGGAGCCGTTACAGAACGGCGCGCTGTATATGAGCAACATTGAACTGCTTATCGGCCAATCCTCTACCGAGGGGGAGCGGAAACGGCGGGCAAGGCTGGCTTTGCAGGAGCAGAAAGCCTTGCCAAAGGCCAGGGCGGACAAATGTCCACCATATCAAGCGGACATTTGTCCACCAGAGATAGAGATAGAGAAAGAGATAGAGATAGAAAAAGAGAGAGAGCGAGAGTTAGATACGGGACAACCCGCCCGCGCCGCCTATGGCCGGTATGAAAATGTCTTTCTTTCGCAATCAGAACTGGACGGGCTGAAAGCAGACCTGCCCGACAAGTGGAACTACTACATTGACCGGCTATCCTGCCATATCGCGTCCAGCGGCAAGCGATACCGCAGCCATGCCGCCACAATCTACAAATGGGCGCAGGAGGACGCAGCCAGGAAAGCCCCGAAAAAGGGCATACCAGACTACTCATGCAAGGAGGGCGAGAGTTTATGAAGAACGAAATCAACGCTGTTTTGGAGAATATGACGACCACCACCCCGGAGCCGGAGGACTACACCGGCGAGGACGGTTTACTGTACTGCGGCAAGTGCCGCAAGCCGAAAGAAGCCTATTTTGCGCCGGATAAGGCCGCTGTCTTTGGCCGTGACCGCCACCCGGCAGAGTGCGACTGCCAGAGAGCCGCCCGCGAGGAACGGGAGGCCGCCGAGAAGCGGCGCAGGCACCTTGACACCGTGGAGGAACTGAAACGCCGGGGCTTTACCGACCCCACCATGCGGGACTGGACTTTTGAGAACGACAACGGCAGGAACCCGCAGACCGGGATTGCCCGCCGGTATGTGGAGCATTGGGAGGATATGCGAACCGACAATATCGGCTGCCTGTTCTGGGGCGGCGTGGGAACCGGGAAAAGCTACCTTGCGGGCTGTATCGCAAACGCCCTCATGGAGAAAGAAATCCCCGTCCACATGACGAACTTTGCCCTTATCCTCAATGACCTTGCCGCCAGCTTTGAGGGGCGCAACGAGTACATTTCCCGCCTTTGCCGCTATCCGCTGCTTATCCTTGACGATTTCGGCATGGAGCGCGGAACGGAATACGGGCTGGAGCAGGTTTTCCATGTGATTGACAGCCGTTACCGCAGCGGCAAGCCGCTGATCGTCACGACCAACCTCACGCTGGACGGCCTGCACAACCCGGAGGACACCGCCCATTCCCGGATTTATGACCGGCTGCTTTCCATGTGCGTCCCGGTACGTTTTACCGGCGAGAATTTCCGGCAGGAAACCGCGCAGCGGAAAATGGAGAGCATGAAGAAACTGATTACCGACTGAAAGGAGTATTGCCTATGGCAGATAACAAGCAGCCCGACACCCGCACCGCCCGCCGCCCCGACTGCGTGACGGAAATCCGCATGGGCAATTCCGTCCTTGTCGTGTCCGGCTATTTCAAGAAAGACACGACCACCACCGCCGCCGACAAAATGGCGCGGGTACTGGAAGCGGAAGCCGCTGCTACACAAAAACCGGCGATTTGACAAGCTGTAAAGAAGCAGATTTGACACTTTTGCCGCTATACAACCAGCCCTATTCCGTGGTACAATGAAACCACGGAATAGTGGGGCTGGCTGTCGGAAACGGAGGATTTTATGTTAAGACAAGCCACCCAAAACCTCATTACCGCCCTTTATCCGAGATTGTCCCATGAGGACGAATTGCAAGGTGAGAGTAATTCCATATCGAATCAAAAAAGGATACTCGAAGCCTTTGCAAAACAGAATGGCTTTACCAACCTGCGCTGGTACACCGACGACGGCTATTCCGGCGCGAACTTTCAAAGGCCCGGTTTTCAAGCCATGCTTGCAGACATTGAAGCTGGGAAAGTGGGTACAGTTATCGTCAAGGACATGAGCCGGTTAGGGCGAAACTACTTGCAGGTAGGGTTTTACACGGAAATGCTGTTCCCTCAAAAGGGCGTGCGTTTTATCGCTGTCAACGACAATGTGGACAGCGCAAACGGCGGCATGGACAACGATTTTACCCCTCTGCGAAATCTGTTCAACGAATGGCTGGTGAGAGATACGAGCAAGAAAATCAAGGCAGTTAAGAGAGCAAAAGGCATGAGCGGCAAGCCCGTTACCAGCAAGCCGGTGTACGGCTACCTCATGGACGAGGACGAGAATTATATCGTTGACGAGGAAACCGCGCCGGTAGTCCGGCAGATATACCAGCTTTGCCTTGCCGGGAACGGCCCGACCAAGATTGCCCGTATGCTTACGGAGCAGCAAATCCCCACGCCGGGGACGCTGGAATACCGCAGGACGGGCAGCACCCGCCGCTACCACCCCGGCTATGAGTGCAAATGGGCGACAAATACCGTTGTCCACCTGTTGGAAAACCGGGAGTACACCGGCTGTCTGGTAAACTTCAAGACGGAGAAGCCCTCTTACAAGACCAAGCACAGCGTAGAGAACCCCATCGAGAAGCAGGCCATTTTTGAGAACCACCATGAGCCTATCATAGACCGGGAAACATGGGAGCGCGTGCAGGAGTTACGCAAGCAGCGCAAACGCCCGAACCGCTATGATGAAGTGGGGCTGTTCTCCGGTATGCTGTTCTGCGCCGACTGCGGCCATGTGATGTACCAGCAGCGGTATCAGAACAAGACCCGTAAGCAGGACTGTTACATCTGCGGCAGCTACAAGAAGCGCACCCGTGACTGTACGGCGCACTTTATCCGCACCGACCTGTTGACCGCCGGTGTCCTCTCCAATCTCCGGCAAGTGACGGAATATGCCGCCAAGCATGAGAGCCGCTTTGTGAAGCTGCTTATCCAGCAGAACGAGATCGGCGGCAAGAGAAAGACCGCCGCAGCCACCAAGCAGCTTGAACAGGCGCAGGAGCGCATTTCCGAAGTGAGCCGCATTATCAAGCGGCTGTATGAGGACAATGTGAACGGCAAAATCAGCGACGAGCGTTTCATGGAACTGTCGGCAGACTATGAGCAGGAACAGCGGGAACTGAAAGACCGCGCCGCCGCTTTGCAGGAGGAACTTTCCAAGTCGCAGGCCGCCACCGTCAATGCGGAAAAGTTTATGGGTATCGTCCGAAAGCACCTTGCCTTTGAGGAATTGACCCCCACCCTCTTGCGGGAGATGATTGAGAAAATCGTCGTGCATGAGTGCAGCTATGACGAGAACGGCATCCGCAGGCAGGACATTGAGATTTATTACAGCTTTGTCGGCAAGATTGACTTGCCCGAAGCCTAACGCCCGACCTATCCGACACAATGGCCAAGTGCCGGATAGGAACGGCAAAATTTTTTGCACTTCTATTACTTCTTTATCACACATAAGCAAAGTCCCAGGGCATGAAGCAGCTCATGGCTGGTGCTGGCGTCGCCGTGGTCGGCATGGTCCTCGTACCCCTGCTCTCCAGCCTGTTCACCGTCTGATCGCTCCCGTCGTTAAGCTGTCATAAGAAATCCTTGCCGCCCCTGCCCCCAAGCGGGGGCGGCTGAAAGGAGGTTGACACCGTATGGATTTCTTACTCGATGCCCTTACTGACTGGCTCAAGGAAATGTTGGTAGGCGGCATTATGAGCAACTTATCGGGGATGTTCGATAGCGTGAACCAGCAGGTCGCAGACATTGCGACACAGGTGGGCCAGACCCCGCAGGGCTGGAACGGGAGTATTTTCAGCATGATCCAAAATCTCTCCAACTCCATCATGGTGCCGATTGCTGGCGTGATCCTGGCTATCGTGATGACGCTGGAGCTGATTCAGATGATTACCGACAAGAACAACCTGCATGATGTGGACACCTGGATGATCTTCAAGTGGGTGTTCAAATCTGCCGCTGCCATCCTCATCGTCTCAAACACCTGGAACATCGTGATGGGCGTGTTTGACGCAGCTCAAAGTGTGGTGGCGCAGGCGGCGGGCATCATCGGTTCCGACGCTTCCATCGACATCTCCTCTGTCATGACCGATATTGAGTCCCGGCTGATGGATATGGACCTGGGGCCGCTGTTCGGCCTGTGGTTCCAGTCGCTCTTTATCGGCATTACCATGTGGGCGCTTTACATTTGTATCTTTATCGTGATCTATGGCCGTATGATTGAGATTTACCTTGTGACTTCGGTGGCCCCCATCCCTATGGCCACCATGATGGGCAAGGAATGGGGCGGCATGGGCCAGAACTATCTGCGCTCGTTGATTGCTCTGGGCTTCCAGGCATTTCTCATCATCGTCTGTGTGGCAATCTATGCCGTGCTGGTACAAAACATTGCCACCGAATCGGATGTCATCATGGCCATCTGGAGTTGTGTGGGTTATACGGTCCTGTTGTGCTTTACGCTCTTTAAGACCGGCAGCCTCGCAAAATCTGTTTTCAATGCACATTAACCAGGAAGGAGGTAATCCCTTTGGCTTATGTACCCGTACCCAAGGATCTTACGAAAGTCAAAACCAAGGTCGCGTTCAACTTAACCAAGAGGCAGCTTGTCTGCTTCGGCGGCGGTGCGCTGATCGGCGTACCGCTTTTCTTCCTGCTCCGGGGGCCTGTGGGAAACAGCGTGGCTGCCATGTGTATGATGTTGGTCATGCTGCCCTTCTTCATGCTGGCGATGTATGAAAAACACGGTCAGCCCCTGGAAAAGATCGTGGGCAACATCATCAAGGTGGCCGTCATCCGACCCAAGGAGCGCCCGTATAAGACCAACAATTTTTATGCCGCTCTGGAGCGGCAGGAAAAACTCGACAAGGAGGTGTATGACATTGTTCACGGCAATCAAAAGCTGGCTGCACCGGCTGTTCGGAAAAGACGAAAAGACCGCGCAGCCGGTTAATCAGAAAAAGATGAAAAAGCTGTCCCGTGCCGACAGAAAGCAGATCGAGGCCGCCATCGCCCGTGCCAACCGCACAGACCGAAAAGAGAAGTCGGCTCAGGACAGTATCCCCTATGAACGGATGTGGCCGGACGGTATCTGCCGTGTGGCAGGCAGCCACTACACAAAGACCATCCAATTCCAGGACATCAACTATCAGCTCTCGCAGAACGAGGACAAGACAGCAATCTTCGAGGGTTGGTGTGACTTCCTCAACTACTTCGACAGCTCCATTCAGTTTCAGCTGTCTTTTTTGAACCTCGCAGCCTCCGAGGAAACCTTTGCCCACGCCATCAACATCCCTCTCCAGGAGGATGATTTTGACAGTATCCGGGTGGAATACATGACTATGCTGCAAAACCAGCTGGCAAAGGGCAACAATGGCCTCATCAAGACCAAGTATCTGACTTTCGGTATCGACGCCGACAGCCTCAAGGCCGCCAAGCCCCGTCTGGAGCGTATTGAGACCGACATTCTCAATAACTTCAAGCGTCTGGGCGTGGCCGCCGAGACCCTGGACGGCAAGGCGCGACTGGCACAGCTCCACGGTATCTTCCACATGGATGAACAGGTGCCGTTCCGCTTTGAATGGGATTGGCTGGCTCCGTCTGGTCTGTCCACCAAGGACTTCATCGCACCGTCCGGCTTCGAGTTCCGTACCGGCAAGCAGTTCCGTATGGGTAAGAAATACGGGGCTGTTTCTTTTTTGCAGATTCTCGCGCCGGAGCTGAATGACCGAATGCTGGCGGATTTCCTGGACATGGAATCCAGCCTGATCGTCAGCCTGCATATCCAGTCCGTGGATCAGATCAAGGCCATCAAGACGGTCAAGCGCAAGATCACCGACCTGGACCGCAGCAAGATTGAGGAACAGAAAAAGGCTGTCCGTGCCGGGTATGACATGGACATCATTCCCTCCGACCTTGCCACCTACGGTGCCGAGGCCAAGAAGCTCTTACAGGATTTGCAGAGCCGGAACGAGCGAATGTTCCTTGTCACCTTTCTGGTGCTGAACACGGCAGACAATCCCCGGCAGCTGGACAACAATGTATTCCAGGCCAGCTCCATCGCGCAGAAGTACAACTGCCAGCTGACAAGGCTTGACTTCCAGCAGGAAGAAGGGCTGATGTCCGCGCTGCCCCTGGGCCTCAATCAGATCGAGATTCAGCGAGGGCTGACCACCAGTTCCACGGCTATCTTTGTTCCGTTCACCACCCAGGAGCTTTTCCAGAACGGCAAAGAGGCGCTGTACTACGGGATCAACGCCCTGTCCAACAACCTCATCATGGTGGACCGCAAGCTGCTGAAAAACCCCAACGGACTGATTCTCGGTACGCCGGGTTCCGGCAAGTCCTTCAGCGCCAAGCGCGAGATCGCCAACTGTTTCCTGCTCACCAATGATGACATCATCATCTGTGACCCGGAGGCCGAGTATGCGCCCCTGGTGGAGCGCCTGCATGGGCAGGTCATCAAGATTTCGCCTACCTCCACCAACTACATCAACCCGATGGACTTGAATCTGGACTACTCGGACGATGAAAGTCCGCTGTCTCTCAAGTCCGACTTCATCTTGTCCCTGTGTGAACTGATCGTGGGCGGCAAAGAGGGCTTGCAGCCGGTGCAGAAAACCATCATTGACCGCTGTGTGCGGCTGGTCTATCAGACCTATCTCAATGACCCCCGCCCGGAGAATATGCCCATTTTGGAGGACCTTTACAATCTGCTGCGGGCGCAGGAGGAAAAAGAGGCACAGTACATCGCCACGGCGCTGGAAATCTATGTGACCGGCTCCCTCAATGTGTTCAACCACCAGAGCAATGTGGACATCAACAACCGCATTGTCTGCTATGACATCAAGGAGCTGGGCAAGCAGCTGAAAAAGATCGGTATGCTGGTGGTCCAGGACCAGGTATGGAACCGCGTCACCATCAATCGTGCCGCCCACAAGTCCACCCGCTACTACATCGACGAGATGCACCTGCTGCTGAAAGAGGAGCAGACCGCCGCTTATACCGTCGAGATTTGGAAGCGTTTCCGCAAGTGGGGCGGCATTCCCACCGGCATCACGCAGAATGTCAAAGACCTTTTGAGCAGCCGCGAGGTAGAGAACATCTTTGAAAACTCCGACTTCGTGTATATGCTCAACCAGGCGGGCGGAGACCGGCAGATTCTCGCCAAGCAGCTGGGCATTTCCCCGCACCAGCTTTCCTATGTGACCCACTCCAGCGAGGGCGAGGGCCTGCTGTTCTATGGCTCCACGATCTTGCCTTTCGTGGATCACTTCCCGAAGAATACCGAGCTGTACCGCATTATGACCACCAAACCCCAGGAACTAAAAAAGGAGGATGAATGACCATGAAACCCAATACTGAACTGAACACCATGATGTTTTTTGACGATGCCCTGGAGAGTGAGCGCACCTGTCTGCTCACCGAGCTGGCCGATGCCGTCAGCGAGACCCGCACGGCGGCGGATCAGGCAGCGGAGCTGAACGAGGATGGCGAAGCGGGCCTGCTGCGCCTGACGGAAATCTGGTGTGCCATGAACGGTGTTCCCGCCATCGTCATCTTCGAGGGCGGGCAGTCTGAGCTGCTGGCCAATGTGGTGGCGCAGATCTACGCCCATCTGCTTCAGCATCCCTTCCATGACCCTGTGGGGCTGGCCGTCTGTGTGGAGCTGCGCTACATGACGGACGCCCTCATGCTGGGTGAATGGTTTGAATAAGGAACCGCGCCTGCGCTTTACAGACGAGGAACGGGCTGACCCGGCGCTGGAGAAGCCCATTCGCAAGGCGGACAAGGCCGCCGCCAAAGCGGATAAGGCGCAGGCTAAAATTCCCAAAAAGCAAGTCCGGCAAAAGACGGTGGACCCGGAGACCGGTAAAGTGACCACCAAACTGGTGCTGGAGGACAAGAAGAAGCCGCCCTCCAAGCTGTCCCATGCGGTGCGGGATACCCCCGCCAATGCCGCCCTGGGGAAAGTTCACAAGGAAATCCGGGAGACCGAACAGGACAATGTGGGCGTGGAAAGCGCCCACAAGTCCGAGGAGGCTGCTGAGACCGGCGCACGGTTGGTTCGGGAGGGCTACCGCAGCCACAAGTTGAAGCCCTACCGCAAGGCAGCCCAGGCCGAGCAGAAGCTGGAGAAGGCCAATGTGAACGCCCTGTATCAGAAGTCCCTGCGGGAAAATCCTCAGTTTGCCAGCAACCCCATTTCCCGCTGGCAGCAGAAACAGGCCATCAAAAAAGAATACGCTGCCGCCAAGCGCGCCGGTCAAACTGCTGGGAATACCGCAAGCGCAGCCCAAAAGACCGGCAAGGCCGCCAAGACGGTCAAGGAAAAGGCACAGGAGGCCGGGGCATTCGTCATGCGCCACAAAAAGGGCTTTCTGATTGCTGGCGCGATCTTCCTGCTGGTCTGTATGCTGCTCAACACCATGTCCTCTTGCTCCATGATGGCGCAGAGCATCGGTTCTGTGGTGTCCGGCACCACCTATCCGTCGGATGACCCGGAGCTGGTGGCGGTGGAGGCGGACTACGCTGCCAAGGAAGCGGCGCTGCAAGCCGAGATCGACAACATCGAAAGCAGCCATCCGGGGTATGACGAGTACCGCTACGACCTCGACATGATCGGGCATGACCCCCATGAGCTGGCGGCCTACCTGTCCGCTGTCTTGCAGGGCTACACCCGGCAGAGCGCCCAGGCAGAGCTGGAGCGTGTATTTGATGCCCAGTATCAGCTGACGCTCATCGAGGAAGTTGAAGTACGCTATCGGACGGAAACCCGGACTGACAGCGAGGGCAATAGCTACACCGTTCAGGTTCCTTACAACTACTACATTCTGAATGTGAAGCTCACCAGCAAGCCCATTTCGTCTGTTGCCTCGGAGCTGTTGACCCCGGAACAGCTGGAGATGTACCAGGTGTACCGGCAGACGCTGGGCAACAAGCCGCTGATTTTCGGCGGTGGTTCCTCCGACACCAGCGATTCCGAGAGTTTAGCTGGTGTTGAGTTCGTCAACGGCACCCGCCCCGGCAATCAGGCCGTGGTGGATATAGCGAAAAGTCAGGTGGGCAATGTGGGCGGTCAGCCCTACTGGAGCTGGTACGGCTTCAATTCCCGTGTGGAATGGTGCGCCTGCTTCGTGTCCTGGTGCTACGGCCAGATGGGGCTGTCTGAGCCGCGTTTTGCCGCCTGCCAGTCTCAGGGCATCCCGTGGTTCCAATCCCACGGACAATGGGGCGGGCGTGATTACGCCAATATTGCCCCCGGCGACGCCATCTTCTTCGATTGGGACCTGGATGGCAGCGCCGACCATGTGGGCCTTGTGGTCGGCACGGACGGCAGCCGGGTCTACACCGTGGAGGGCAATTCCGGCGACGCCTGCAAGATCAAGAGTTATTCCCTGACCTACGAGTGCATCAAGGGCTACGGCCTGATGAACTGGTAAGGCCGATTTATGAGAAAAGGAGTGATTGAAATGGCTAAGAACAAAATCCAGCGCATTGACCAGGAGATTGCCAAGGTCCGCGAGAAGATCGCGGAGTACCAGGACAAGCTGAAAACCCTGGAGGCGCAGAAAACCGAAGCGGAGAACCTGGAGATCGTCCAGATGGTGCGCGCCCTGCGGCTGACCCCGGAGCAGCTGAATGCCATGCTCTCCGGCGGCACGGTCCCCGGCATGGTTGCTGCCTCCGCTGACTACGACGAACAGGAGGACACCGACCATGAAGAATAAGAGAATTTTCAAGACCTTTTCGGCCCTCTGCGCCGCCTTGGTGCTGATGATGGGCCTTTCCGTGACCGCCTTTGCCCAGGGGACGGACCAGCCTCCGGCGGAGGACGCCACAAACGACGCCAATGTGGTGGTGGAGGAAACCGAGGACAGTCCGGCCCTGACCCCGGATGGCAACGCCGCCCTGGTGGATGATTTCGGCGGCAACAAGCAGCTCATCACCGTCACCACCAAGGCGGGCAACTACTTCTACATTCTCATTGACCGGGCCAACGAGGACAAGGAAACTGCTGTCCACTTCTTGAACCAGGTGGACGAGGCGGACCTGATGGCGTTGATGGAGGACAGTCAGACTACCCAGGAGCAGCCCGCCACCTGTACCTGTACGGAGAAATGTGTGGCCGGTGCGGTGAATACGGCCTGCACGGTGTGTGCCACCAATATGAGCGCCTGCACGGGTAAGGAGCCGGAACCGGAGACCCCGGAAGAAACCCCGGAGCCGGAAGAACCGGCGCAGAAACCCGCAGGACTGAATCCGGCCATTCTTTTGGCGGTGCTGGCTCTGATGGGTGGCGGCGGCGCTTTTGCCTACTTTAAGCTGGTGAAAAACAAACCCAAGACCAAGGGCAACGACAATTTGGACGATTATGACTACGGCGAGGATGATACCGACCAGGAGGACGAGGACTCCTGGGAGACCGAGGAATCTGACGAGCTGGACGCTGACGGGGGCGGCGACGAGGAAAGCGAGGACAAGACGGTTTGACCCGCTTCACCGACAGCCCCTATGAACGCATGATGACACGCAGGCCGGAGGGCGGGAAGGAAACTTCCCGTCCTCCTTCTTTATCTCCCGGCCACCCCTGTTATGGCTGCGGAAATTACCGTGACGGTCAGCCCTGCGTGGGATTCTGCCACCGGCAGCTGACCGCATGGCTGCGGGAAAGGAGGAAGAAAAACCATGAAGCTGGTGATCGCTGAGAAACCGTCCGTTGCCCAAAGTCTGGCCGCCGTGATCGGGGCCACCGCCCGCAAGGACGGCTACCTGGAGGGCGGCGGCTGGCGAGTGAGCTGGTGTGTGGGCCACCTGGCTGGGCTGGCCGACGCCGACGCTTATAACCCGGACTACGCCAAGTGGCGCTATGACGATCTGCCCATTCTGCCGGAACCCTGGCAGATGGTGGTGAGCAAGGACAAGAAGAAACAGTTTGATGTGCTGAAACAGCTGATGAACGCCCCGGATGTGACCGAGGTGGTGAACGCCTGCGATGCCGGACGCGAGGGGGAGCTGATCTTCCGCGCCGTCTACGAGCTGGCGGGCTGCCAGAAGCCCATGAAGCGGCTCTGGATTTCCTCGATGGAGGATTCCGCCATCCGGGAGGGCTTTGCGAACCTGCGCCCCGGCGCGGACTATGACGGCCTGCGGGATGCGGCACTCTGCCGCGCCAAGGCGGACTGGCTGGTGGGTATCAATGCCACCCGGCTGTTTTCCGTGCTGTACCACCGGACCCTCAACATCGGGCGCGTCATGTCCCCAACACTGGCCCTCATTGTCCAGCGGGAGGCCGAGATCGACACCTTTAAGCCGGTGCCGTTTTACACGGTGACGCTGGAGCTGCCCGGTTTCTCTGTTTCAGGGGAACGCATGGCGGACAAGGTCGCCGCCCAGCAGCTGAAAACGGCCTGCCAGGGTGCGGCTGCTACGGTGAAAAAGGTGGAGCGCAAGGACAAATCCGAGAAGCCGCCCGCCCTCTATGACCTGACCACCCTCCAGCGGGACGCCAACCGGCTGCTGGGGTTCACAGCCCAGCAAACCCTGGACTATTTGCAGAACCTCTATGAAAAGAAGCTCTGTACCTACCCCCGGACGGACAGCCGTTACCTGACTTCGGATATGGCAGCGAGTCTGCCGGAGCTGGTCCGGCTCACTGCTGGGGCGCTGCCCTTTGCCGCTGGTATGGAGCTTGCCTGCAATGCGGCCCAGGTCATCAACGACAAGAAAGTGACCGACCACCATGCGGTGATCCCTACCCGCAACCTCCAGGGCGCGGACCTGACCGGCCTGCCGGTGGGCGAAAAGGCGGTGCTGGAGCTGGTGGCTCTGCGGCTGCTGTGCGCCGTGGCCCAACCCTATACCTTTGCGGAAACCGCCGTTGTTGTAGAGTGCGCCGGTGCGGAGTTTACCGCCAAGGGCCGCACGGTGAAACAACCCGGCTGGCGGGCGCTGGACGCTGCATACCGCGCAGGGCTGAAAAATGCAGAACCGGAAACCGAGGACAAGGCTCTGCCGGAGCTGTCTGAAGGTCAGACGCTGCCCCTTTCTGGTGCTGCCGTCAAGGAGGGCAAGACCACCCCGCCCAAGCACTTCACCGAAGATACGCTGCTTTCCGCGATGGAGACTGCCGGGAAGGACGATATGCCGGAGGACGCCGAACGCAAGGGCCTGGGGACCCCGGCCACCCGCGCCGGTATCTTGGAAAAGCTGGTGTCCACCGGCTTTCTGGAACGCAAAAAGAGCAAGAAAACCGTGCAGCTCATGCCCTCCCATGATGCGGTATCCCTTATCACCGTGCTGCCGGAGCAGCTGCAATCGCCCCTGCTGACCGCTGAATGGGAGTACCGACTGGGTGAGATCGAGCGCGGCGAGCTGGCCCCGGAGGATTTCATGGATGGAATTTCCACTATGCTCAAGGAGCTGGTGGGAACCTATCAGATGATTAAAGGCACCGAGTATCTGTTCACGCCGCCCCGCGAGGTGGTGGGCAAATGCCCCCGCTGCGGTGGCGATGTGGCGGAGCTGCAAAAGGGGTTCTTCTGCCAGAACGAGGGCTGTAAATTTGCCATTTGGAAAAACAACAAGTGGTGGGAGCTGAAGCGCAAGCAGCCCACCAAGGCCATCGTGACGGCGCTGCTCAAAAATGGCCGCGCCCATGTAAGCGGCCTGTACTCCGAGAAAACCGGCAAGACCTACGACGCCACCGTGGTGCTGGAGGACGATGGGCAGTACGCCAACTTCAAGCTGGAGTTTGACCAGCAGAAAGGCGGCAAACGATGAAGCTCTCCCTCTATGAACAGGAAACCATCATCCTCTACAACCAGGCTGAAGCCACCGCCGAGGTCTATACCCATGACCCCCGGCTACTGGAAAAGCTGCGGCGGCTGGCGGAGAAATACCCGGATCAGATTATGAAAAAGGACCACCAAACCTTTCTCGTTCCCAAACGCTGCGTGTCCGTCCGGGAACCGTACAGCGCCGAGCGCCGTAAGGCAGCCAGTGAACGGGCCAAGGCTGCCGGGTACAGGCCGCCCACCCCCAAGAAAGGCAAAGAATGAGCATGGCCGAGAGCGTCTTTGAGGCCGTCAAACAGTCTGTCGCCGTCCGGGAAGCGGCGCAGATGTATGGGATCGAGGTCAACCGGAGCGGCATGGCCTGTTGCCCGTTCCACGATGACAAAAATCCCAGCATGAAGCTGAACGAGGAATACTTCTACTGCTTCGGCTGCGGAGCCACCGGTGATGTAATCGACTTCACAGCGAGGCTCTACAATCTGTCCCCCAAAGAGGCCGCCGAGAAGCTGGCCCAAGATTTTGGCCTGGCTTATGACAGTCAGGCCCCTCCCCGGAGGCGCTATGTCCGGCGGAAATCCGAGGCCCAGAAATTCAAGGAGGACCGGGACCATGCCTTTCGTGTCCTGGCCGACTACTTTCATTTGCTCCGCAAGTGGGAAACGGACTACACACCCAAAACACCGGAGGAAAATCCACATCCCCGATTCATGGAGGCAATCCAGAAAAAAGACTATGTGGGCTATCTGCTGGATTTTTTCCTGGAGGATACCCCTGATGAACAAAGACTGTGGATTGCCGAACATCAATCAGAAATCGCCAATTTGGAAAGGAGAGTGAAAATCATGGCTGATAAGCCCACCAACCGGGAGCGGTTGCAGGAAATCACGGCGGGTATTGAACAGGGTATCAAGGAGCTGTTCGAGAGTGAAAAATATATGCGCTACCTGTCCGTCATGTCCAAGTTCCATCGCTACTCCGTCAACAACACCATGCTCATCTATATGCAGCGCCCGGACGCCACCCTGGTGGCCGGGTTCAACAAGTGGAAAAACCAATTTGAGCGCCATGTGAAAAAGGGCGAGCATGGTATCACCATCATCGCCCCCACGCCCTACAAAAAGAAAATCGAGGAAATGAAGCGTGACCCGGATACCCATGCACCCATCCTGGACGCGGATGGCAAGGCCGTCATGGAGGAAAAGGAAATCGAAATCCCCATGTTCCGCCCGGTCAAGGTGTTCGATGTGAGCCAGACGGACGGCAAGCCTCTGCCGGAACTGGCCTCCAGCCTGTCCGGGACGGTGCCACATTATGAGGCGTTCATGGAAGCTCTGCGCCGCTCTGCCCCGGTCCCCATCGAGTTTGAGCCGATGGCTGGCAACATGGACGGCTACTTTTCCTCCGAGCAGCAGCGGATCGCCATCCGGGAAGGCATGAGCGAGGTGCAGACTGTTTCCGCCGCTGTCCATGAGACCGCACACAGCAAGCTCCACGACCCGAAAAAATATGAAATCGAGCAGTCCTGGAAAGTTGTCATGGATAGCGGTGGAGGCACAGTAAGAGATTTTCAATCTGGATTTGCAACTGAGGTCGAGGCAGAACAGTTTGCTACCGAAATGGGCTGGCGCTTTGTGGACGAGAATCGGTTTGAGTGGCGGCTGGAGGTGCAGGAAGATCTGACGGCGGTGAAACAAGCCGCTAAGAACCGCAACACCGAGGAAGTGGAGGCCGAGAGCATTTCCTATGCGGTCTGCCAGTATTTCGGCATCCAGACCGGTGAAAACAGCTTTGGCTACATCGCTTCCTGGTCCAAGGACAAGGAGCTGAAGGAGCTGCGGGCCAGCCTGGAGACCATCAACAAGACTTCCTGTGAGCTGATTAACGACATCGAGCGCAACTACAAGGAAATCTGCAAGGAGCGCGGCATTGACCTGACTGCCGCCCCGGAGCCGGAGCAGACATGCCCGCAGGCTGCGGAAGAAGTATCTCAGCCCAGCGCCGAGTACCAGGAGGCCCTGCTGGTGTTGGATGATGCCACATATCTTCATGTTCAGCCCTGCGATACCGGCTGGGACTACACGCTCTACGATGTGGCAACTATGAAGCAGATGGACGGCGGCCAGCTGGATGGACCGGACATGGGCCGTTCCGCAGCGGTCAGCCACATCTGCAAGGACCTGGGGCTGGGTGACAAATCCATCAAGTATGCGCCGCTGTCCATGATCGAGACTTTGTATGAACAGGCCAGCCAGCAGACCGCAGAAGCCGCAGCCGCCCTGCTACCGGATGCTCAGGAACAGGCGCTGGACGAATATCCCATGCCGGACCCGGTTCTGACCCAGGACGATCTGGAGAAATGCGGCTGCCTGGACAGCGATCTTTTGCCCCTCTCCAAAGAGAGAGCCTATGAGCTGATGGAGCGTGACCTGACCGTTTACATTATCCAGGAGGGCGAAAATCCGGTGATGGCCTTTGACACCGCTGACCTGGATGCCCATGACGGTATCTTTGCCATGCCCCGCGAGGAATGGGAGGAAAGCCCGGAGTTTGATAAGCTGGTCAAGGACCGCATGGCCCACCAGGAGGAACGGGAGCAGGCGTTTCTCTCCCACAAGGGGGACTGCTTCGCTATTTATCAGGTGAAGCACACCGACGAGCTGCGGGACATCCGCTATGAGGGCCTGGAATGGCTCCAGTCCATCGGGCAGACGGTGCAGCGGGACAACTATGAGTTGGTCTACACCGCTCCGCTGCTGCCCTCCGATCTGAAAGGCGATACCGCCGAACAGCTCTTTTACCGCTTCAACAATGAACATCCCGCCGATTACCGCCATCCGTCCATGAGCGTAAGCGACATCGTTGCCATTAAGCGGGATGGCAAGGTATCCTGTCATTACTGCGACAGCTTCGGCTTTGAGCAGGTTCCCGGATTCCTGCCGGACAATCCGCTGAAAAATGCGGAAATGGTCGTGGAGGATGACTACGGTATGATCGACGGCATCATCAACAACGGACCCAAGGAGCCGACAGTGGCCCAGCTGGAACAGCAGGCCCGCAGCGGCCAGCCGATTTCTTTCATGGATTTGGCTGCCGCCGCCCACCGGGAGGAACGGGAAAAGAAAAAGTCCGTCATGGAGCAGCTGAAAAGCCAGCCCAAGGCGGAACACAAAAAGACAGCGCCCAAAAAGAGCGCGGAAAGGGAGATTTGATATGGGAAACTTCACTTTTGAGGAAACGAACCTGCTTTGTATCTACAACACCGGCAGCCGCACCGGGCTGATCGAAGCCCTGACGGAGATGTGCGGTGAGCTTTCGCCGGAGGAAGCCGAGCTGCGGGAGCTGACGGACAGCGCCCTCTCCAAGCTCCGGGCTATGAGCGACGCCGAGTTTGCCGAGCTGGAGCTGTACCCGGATTTCGACGAGTAAAAACCACACCAAGACCCAGCGGGGCGGCCTGATGTGCCGCCCCATTTCTATTTAACATGAAGGGAGGACAGAAAACCATGCCATCCAAAGCTGAATTTTACCGGCAGATGGCCGAACAGGTATCGACCCGGCTTGTGGGCAGCTGGAAAGAATGGACAGCCTTTCTTACCACCGCCGCCCGCCTCTACAAATATCCGTTCCATGAGCAGATGATGATTTACGCCCAGCGCCCGGACGCCACCGCCTGCGCCGAGTACGATCTGTGGAACGAAAAAATGGGGCGGTATGTACGGCGCGGCTCCAAGGGGATCGCTCTGGTGGACGATTCCGGCGACAGGCCCCGCCTGCGCTATGTGTTCGATATTTCCGACACCGGGACCCGCGAACATTCCCGCACCCCCTGGCTGTGGCAGCTGGAGGAACAGCACATCGGGCCTGTGTCGGCCATGCTGGAGCGCAACTACGGTGTTGCTGGTGACAATCTTGCCCAGCAGCTCACCGATGTGGCCGGAAAACTGGCGAGTGAGTATTGGGACGAGCATCAACAGGACTTCCGTTATATCGTTGACGGTTCGTTCCTGGAGGAGTACGATGAACTCAACATCGAAGTCCAATTTAAGTCCGCCGCCACCGTCAGCATCGCCTACGCCCTGATGTCCCGCTGTGGGCTGGATACAGACCAGTATTTCCAGCATGAGGACTTCATGCCGATTTTCGATTTCAATACCCCGGCCACGGTTGGGGCGTTGGGAGCGGCGGTCAGCCAGATCAACCAGCAGGTGCTGCGGCAGATCGGTGTCACCGTCCAACATTATGAGCGTGAGCAACTCGCGGAAAGGAGCGTTACACATGGAGAACAACCTGACTTACACGAGGAACGGCGATTACCTGATTCCCGACCTGAGCCTGAGCGAACAGCCGGAGAAGCCCCTAGGCAAGTACGGCAGGATGCGGAAAGCGTACCTGAAGGAACACCGGCCCCTGATCTACAACCAGCTGCTGCTGACCGAGAAGCTGTACCCGCACCTGCTGGAGATCGACGAGACGGCGAACAGCCGTCTGGAGCAGATGATGCCCCAGTTGGCGGAGTCGGCGGGCGCGACGGAGGAGCTGAAAGCCCGCGATCCGATGCGCTGGGTGGGCCTGATGAACACCTGCAAGGCCCAGGCGGAGGAGATTTTGCTGGCGGAGCTTATCAACAGCTAACCCTAAACCTGTTCCTCTCCGAAGCTGAACAAATCCAAAGAATAGATGAAGCAGAGAATGTGAAAACATCCTCTGCTTTTTCTTTTGCCCAAGAACAGCCGCAGCCTGACCCGGCTGTGTGGGAATACAACGGCGTCAAGGAGCGACACCCGGATGATATGGTCCTGTATCAGATGGGCGATTTCTTCGAGATTTATGGCGAGGACGCCAAAGAAGCCGCGCCGGAGCTGGGATTGCAACTGGTCTCCCGTGCTATCCCTGTCGGTGGCCGTGTGGAAATGTGCGGGTTCCCGGCAAACCGGCTGGAGCAGTACCTGGAACAGCTCCGGGCCAAGCATGATGTGACGGTCTCCGCCACCCTGGAGGGCAGCACCCAGCGCCGGGAGTATTCCGTTCTTTCTATCGACCATGAGGCCGAACAGGACATCAGCGCCCATGAAGCGGAGTATGGTGCTGACGGGTTCCGGGCGTTCCGGGACGAAGAAGCCATCCAAGCCGCCACCCTCCGGGAGCTGCATGAGCAATACAAGCCCATCGTGCTGGAGGCTGTTACCCAGGACATCAGATACCGGAACGCCTGCGGTCACAGTGACTACGAGAACGCCGTGATCGAGGGCAACGCCGCTATTCGCCGTGCTGTCCTGGGGTCCGGTAATATGGGGCTGCTTCGCCTCTATTCTGACACCCCGGAGTTCCGGCAGCGCCTTCATCGGGAAGTCATAGACGAGACCTATCCCAAGCTCCATGAGCTGCTGCGCCCTCTCTCGGACAATGACATCGACAAGGCTATCCAGGACTGGAATGGCAAAATCGAGAGCAAACACGCCGTTGTCCGCTACATGAAAGACCATGCGCGAGAAAGAGACACCGCAGCATGGCTGGCCCATGAGTTTGACGGCGGCGATGGTAAAACCCCGTTTGCGATCCGCCCGGAAAGCCCCGAAGGAACGGCACTGCCCTGGCCCAAGGTGCAGCGCCGGATTGCCCAGCTCATCAAGGAGGATCGCTTCTACACCCAGGTCGAACAGGATAATCTGGACGATGTGGACCCCATCGCCATCCGGGAGGCCCTGGCCCAGCGCGGCATTGTGGACGGCCATGTGGTGGACCCGGAAAAGCTGGACAACGACCCCTTTATTCAGCAGGTCATGCGGGATGTGGAGGCCATATCCAGGGAGACCACTCAAGCCGACCAGCCGGAACAGCCTTCTTCCGGCGATTCGCGTGTTCCTGTGTCAGACGAAGAATATGCTGCGGCCCGTGGCACGGTCCGGGAACGGACTTCTTATGATCCAACAGTCCCTCCATACAATGTGGGGGATATTGTCTATCTGGATGACCTCGCCCACCGGATCACGGAGCTGCGGGATGACACGGTGCAGCTGCTGCCCACCGGCATGAGCTATCCCATCTACCGGGCTGAGAGCCGGGAACGGTTTGAGCAGCTTTTGCGGGAGGATAACCGCAATGACTTCTATACCGAGTTCCTGCCTGCAAATCTGGATACGGTGGACCAGGACCTGCGGGATGTGCTTGCCCATGGCCTGATTGGTGAAGCGGACAAGGCGGAGCTTTCCGAGCTTCTTCGCAACGGCAAGAGCAACCAGGAGGTGGCCCTGTGGCTGAGCCGGGCCTATCCCAACATCGTGGAAACGATGGAGCTGGAGACCGGCGAGACCGCCGATTACCGCACGATGCCGGAAGGTGTTGAACTGGAAGTGCTGGATGCAGATGAAAAGCGTCTGGCCATGCTGTTCTTCCAGTGGAGCGAGGTTGCGCCTTTGCTGCGCGGGATGTATGCCCGTCAGCTGGACGGTTTTGGGCAGGAACGCCCCGAACCGGCTGCCGAAGCTCCGACCTTCCAATCCGAGACTGTGGCTGTCTATCCGGGCCACAAGAACCATCTGCCCTATGATGTGGTTGTTCAGACCCTGAGAACCAATGAGCCGGAGCCTCCTACACCTGTCACCGAGCCGGAGAAAACCCCGGATGAAGTGCTGGACGAACACCCCGTTTCCATTCAGGTAAACGGCGAGTGGCAGACCTTCCCCAATGTCAAAGCTGCCGAGAAAGCCTCTTATGAGGAATACAAGGCCAATCTGCGCCGCACCGCCGAGAATTTCCGTATCACTGACGATCACCTGGGCGAAGGCGGCCCCAAGGCCAAGTTCCAGGCCAATGTCGAGGCAATCAAGCTGCTGAAATACCTGGAGGAAACCACTGGGCAGGCAACGCCGGAACAGCAGAAAATCCTTTCCCGGTATGTGGGTTGGGGCGGCCTTGCCGATGCCTTTGACCCCGACAAGGAAAGCTGGAGCAAGGAATATGCCCAGCTGAAGGAGCTGCTGACCCCAGAGGAATATGCCGCTGCCAGAGGTTCTACCCTCAACGCCCACTACACCAGCCCTACGGTCATCAAAGCGATTTACGAGGCTGTGGGCCGTATGGGATTTGAGACCGGCAACATCCTGGAGCCGTCCTGTGGTGTGGGCAATTTCTTCGGTATGCTGCCGGAGGAAATGCGAAACAGCCGTCTTTACGGCGTGGAGCTGGATTCCATCAGCGGGCGTATTGCCCGGCAGCTCTATCCCAAGGCCGACATCACCGTGGCCGGTTTTGAAACCACCGACAGGCGGGACTTCTATGACCTTGCCATCGGCAATGTACCTTTCGGCCAGTATCAGGTTCGGGACAAAGCCTACGACAAGCTGAATTTCAGCATTCACAACTACTTTTTTGCCAAGGCGTTGGACCAGGTGCGTCCTGGTGGCGTGGTGGCCTTTGTCACCAGCCGCTATACGATGGACGCCAAAGATTCCACCGTGCGCCGGTATCTTGCCCAGCGCGCCGAGCTGCTGGGGGCTATCCGTCTGCCCAACAATGCGTTCAAGGCCAATGCCGGGACCGAGGTTGTATCGGACATCATCTTCCTCCAAAAGCGAGATCGCCCGCTGGACATTGTACCGGAGTGGACGCAGACCGGGCAGACCGAGGACGGCTTTTCCATCAACCGCTATTTCCTGGACCACCCGGAAATGGTGCTGGGCCGACAGGAACCAGAAAGCACCGCTCACGGCATGGACTACACCGTGAACCCCATTGAGGGGCTGGAGCTGGCCGATCAGCTGCACGATGCTGTGAAGTACATTCGCGGCACCTACCAGGAGGCCGAGCTGCCGGAGCTGGGCGAAGGCGAAGCCATCGACACCTCTATCCCCGCTGACCCCAATGTGAAGAACTACTCCTATACCGTGGTGGACGGAGCTGTGTATTTCCGGGAGAACAGCCGCATGGTGCGCCCCGATCTCAACGCCACCGCCGAGGCCCGCATTAAAGGCATGGTGAGGCTGCGGGATTGTGTCCAGGAACTGATCGACCTGCAAATGGACGCAGCTACACCGGACAGCGACATTCGTGAGAAACAGGTGGAGCTGAACCAGCTCTATGACGATTTTTCCGCCAAGTACGGCCTTATCAATGACCGGGGGAACCGGCTGGCCTTTGCTGATGATTCCAGCTACTATCTGCTCTGCGCGCTGGAAGTCATTGACGAGAATGGCCAACTGAAGCACAAAGCAGATATGTTCACAAAGCGGACCATCAAGCCCCATGAGGCGGTGACTTCCGTGGACACCGCAAGCGAAGCTCTGGCCGTATCCATCGCGGAAAAGGCCCGTGTGGACATGGAGTATATGGAACAGCTCACCGGCAAGACCAGTGACGAGCTGGCCGCCGAGCTGCAAGGCGTGATCTTCCGTCTGCCTGGGCCTGTGCCGGAGGGAGAACGGCCCACCTATGTGACCGCCGACGAATACCTTTCCGGCAATGTTCGGCGCAAGCTCCGTCAGGCACAGCGAGCCGCACAGCAGGACCCGGCCTTTGCCATCAATGTGGAGGCCCTGACCGCCGCCCAGCCCAAAGACCTGGACGCTTCGGAGATCGAGGTGCGCCTGGGCGCTACCTGGATTGACAAGAAGTACATCCAGCAGTTCATGTATGAGACTTTCAACACCCCGAACTACCTTCAACGCGCCATCCAGGTCAACTATACCTCCTATACCGCCGAGTGGCAGATCACGGGCAAAAGCTCTGTCTCCGAAAACAATGTGGCGGCCTACACCACTTACGGAACCAGCCGTGCCAACGCCTACAAGATTCTGGAGGACAGCCTGAACCTGCGGGATGTCCGCATTTACGACACCGTGGAGGACGCAGACGGCAAGGAACGCCGGGTGCTGAACGCCAAGGAGACCACTCTGGCCGCCCAAAAGCAGCAGGCTATCCGGGACGCTTTCCGTGATTGGATTTGGAGGGACCCGGAGCGCCGCCAGACCCTGGTGCGCCAGTACAACGAGGAAATGAACTCCACCCGGCCCCGTGAATACGACGGGTCCCACATCACCTTTGGCGGCATGAACCCGTCCATTACCCTGCGGGATCACCAGCTGGGTGCTATTGCTCATGTGCTGTATGGCGGCAATACGCTATTGGCACACGAGGTAGGCGCTGGCAAAACTTTTGAGATGGTGGCCGCTGCGATGGAATCCAAGCGCCTGGGGCTATGCCAGAAGTCCCTCTTTGTGGTGCCGAACCACCTGACAGAACAGTGGGCATCGGAGTTTCTGCGGCTTTATCCCTCTGCAAAAATCCTGGTCACGACCCGCAAGGATTTTGAGACCCACAACCGCAAAAAATTCTGTGCCAGAATTGCCACCGGAGACTACGATGCCGTTATCATCGGACATTCGCAGTTTGAAAAAATCCCCATCAGCCGGGAGCGCCAGGAACGGCTCCTCTACGAGCAGATCGACGAGATCACCGAGGGTATTGCCGAGGTGCAGGCCAGCGGCGGTGAGCGTTTCACGGTCAAACAGCTGGAACGGACCCGCAAATCCCTAGAGGCCAGACTGGAAAAGCTCCAGGCCGAGAGCCGCAAGGACGATGTGGTGACTTTTGAGCAGCTTGGCGTGGACAGGTTATTTGTCGATGAAGCTCATAACTACAAAAATTTGTTCCTTTACACAAAAATGAGGAATGTGGCGGGCCTCTCCACCAGCGATGCCCAAAAGTCCAGCGATATGTTCGCCAAGTGTCGCTACATGGACGAGATCACCGGCAGCCGAGGGGTTATCTTTGCCACCGGCACCCCGGTCAGCAACTCCATGACTGAACTTTACACCATGCAAAGATACCTCCAATATGACCGCTTGCAGGAACTGAGTATGACCCACTTTGACTGCTGGGCGTCGCGCTTTGGTGAAACGACGACGGCGCTGGAGCTGGCACCGGAAGGCACCGGCTACCGGGCGCGCACCCGCTTCTCCAAGTTTTTCAATCTCCCGGAGCTGATGAACCTGTTCAAAGAGGTGGCGGACATTAAAACCGCCGATCAGCTTCATCTGCCCACCCCGGAGGTAGAATACCACAACATCGTGGCCCAGCCCACCGAGCAGCAGCAGGAAATGGTGAAGGCGCTATCCGAGCGTGCTTCCCTGGTACACAGCAGCACGGTGGACCCCTCCCAGGACAATATGCTCAAGATCACCAGCGATGGCCGCAAGCTGGGGCTGGACCAGCGCATTATCAATCAGGCGCTGCCGGACGAACCTGGCACCAAGGTCAACCAATGTGTCGCAAACATCATGCAGATCTGGCGGGACGGCGAGGCTGACAAGCTGACCCAGCTGGTGTTCTGCGATATTTCCACGCCCCAGGCGGCCCCTTCCAAAAAGGCAGCCAAGGCGCTGGACAACCCCACGCTCCATGCGCTGGAACAGGCTGTGCCGCTGGAAGAGCCGGAGCCGGTCTTTACCATCTACGAGGACATCCGGCAAAAGCTCATCGCCCAGGGGATGCCCGCCGATCAGATCGCCTTTATCCATGAGGCCAACACCGAAGTGAGGAAAAAGGAGCTGTTCGCTAAGGTCCGCACCGGCCAGGTGCGCGTCTTGCTGGGCAGCACCGCCAAGATGGGCGCTGGCACCAATGTGCAGGACCGGCTTGTGGCGCTCCATGACCTGGACTGCCCGTGGCGGCCGGGAGACCTTGCACAGCGC
Source organism: Eubacterium maltosivorans (assembly GCF_002441855.2). Taxonomy (NCBI): domain Bacteria; kingdom Bacillati; phylum Bacillota; class Clostridia; order Eubacteriales; family Eubacteriaceae; genus Eubacterium; species Eubacterium maltosivorans. The sequence goes on along the minus strand of NZ_CP029487.1, from coordinate 3,466,320 downwards.
AAGGGCCGTATCGAGCGCCAGGGCAACCAAAATCCCCTGGTCCATGTGTACCGCTATGTGACTGAGGGAACCTTTGACGCCTATTTGTGGCAGACGGTGGAGAACAAACAGAAATTCATCAGCCAGATTATGACTTCCAAATCGCCGGTGAGAAGCTGCGACGATGTGGACGAAACGGCATTATCCTTTGCCGAGATCAAGGCCCTGTGCGCCGGAGACCCCCGTATCAAGGAGCGCATGGACCTGGATGTGGAGGTCTCCAAGCTGAAGCTGATGAAAGCTGACCACCAGAGCAAGCAGTATCGTCTGGAGGACCAGCTGCTGAAATACTTCCCGGAGGAAATTGAAAAGCACAAGGGCTTTATCCAGGGGTTTGAGGCAGACCTGGAGACCCTGGCCGCCCATCCTCACCCGGAGGATGGCTTTGCCGGTATGGAAATCCGGGGCGATGTGCTGACCGACAAAGAAAACGCCGGTGCAGCTCTGCTGGACGCCTGTAAGGAGGTCAAAGGCTCGGAGCCTGTGCAGATCGGCAGCTACCGGGGCTTCACTATGTCCGTGGAGTTTTCAGCCTGGAAACAGGAATATACGCTCCTGCTGAAAGGCCAGATGACCCACCGGGCAAGCCTCGGCACAGACCCACGCGGCAACCTGACCCGCATTGACAATGCGCTCTCTCAAATGCCCCAGCGCCTGGAGGCGACCAAGGCCCAACTGGACAATCTGTACCAGCAGCAGGCCGCCGCCAAGGAGGAAGTGGGCAAGCCTTTCTCTTATGAGGATGATCTGCGGGTAAAGTCCGCCCGTCTGGTGGAGCTGGACACGCTTCTGAATCTGGACGGCAAGGGCCGCTCTCAGCCGGAGTCCGTGATTGCCAAGAGCGCACGGCCCTCGGTGCTGGACAGCTTGAAGCGTCCGGTGCCGCCCCGCAGCCCCGAAAAGAAACCGAAACAGCATGAGGAGGTGCGATAACATGAATACCAACGATCTGAATACGGCCCTCTATGAGAAGATGGCCGCTGAACAGGACAAATACCGGGACTGGCTGAAAATCCAGCCCCCGGCAGAGGTCCTGAACCACGCCTACGAATACACCGTCCGGGAGGACATCGTGATGGCGATGGAGGAACTGGAGCTGACCGCTGCCCAGGCCCAGGCGCTGCTGGATTCGCCCACGCCGCTGGCCGATGTGTACCGTTACTTTGAGAAGTTGGAGACCGGCTACATGGATGTGGTCCGGGACAGCATTGAGAACCGGGCCGATGATGCTTGCAAGGCCCAGGCGGAGCTGCGGAAAGCCGCCATTTATCCTCACTCCGCTGCCTATGCGAAAGAGCATGGAGAGCTGGAGCAGTACCGGGCCTCCAACAACGCCAATCTTCAATGCAAGGAGGCCATTGAAGCGGCGGTGCGGGAACACTTCGACGGGATGTATCTCAGTCACGATGCCGCCAAGGGCGTGATCGAGACCTACGGCATGGACCGGGTCATGCTGGTCCTTGCCAACACCGTCCAGCTCCAGGACTGGGATGGGCGCTACTCGCCCCGCAACAAGGAATGGGCAAAGACCATCCCCAACTACAACTCCGATACCGTCCGGTGTGGGTATGCCCTGAACAGCCACCCCGCTGTTTTGAACGGGTTTATTGATCTGGTGCGCGAGGAACATCTACGCCGCCAGCCCTTGACGGTAGAGGACATCCAGGCAGAGGCAGAACGGATTTTGCGGGAGCTGCGCGCACCGGATATGCCGAACAGCCCCCACGGGACCCATTACATGGCTCGCATTTCCCCGGAGTTTCTGAATCGTGCCGGGAGCAAAGACCATGACCGGCTGATGAATCTCCTGCCGTTTCGCAGTCTTTCGTTTACCGGTATGAAGGGACTTCCTGGAACCTATGCCACCATCCTGGCCAACGAGGACCGCTCCAAGGAGCTGCGCCAGCCCCGGCCTTCTGTCCGGGAGCATTTGAAGCAGGAACCGAAACAGGCAGCCCCCAAAGCTCCGGGCCATAAGAAACGGGAGCCGGAACGGTGAGTACCCCAAAGCGCAAACGGGAGGTCCAGGTGAATTTTCGGGTCTCCCCGGAGGAGCTGGCGCTGATCGAGCAGAAAATGTCCCAACTTGGGACGAAGAACCGAGAAGCCTATCTGCGGAAGATGGCCCTGGACGGTTATGTGGTGCAGCTGGACTTGCCGGAGCTGAAGGAGCTGGTGTCTCTGCTGCGCCGGAGCAGCAACAACCTGAACCAGCTCACCCGCCGAGTGCATGAGACCGGGCGTGTCTACGACGCTGACCTGGAAGATATAGCCCAGCGGCAGGAGCAGCTATGGGAGGGCGTGAAGAAAATCCTGACCCAGCTCTCCAATCTATCGTGACAGGGGTATATATCCCATCTGTGGAGGGAGGAACGGCGTTCTTTTCGCCGCGCCTCCCTCTGCTTTTTCTTTTTGTCTGTATCCTTGCCTTTTGACGGGGCTTGCCGGATAATAAAGGCAGATAGCAAAGTGTTCTCACATCTCACAAAGGAGTTGAGATACCAATGTTGACCTTTGAAAAGGTTTTAGAGATTTTCGAGGACTATCTGGCGCAGGATATGGAGCTGGAAGTCTACAAGAGCCGGTACGGATATGTCTGTGTGTCCTTCAACGGCTCGCCCCCGGACCCGCCCTATTGCGAGGGTGATGTGTGCCGGACCCCGGAGGAACTATTTGACCATCTGCTGGTCGAGTACGAATCCTTTGCCTCCATTCAGCTGACAAAGGGACGCCGGGAAGAAAACGAGGCCGACGAGGAACAGGTCCGCCGTCTGTGCCAGAAGTATTTGGATCGTCGAGAGGAGGCCATGAAATGACCGCATTGAAGCTGATTTTGAAGATTGTGATTGCGCCGGTGATCCTGCTGCTCACCCTGGCCATCTGGATTTGCGTGGGGCTGGTCTATGTGTCCGGCTTGGTGCTGGGGCTGCTCAGTACGGTGATTGCCCTGCTGGGCGTGGCCGTCCTGATGACATACTCCCCGCAGAACGGCCTTATTCTGTTGGTAATCGCGTTTCTCATAAGCCCCTTTGGGCTGCCGAAATTGGCCTTTTGGCTGCTTGGCAAGGTGCAGGATTTGAAGTTTGCAATACAGGATTTGGTCTACGGATAATATTGGAGAGAAAAGTGCAGCCAGCCGGTTTGAACCCGGCTGGCTGTTTTACTGCTCTGGATGCTTTAGAGCTGCCTTTATCATTGCAAGTGCAAGCTCTTGTTTTGACAGTGGCGCATCTTTCCATAGCATTTCAATTTCATGGATTTTACTGATCTCATTTTCGCTCAATTCATCCTGCAACAGATAGTCAGGAGAAATGTGGAGCGCCTTGCAAATGTCGATGAATACCGGCAGGCTGGGCATCTTGGCTCCACCTTCAATTTGCCGCAGATAAGTGGCATTGATGTTACATAATTCCGATAATTTGTCGGCTGTCAGGCCACGAGACTTCCGCACCTCGTTGATGCGCTTTCCCAATTTGCTTTGTTCCATAGTCCACACCCGTCTATTAGCTGTTAGCGATTATTTTATGTACTCTAAGACTACATTATGATTGCGGGTTATAATAGCGTCTGTTAGACTATGTTTTATAAGCTGTCAGCTTTGCTTTTGATTGAAGCTCAGAACAATAGCTTTAGAAAGTGAGGACAAGGTATGATTGTAACCTTTTGTGGCCATGCACAGATCTCGCAGAGTGAGAAAATAGAGAAATGGTTATACGCTGTTACGCAAAAACTGATTGAACAAGGAGCGACTACCTTTTACCTGGGCGGCTATGGAGCCTTTGACTTCTTGGCGGCGTCTGTTCTGAGAGCGCAGAAAAAACGGTATCCGCAGATTGAGCTGATCCTTGTTCTGGCATATCTAAACACCGGGAGGAACACTTCCGGTTACGACAGCACCGTGTATCCGCCGTTGGAAACTACGCCACGCCGTTTTGCGATTTCTCACAGAAATCGCTGGATGGTAGAGGCCAGTGATGTGGTAGTAGCGTATGTTCTCCATGATTGGGGTGGAGCCGCCACAACACTGCGGTGCGCCAAACAGAAAAAGAAACAAATTATTTCTTACCGTGACGAGATAGGCAGTTGAGGCTGCCTATTTTTTGAAGGGAGGCAACCTTTATGGCAACCACACGCATCATGCCGCTGCATATCGGCAAGGGCCGGACCGAGAGCCGTGCCATCAGCGAGATTATCGACTATGTGGCCAATCCGCAAAAAACTGACCACGGCAGGCTCATCACTGGCTATGAGTGCGACAGCCGTGTAGCCGACGCCGAGTTCATGCTGGCCAAGCGCCAGTATATCGCCGCCACCGGACGGGTCCGGGGTGCGGATGATGTAATCGCCTACCATGTACGCCAGTCCTTCTGCCCTGGGGAGATCACCCCGGAGGAGGCCAACCGGCTGGGCGTAGAATTTGCCAAACGGTTCACCAAGGGCAAACACGCCTTTACCGTTTGTACCCACATTGACAAGGCCCATGTCCATAATCATATCATTTGGAGTTCGGTCAACCTGGACTGTGACCGGAAGTTCCGCAACTTTTGGGGCAGTACAAAAGCCGTCCGTCGATTGAGCGACACCATCTGCATTGAGAACGGACTGTCCATTGTCGAAAACCCAAAGCCCCACGGCAAAAGTTACGACCAATGGCTGGGCGATCAGGCGAAGCCCTCCCATCGGGAATTGCTCCGTGCTGCCATTGACAACGCCCTGGCACAAAAGCCTGCTGACCTGGACGAGCTGCTGAAGCTGCTCCGGGAATCCGGCTGTGAAGTGTCCAGGCGCGGGAAATCCTACCGTTTGAAGCTCCCCGGCTGGAGCAAAGTGGCCCGGCTGGACAGCCTGGGCAAAGGCTACACCCTGGAGGACCTGCTGGCTGTCCTTGCCGGTCAAAAGGAGCATACGCCCCGCCAGAAATCAGTCAAGCAAGCAGATCCGCCGAAGGTTAATCTGCTGGTTGACATCCAGGCAAAGCTCCAGGCCGGAAAAGGTGCCGGGTATGTGCGGTGGGCCAAGGTTTTTAACTTGAAACAGATGGCGCAGACCGTGAATTATCTCACCGAGCATAACCTGCTGGAGTATGCTGTGCTGGAGGAAAAGGCTGTGGCAGCCACGGCCCACCACAATGAGCTATCCGCAAAAATCAAGGCAGCGGAGAAACGCATGGCGGAGATCGCCGTCCTGCGGACCCATATCATCAACTATGCCAAGACCCGCGACACCTATGTGGCCTACCGGAAGACCGGTTACTCCAAGAAATTCCGAGAGGAACATGAGGAAGAAATCCTGCTCCATCAGGCGGCCAAAAATGCCTTTGACGATATGGGGGTCAAGAAGCTGCCCAAGGTCAAGGAGCTGCAAGCCGAGTATGCCCGGCTCCTAGAGGAAAAGAAAAAGACCTATGCCGAGTACCGGCGCTCCCGTGAGGAAATGCGGGAGCTGCTGGCGGCAAAGGCCAATGTGGATCGGCTCTTAAAAATGGAGGCGGAACACGATGCCAAAAAAGAAAAAGACCACGACCAGCGGTGAACTGGTCATGGTCAAAAGCGTCCATCGGACGCGCAGCCGCAGAATAAAATTCTGCGTTCATGGGGGCTTGGGGGATTCCCTCAACAAGCAGCGCCTGAAGCCGAATGGCTATCCAGGGGCATTGCTTGCCACCTTTGCTGGGGTAACTTATCATCTATGGCTGCCTTTCTATTTGACATATATGTCTACTTATGGTATATTGAAATAAATATTAGAGGTGAGGTGAAAAGATGATTAACTTTTCTTGCAAATAAATTGGAATATACAGTGATGCTGTGTTTTACAGTGTCATTGTGCCCATTGCAAGAAAGTTAAAAGTCTATTCACTCGATATATTGTAGTTGTATCATTCTCGACAAGGAATGGTACTATTATGCTATGACGAGCTGCAAGAATTGACTTTCTTGCAGCTCTTATTTTATGTTCTTTATCCCCGGAATAAAGGAGGAATGCGATATGTCGATGATCCGAGTCGAGAACCTTACCTTTGCCTATCCATCCAGCTATGATAACATTTTTGAAAACGTCAATTTTCAAATTGATACAGATTGGAAACTTGGGTTTGTTGGAAGAAACGGTAGAGGGAAAACAACTTTTCTAAATCTCCTGCTTGGAAAGTACGAATACCACGGAAAAATACAAGCCTCTGTGCAATTTGATTACTTTCCATATCCTGTGAACAACAAAAACAGATTAACTACGGACATTCTCTCGGAAGTCTGCCCGCTGGCGGAAGAGTGGGAGCTGTTGAGAGAACTATCCTATCTGGAAGTCCGTGATGATGTACTTTGGAGGCCATTTTTTACGCTTTCCAATGGAGAGCAGACCAAGGTGCTGCTTGCCGCTCTATTTCTGAATGATGGACACTTTTTACTGATTGATGAACCGACAAACCATTTGGATATGAAAGCCAGAGAAACCGTTTCAGCATACCTGAAACGGAAAAAGGGATTTATCTTAGTCTCTCATGATCGCTGTTTTTTAGATGGCTGTGTTGACCATATCCTGTCGATCAATCGGTCAAACATCGAAGTGCAAAGCGGAAATTTTTCTACTTGGTTTACCAACTTCCAGCGTCAACAAGAATTTGAACTCGCTCAAAATGTGAAGCTGAAAAAAAGCATTGATAATATGCAAAAGGCAGCTAAAAGAACTTCTGTCTGGTCAGACCGAATTGAAGCGTCAAAATATGGGAACGGCCCGGTTGACCGAGGGTATATTGGTCACAAATCTGCTAAAATGATGAAACGCTCAAAGGCTATCGAAGTGCGGCAGCAACGTGCAATCGAGGAAAAGTCCGGCCTTCTCAAAAATTTGGAAACCGTAGAAGATTTGAAAATCGCTCCGCTTCTCTATTTTTCAGATACCTTAGTGACTTTCTCTGATGTTGTACCGATTTTTGACGGCAAAAATGTCTGCCAGCCAATCTCGTTTACAGTAAAACAGGGAGAACGCATTGCCCTTGATGGCAAAAATGGTTCTGGCAAAACGAGCCTTCTAAAGCTACTGGTCGGGCAACAAATAGAACACCGTGGGACAGTTGCAATAGGTTCTGGCATGATATTGTCCTATGTACCCCAAGATACTTCTATGCTGAACGGTTCGTTATCAGAGTTTGCGGAAGCCAATCGTATCGATGAAAGTTTGTTTAAGGCAATCTTACGGAAAATGGATTTTTCACGAATACAGTTTGAAAAGAAAATGCAAGATTTTTCGGCGGGACAAAAGAAAAAAGTGTTGATAGCAAAAAGCCTTTGTGAACAAGCGCATCTGTATGTGTGGGATGAACCTCTTAACTATATTGACATCTATTCCCGAATGCAAATTGAAAATCTGATTAGAGAATTTTCTCCTACCATGATTTTTGTAGAACATGATCTTGCTTTCAGAAATGCGATTGCAACCCAAAACATACGCTTGACGGTCGGATAACAAAAGAGGGAAAGCCGAAAAATGGTCTTCTTCATGGCAGGTATGATATTCTGCTTTAGTTTTACAATTTTTTATGTTTCCCCCCAATAAAATAGAAGGCTCTGTCACAACAAATGGTTGATTTTGACGAGAAATAGCGTATAATAATAGTAAGAAACAGTACCACCGAAGGAGGTAATTGGATATGCCTACTATCAAAGACGCATTAGATATTATCGGTAAGTTGACTGTCGCAGAGCAGGAAAGCCTTAAAACAATGCTTTTAAGTCCTGCCTTTGTAAAGTCTTTGAATATTGAAGATTTCGTAGCAAAGGAACGCTTTGCAAATGGTCGTGTATGCCCTCTTTGTGGCTGTATCCATGTGGTTCGCAATGGTCATCGTAAAGATGGCACACAGCGATATGTATGTAAGGATTGTGGCAAGTCCTTCGTGATTGCTACGAACTCCATTGTGTCTGGTACAAGAAAAGACTTGTCCGTGTGGGAGCAGTACATTGATTGTATGATGAATGGCTTATCCATTCGTAAGACTGCTGTTGCTTGTGGGATTCACAGAAACACCGCATTCCTTTGGAGACACAAGATTTTGGATGCACTTCAGAATATGGCAGACGATGTTACCCTTGACGGCATTATTGAGGCTGACGAAACTTTTTTCGCCATCTCGTACAAGGGCAATCATAGCAAGAGTAAGACATTTGCTATGCCACGCAAGGCTCATAAGCGTGGTCATTCTACACATATCAGAGGCTTGTCCCAAGAAAAGGTATGTGTTCCTTGTGCGGTTAATAGGAATGGCTTGTCTATCTCCAAGATTACGAATACTGGTAGAGTTTCTACAAGAGATTTACATCATATTTATGATGGTAGGATTAAGACCAATTCCACTCTTGTTACGGACAAGATGAACTCCTATGTGAGATTTACAAATGCCAATGGCATTGACCTTGTGCAGTTAAAGACTGGCAAAGCCAAGAAAGGCATTTATAATATCCAACATATCAATAGCTACCATAGCCAGCTAAAGAGGTTTATGCGTGGCTTTAACGGTGTTTCTACCAAGTATCTGAACAACTATCTTGTGTGGAATAACCTTGTAAATTACGCCAAAGAAAGCGACATGGAGAAAAGGAACATCTTCTTAACTTTCGTTTTGGCAACATTGAAAACTGCTAAATGCAGAGATTTATCAAACAGACCAGCAGTTCCTCTGGTCGCCTAATTAGAATTTGTGGAGATGATAAGATGGTCAATATAACAGATGTAAAACAGATTCTTCAATTTGCAATAGATGCGGAGATTAAAGTCTTTCTTGATGGTGGCTGGGGTGTAGATGCTCTTCTTGGATATCAGTCAAGAGCCCATAATGATATTGACATTTTTGTAGAAAAGAACGATTATCAGAACTTTATAGAAATAATGAAAGCTAATGGCTTTTATGAGATTAAGATGGAATATACAACATTGAACCATACTGTATGGGAAGATTTGAAAAACAGAATTATTGATTTGCATTGTTTTGAATATACGGACGAAGGTGAAATTCTTTATGATGGGGATTGTTTTCCGGTAGAAACTTTTTCGGGTAAAGGAAGAATTGAGGAAATAGAGGTTTCCTGTATTGAACCATATAGTCAAGTAATGTTCCATCTGGGATACGAGTTTGATGAAAATGATGCACATGATGTGAAGTTATTGTGTGAGACACTTCATATCGAAATTCCAAATGAGTATAGATAACTGCAAATAACAGTTTGTAGGGGAGTTCTGATACTCCCCTATAAAAATGGCTATTTATCAACTGTTTGTTGTGACATAGCCAAAGTACAGTTTACAAGGGACTACACAGGGTAACGGTCTGACGGGAGGATTACCGCCCGTCAGATTTTCCATGTAATGTTCAAGCTGTCGCTTGTGGCGGCAACGGTGGTAATCATCAAATCCACCACCCGCCGCTTGTCGTCAAAGGATACATCGTCCCATGTGTCGAGGTAGCCGGAAATCTGGTTGACCTGTCCCGGGCTGATGGTTTCCACCGTCAGCTCGGCTATCTGCTTCACAAGTTCCTGCTTGCGCCCGTCCAGTTCCGCTATCTTCACATTCACATAGGAGAGCAGGACATTGTTCGCGCCCGTCAGACTGTCCACCAGCTTTTCAATCTCGCTGTCCACATGGAGAAGCTCTACTTGCAGGGCGGCGATTTTGGGATTGGCCTTTGCCGCTTTCTTCCTGCCCGTCAGCGTCTTGTGCTTTTCCAGCTTCTTCACCATCTGCTGGTAAACCACCGCTTCCAGTTCGGAAGTGATGATTTTCCCACAGCCCGGACAGCTTTTATTGTCCAGCCGTTTCGTACAGCGGAGATATTGCCTGCCGGACGGATTGAAGATACTCATAAGCGCATATCCGCAGTTCCCGCACTTGATTTTCCCCGCCAGCCATGTGTGGGTGGCTTTTCGGGCGGACTGGATTTTCATGTTGTTCATCAGCTTCTTGCGGCAAGCCAGCCATATATCCGCCGGAACAATGCCCTCATGGGGAGCCAGCACCAGCATTTGGTCTTTCAAGTCGTTTTTCTTGCTGGGCTTCACATCCCGCCCCTGATACAGATAACAGCCGTTTGTCCCCGTAAAGTCGGCGGCGTCATTGACGATAACCGTACCCTGGCTTTTGAAAAATTCGTACACATCCAAGTCCGCCTGCACATAGACGGGATTGCGTAACATCTGCGCCAGTGTGGGGCGTATCAGTTCCTTGCCGTAGAACAAAATCCCCTGTTCGGCAAAGTACCGGGTAATGTCCCCGTAAGAGGTTGTGGGCTGGGCGTACATCTCAAATATCAGCCGGATATTGGCCGCTTCGTCCGGGTTTACCACCAGCTTCTTTGTGTTGATACCGTCCATTTTGATAGGCTCGGTGTGGAAGCCGTAAGGGGCTTTCCCGCCCATCTTGAAGCCCCGCTGACTGCGGGAGTAGTAAGCGTCTGTCACCCGCTTCTGTATCGTTTCCCGTTCAAGCTGGGCGAACACGATACAGATATTCAGCATAGCCCGCCCCATCGGGGTGGAGGTATCAAACTTCTCCGTAGAGGACACAAACTCCACATCGTACTGCTGGAACAGTTCCATCATGTTGGCAAAGTCCAGAATGGAACGGCTGATACGGTCAAGTTTGTAAACAATGACCTTTGCAATCAAGCCCCGCTTAATATCCCGCACCAGTTCCTGAAACTTCGGGCGGTCTGTGTTCTTGCCGCTGTACCCTTTGTCTGTGTATTCCTTACAGTTCCCGCCTTTCAATTCGTATTTGCAAAACTCAATCTGGCTTTCAATGGAAATGCTGTCCTTTTTGTCTACCGATTGCCTTGCATAGATCGCGTCTATCCTGTTATTCATTTTGTCGCTCCTTTTCTTAAAAAGAAACGGAGCTGCTGACAGTTCTATTATACCGCCAGCAGCCCCGCAAATCAACGATGGCTTCGGGATTTATGCCCCGGCTTCCTCTTTCTGCCGCTTATCGGCATATTTGCGGAACACCTCATAAAGCTGCTGCTCCAGTTCCCGGCGTTTGGTCGCTTCCTGCTCCGGCGTGAACACCGGGGAGAGGTTTTCCAGCGTGATTTCCTTTCCCTGAAAAGTCACGACTTCTGTTTCCTTTTTGTATCTGATATTGTTACTTATAAAATCACCTTTCCTTTCCATACTGCCGCTGCTGCCGTTTCAGTTCCGCCAGTATATCCGGCGGGATACGGTCAACCAGCCTTTGCATATCGTGCAGTTCGCTTTCCAGCTTTGCCCGCTCCATGCGGTCTTTGATTTTGCCGCTCTCGCTGGCTCTGGCTCGTGCTTCCAGCTTCTCATTTTCTGCCAGCAGGTCATTGATTGTGACCTTGTACTTTTTCAACTGCCCGGAGAAATTCTCCATCTGCGGGAACCACTTTTTCAGCATGGAGAGGGCTTCCTCTTTTTTCTTTCCGGCGTTCAGCGGGTTAATGCCGTCCAGTGTGGCTTCAATGGCTCTTGCCTGCCGGGAGAGGGAAACCGCCTGTTTGAAAAGCCGGGTGGGGATATGCTTCCGGCCTGTCTTGCTGGCGCTTTCCCCACGCTCCAAGTCGGGATATTTCTCCACCATGTAGGCGTGAAAATCATCCTGCCACTTCGTCAGGTTTGCCCGGTTGCCGATAATCTCCTTAGCGCACAGGCGGTTGTCCTTTGTCAGCGGAACAAAGGTCAAATGCAGGTGGGGCGTTTTCTCGTCCATGTGTACCACCGCCGACACGATATTTTCCCGCCCTACCCGGTGGGTGAGGAAATCCGCCGCCCTCTGGAAAAACGCCTGTATCTCCTTTGGGGATTTCCCCTTGAAAAACTCCGGGCTGGCGGTTATCAGCGTATCGACAAACCGTGTGCTGTCCTTGCGGGTTCGGCACCCGGCCTGCTCAATCCGGCTCTGAATGAAGTGGTAATAGCGTCCCTCCGGCTTGACGATATGGAAGTTGTATTTGCTCCGGCTGGTGTCAATATCAGGGTTGCTGGCGTATTGGTCTTTCTGCCGTTCGTGATGGGCTTCCAGCGGCCTTGCCGGGTTGCCCTTGTGCTTCTCAAAACGCAAAATTGCGTGCTGTGCCATTCTGCTCCTTTCCCCATTCCTTTCCTATCCGGGGTTTTCCACAGGGAAAATCCCGCAGAAAATAGCTCGGATAGGATTGGAATGGATAGAATATAAATCAATCTTTTTAATCTTTGTATTTCTATATACCGTCCGGTTTTCGTACTTCTCAGGAGTGATTTCCGTACTTCATGGGTACGGTTTTCAGCCCTCCGGCGTACCAGAACGGGATTTCTTGAAGTCGGTGTTCGGAACCGCTTCATAGGATTTTGGGAAAATGCGGTTGGGTTTTCCACAGCCCTGCTTCTGGATCTCCACCAGTCCGGCATATTGCAGTTCCCGCATGGTATTTACCGCTTTCTGCCGCCCACAGCGGAGCAGGTCAACTACCTCGCAGATGGGATAGTACAGGTAAATCCGCCCGTACTCGTCCGCCCACCCATTCTTGCGGGATAACTCTGTCCGGCGCAGGATAAAGGCGTACAACACCTTTGCCTCGTTGGACAGGGGCTTGAATGTAGGGGCTTCAAAGAGAAAATTCGGGAGCCGGGTGAAGCTGAACGCCTGTTCCGGCTGGTGAATGTAAATCGTGTTTGTCATATCGTGTTTTGTGGACGGTTAGAAGCCCGTTTTCCGGGGCGGGCGATACTTTATACCACCTGCCCCGGTTTGGGGCCTGCGAAGCCTTATAAATCAAGGCTTTTCCGCTCCTAACTGTCCACAGCAGACCTCCTTTTCCGTTCACTTTCTGTTTTCTGCCGCCTGTGAACTCTGGCGGCGCAGTCCGGGCAGTATTTAGCCCGGTTGGATTTGGGGACGAACACGCCGCCGCAAACCGCACAGCGTTTCATGTCCTTATCCCGGAAAATCTCCGCTTTCAGCGTCCCGTCCAGCGGCAAGACCGCCCAGCGGAACCACTTACAGCAGACCGAGAAAGAAACCGTCTGCGGGCAGGTGCAGGCGTCCCCATCGTCAAGGACAATGCAGTTGCCGTCCTCACAGCAACAGCACTCCCGGCGTATCAGGCTGGCCGCCTGTTTCTTCTGCGCCGGTGTCATGCGGTAAAGGGAACCGTCCGGCCTGCGTTCCAGCGGCGGCAAGTCTTTATAGGGGTTATCTCTCATGCGTTCCCTCCATTTTGCTTTCCATTGCCGTTCTCCCCGAAAAGGTTTCCTGCCTCGTCGTCGCAAGCTGCGTATCGCTCGTTTCGCCGCAAGCGGCAAAACTCACTCGCTCCGCTGCTCCTCCTCTCCCCACAAAGCCATGCGGCTTTGCGGGGGCCCCGACAATAGCGGCGTGTTCCGGCGTTGGCACGCTCCCCGCAGCTTCGGGACATTTTGTCTCGAAGTCCGGTTCCTTGCGGTGCTTCCCCAGCCGGGGTATTCCTTTTCGGACGGTCATTCTGTTTTCAAGGTGCTGTCCATCGATGAACTACCCTAAGTCTACACGAAAAAAATGCAATCCCCGGAATTTTGCGAGAATTGCATTTTGATGAAGTTTACACTTTGGAAATTGCATTTTTGCAATCATTCTGTATAATGGAAGTATGCGGAGGAGGTGCGTATCTATGGCTTTACCCGGAACACCCGGACAGCGGATTTCCGATTTATGCAACGGGAACCACATCACACAAAAGGAACTTGCGGAGAAGATAGGGGTTTCCGCTTCCCAGTTGAGCCGCATTGTCAGCGGCGAAACGAGAACGGTCAGCAGTGATATTCTCATAGGCGTGGCAAAGGAATTTAAGGTATCGACAGACTACATACTGGGCTTATCCACCGTGAGCGTCCGTAAAAGCTACGATATTTCTGAATTAGGCTTGTCCGAGGGAGCCGTGAGGGGGCTCGTGACGGGTGCTGTTGATGTGCAAATCCTCAACCGCCTGTTGGAACACAGGAATTTTCCTAAGCTGATAGATTTGATACGGATTTATTTTCAGGACACGGCGGCAAAAGGCATAACAGCAAGAAACCAGCTTATCGAGATAGCAACGGCTTCCCTGTCCGACCTGATGAAAGAACACCCGGAACACCGGGCGGAAGCAAAGCAGGATTTACAGCTTTTGAACGCCCAGAAGATGGGGGAACATGAGGCGGAGATTGAGAAAATCAAAAATGTGTTCCTTGCTATCCTGCGGGATATTAAGAAAGACATTGACAACGGGGAACAGCCGGGAGAAGCTGTGACCGCCGCGATGTTCCAAGCCATGCGGGACGCATTGGCGGAACAGAAGCAAAACCCGCTTTCCATTGACGATGTAGCGGCGATGGTTGCCGGACAGATCGGACAGCTTACGCCGATGGATGAAGAAACTGCCGACCTGTTCAAGCAGTTGGCAAAAAAGATGATGAAAGGAATAGAATAATAGCCTGTTATTCGAGATAATAATATGCCATTAGTAAAGCATGACTACCCTGTTTTAGAGTACGATACCGCATCAAAAGCTGTTTTTCAGCCGGGAAATGGGAAAAAATGTTTTCCTGCAAAAGCAGTGTTTGCTTTTTTAGGAGACGAGGTTGAAAATTATGCACATACCCATGATGGAATACAGATAGATGAATTTGAAAGTGCAACAAGACGATATCCTATTTATGAATGTCTTTATAATCAGGAGAAAATATGTCTATGTCCGGCTCCTGTGGGAAGTGCTGCTGCCGTCCAAGTTTTAGAATATTTAATTGCAGGGGGTGTAACAAAGATTATTTCCGTCGGCTCCTGCGGCGTATTGGAAGACATCCCGGAAAATAGATTTTTGATACCTGTTTCTGCATTGAGAGATGAGGGAACATCTTACCATTATCTTCCTCCCTCCCGAGAAGTAGAGATTTCAAAGGCTGGTATAAATGCGATTGAATCTGCTTTAAGCCAAAAGAATATACCATATTGGGAAGTTAAAACATGGACAACAGACGGTTTTTATCGAGAAACAGTAGAAATGGTTCAGTATCGGAAAGAAGAGGGATGTCAAGTAGTAGAAATGGAATGTTCCGCATTGGCGGCGTGTGCAAAATTTAGAAAAGTTACATGGGCTATGCTGCTTTTTTCAGCCGATACTCTTGCAGACCCTCATAAATACCAAGAAAGAGAATGGGGAAAAACAAGTATATCCATAGCCTTAGAATTAGCCTTAGACGCTGTTTTATCAGTTGTTGAGGAGTAAAAATAAATACATATAGGAGTTACAATGAATATAAATGAATTTCCACAACAAGTAAATCAAGTTATTTCAATAGCAGAAACCATATTACAAGGTCAAATATTGGGGATATATTTATATGGTTCAGCAACAATGAATGGGCTGCGTCCAGATAGTGATATAGATATACTGATAATTACTAAACAAGAATTGAGTAATTCAATCAGAGCAGATCTAACAAAGCAATTATTGAAAATTTCTGGCTCCGTAGGCTGTATTGAAAAAAGACCTTTAGAGGTAACTATTATCAATCAATCTGATATTGTTCCGTTGCAATTTCCGCCAAAATGTCAGTATATGTATGGTGAATGGCTAAGGGGAGAGATGGAAGCAGGAGAATATCCGCAAGCCTGCAATGACCCAGATATAATGATTTTATTATGGCAAGCAAGAAAAAATAGCATAACTTTGAAGGGGGCGGAAAGCAAAGAGCTTATTCCCGCTATCCCATTTCACGAAATTAAAAAAGCAATTCGGTTTTCTTTACCTGGTTTGATTTCCAGCTTTAAGGGTGATGAAAGAAATGTGTTATTAACCTTATCACGAATGTGGTTTACTTTAGTAACAGAAGAAATCACGACAAAAGATGTTGCCGCAAAATGGGTAATTTTAAAATTGCCGGAGAGATTTCCCCCCCTGCTAACAACGGCAAAGGAAGCTTATTTGGGAAATTTGTCTGATGAATGGGAGACAGTAGAAAAGGAAGCGATGGCACTTGTAGAATATATGAAAAAACAAATTGAGGAATTACTTAGAACAGAGTAGCAAAGTTAGCGGGGCCAATCAACGGTCAAGATGAACGGCGCATAAATGCGCCGCCGTTGACAGTCCCGCCCGTCTTTGCTGATGGGCAATCAAGGCGGGAAAGCCCTAAAATGGCTTCCCGCCCATTTCAATCTTGAGAGAAGAAACGCTCCAAAATCAGAAAGAGAGCGGTAAATCTGAATTGCGAGGGAGAATGTAGATGAATCAAGGAAGAATTATTGTGATTACAGGTTCGCCGGGAACAGGAAAGACAACAACTGCGTCGATTGTCGCAAAAGAATCGAACATGGATAAATCTGTGCATATGCACACAGACGACTTTTTTCATTATTTAAGCAAAGGAGCAATACCGCCGCATTTACCAGAGTCCAACGAACAAAATTTAGTTGTCATTGAAGCCTTTTTAGAAGCTGCAAAGCGCTATGCCCGCGGCGGATATGATGTAATTGTAGATGGAATTGTCGGGCCGTGGTTTTTAGAACCATGGAGAGCCCTTGTTCGAGAAGATTATGAAGTACACTATATTGTTTTAAGAGCCAGTAAAGAAGAAACTATGAAACGAGCTGTGGAACGTTCAAAATTAGACAGAAAAACAAATGTTGAATTAGTAGAAACAATGTGGGAGCAATTTTGCAATCTGGGAATATATGAATCGAATGTTGTAGATACGACCAATTATTCCATTCAAGAAACTGTTTCCGCAGTACAAGAAAAAATCGCAAGTAGGGCAGCATTGTTGTCTTAGATTGTTTTGGTGCAATTCCCATTTATCGAGCAGATGAAGTTGGGGAGCCGCCTGGAGGCGGCGGTGCCGAAGGATAAAATAGGAGATGTTAAGGTTATGAATAATGAATACGATAATGAGAAGTTTTTTGAAGAATATGCAAAGATGTCCCGCAGTAAAGAGGGGTTAAAAGCTGCTGGTGAATGGCATCAATTAAAACCTTTGTTTCCTTCGTTAGAAGGAAAATCTGTTCTTGACTTGGGGTGCGGATATGGCTGGCACTGCAAGTTCGCAGAAGAACAAGGAGCTACAAAAATATTAGGGATCGATTTAAGTAAGAAAATGATTGAGGAAGCCCAAAAGCGCAATTCAGGAAATCAAATTGAATATCGTATTAGCGGATTAGAGGAATACGACTATCCAGAAAATGAATGGGATTGTGTTATATCTAATTTAGCTCTGCACTATATAGAGGACATAGTGGAAATATTTCAAAAAGTGTATAGGACATTAAAACCAGGTGGAATTTTTCTTTTTAATATCGAACACCCTGTTTTTACCGCAGGAGTTGGGCAGGATTGGATTTATACAGATGATGGGAAACCGCAATATTGGGCGATTGATAATTACTTTATAACAGGAGAACGAAATACACATTTTTTAGGATGTGATGTAGTAAAACAACATCACACACTTACACAGATTATAATGGGATTGCTGAACAATGGGTTTGAGCTTAAAGTTGTAGAGGAAGCAGAACCGCCTAAAGAGATGATGGATATTCCGGGTATGGAAGATGAACTTCGCCGCCCGCTGATGTTACTTGTAAAGGCGATAGCGAAAAAATAATATCTCTATTAGGAAAACTGATATACCCCAATTTAGAGAATGGCATAGTAATTCCTAGTGATAAAGAGAAAATGATTGCACTGGCAAATAAATACATTGAAAAAGAAAATGTAGATGCACTCATTCTCGCCTGTACGGAGCTGCCACTTGCCATAAAGCCCGAAGATGTTAATGTGCCAATCGTGAATACAACCCAAGTACATATCAATGCAATTTACCAATATGCAATTCGATAAAAATAGCAAAGCCAGCCGAGCCAGTCAACGGTCAAGATGAACGGCGCATTTCATGCGCCGCCGTTGACAGCCCCGCCCGTCTTTGCTAAAGGGTAATCAAGGCGGGAAAGCCCTAAAATGGCTTCACACCTATTTCAATAATTGGAGGAGATAAAAATGAGATCAGAAAAGGAAGTTTATGATATTGTTTTGAATTTTGCAAAAACAGACAAACGCATTCGCATGGTTACTTTGGAAGGATCTAGAACAAATACAAATATTCCGCCTGATGATTTTCAGGATTTTGATATTACTTTTTTTGTTACGGATATGGACAGCTTCACAAGTGATGATAAATGGCTAGATATATTTGGTGAAAGGTTGATTCTGCAAAAGCCGGAAGATATGGAATTATTTCCAGCTGTAGAAAAGGGATTTTCATATTTAATGCTGTTTACTGATGATGTTAAGATAGATTTAACTTTGCTGCCGCTGGAACTGATAGACGAGTATTTTACATGGGATAAACTGGTAAAGTTACTGTTGGATAAAGACAACCGTATCGTAAAGCCGCCAATACCAACGGATATAGACTACCACTTGCAGAAGCCTACTCAAAGAATGTTTGACGATTGCTGTAATGAATTTTGGAATACTACAACATATGTAGTAAAGGGCTTATGCCGCAAAGAAATTCTTTTTGCTATTGACCATATGAATGATATAGTACGAAAAGAATTGCTTCGCATGATTTCCTGGCTGATTGGTATCAAACAGGGATTTCATTTCAGTTTGGGAAAAAACTATAAATTTATGAAGCAATATGTCCCAGAGGAATTGTGGGAACGACTTATGTCCACTTATAATATGGATTCCTATCCCCATATGTGGGAATCCTTTGAACAATGTATGGCATTGTTCCGGGAGGTTTCGTCAGAAGTGGCATGCCAGTTGGATTACCAGTATCCACTATATGATGAAAAAATCAGTAATTATGTGATTCGGCAAAAGAAAAAATATGGCATTGAAGATGATAACAAATAAAATTTTTTCAATCGAAAAAATTTATTTTGATTATTCAATTTTGAAAAACTGAATACCTCAAAATCAGAAAGAGCGCGGACAAGCACTTTGAGGGATTGGCCGCCTTGTCCACCCATCCAGCGGGGCGGCGGGCGGCGGTCAAGGCCGGGTGTAACCCCGTTCATTTCAGCCTTGACGGTTGCCCGCTGTCCTGCTACTTTTCCGGGAGTGTGGCCACAACTTCGGGACACTTTGTCCACAAGTCGGAGCGTAGGACGAGGGACGGGGGCTTTCATATACCTGCCGCCGTTCTCTGAAAACAGGCCGATTTTTTGCTCATTCCCATTCGCAAAAATTCAGCCTGTTTTCCTGCCGGAGCAAACGGGGCGCAAGAAGCACCGCACCCCGTTTCCCCCGTCAGCCACGCCAGCAGGTATAACACACTACACTTTGCAAGCAAAGTCGTGTGCCAAAGGGGGCACCCCTTTGGAAACCCCGGACAACAAAACAGGCGGTATGCTGCCCTCTCCGGGAGCATACCGCCGTTTGTTGTCAGCAGCCCGTTTCACGGTCTGCGTGTAGTTCCTTGTAAACTGACCTAAATAGAAATATAACATAAACTTTGGCGTTTAAGAGGTGAGTAGCCAGAGATGTAGAAATATTGGAGGTTTTATGCGTAAACTGCTTGAAAAACAACAGCACAAGTTAAAAAAAGTCACCTAATTCCTCCAATATATTGTGTCGATAATTGCGAAAAATGTTGGAATATACAGAATAATATTGAAAATTGCGCCTGTGTGTCGTGCTGTCACACAGGCGCTTTTGCATTTGTGTGGGAAAAATCAAATCAAGACTGGCCTGAAACTATCCCACGCTGTCGTTCTCCCCCTCGTTTCGGCTCACCTGGCAATTGACCCCGTGAACCGAAATGGAGGTACATAATGCAGAAGATTAATCTTCGGGAGCTTTATCCCGATGTTTATAAAACAGACACTTTTTTGGATGTGACCGATGAAGTACAAGCGGTATTACTGGCCGATAAACGAGCCGAAGCACTCTACCTGCGGCAGATGTATAATTACAAAGCGCAATACTCTCTGGACTGTGACAACGGCATTGAGAAGGCTATTGTGCAGCGCCCGCCGACCCCGGAAGAAATCCTGGAGAACCAACAGCTCCGCGATCAGCTCTATGCTGCGGTGATGGAGCTACCGGACAAGCAGGCCAAGTGGATCTACGCCCGGTTCTACCTGGGTATGACCGTCAAGGAAATTGCACAAGCCGAAAGTATTGATCCGAGCTGGGTCTATAAGAGCCTTAAGCGCGGCTTAAAGCATCTGGCAAAAAAAATTGAGAAAGTTTAATTTACATGGCCAAAAAAACGCCGTTTTCTTCACTACTATTAGAAGGACAATCTTCACCTTCGTTAGCACATTGACAACCGAATAGACGGCATTTCTGGTACATAACCCATGTATGAGCGAATCAGGCGCGCCGCCAAGAAGGACAAGCCAAGGAGGTGATGAACAGGCTGTCCTGAGCGATCAACGCAAGCCTGAAACCTGGAGTTGGCACTTTGGGGCGCGATGACTGCATGGGGGCTTAAAGATACTTCCTCACGGCCTCCTAAAGACTTGGGGGGAACCCTGCGGCGCACGAGAAAAACGACGCTGCGGAGTTATGACAGCCGCGCCAGCGGAGACCAGGAATGTTCCCATCGTCAGGGGTGCGTGGCAAATGTGACGAATTGAAATCAAATTATAATACAGCAGCCGTACCGACTTGTAGGTTAGCATATACCCTCTACTTTATCGGTGCGGCTGCTTTTCTATTTTGACATTCTCCACGCTGAGGAGGTGTTGATTATGAGTATGTCAATATCTCAAAAAGACGCTTACAGCATGGTTTTTTCAAACTATCCCGATATTGTCAGCGTCGCGCAAATGAGTAAAATGCTGGGGATCAGCGAGAAGTCCGCCTACCGATTGTTGCAGGAAAACAGCATTGAACATTTCCGCGTGGGCCGAACCTACAAGATTCCCAAACTTCACATATTGAATTACTTGCACATCATCAGACGAAGCTAATTCACATCCTTGCTACATTTACAGGGCGATGGTACGATGATACTGTCAACAGCGGGTGAATATAGCTGCTGCAAAAAGGAGGAATGATGATGGTAGCAGGCCACCTGAGAGAACAAAATGGATATTTCCAGATGATATTAAGCTGGAAAGGTGCTGACGGTAAACGAAAAAGCAAATCTATCAGCACAGGACTTGCCGTAAAGGGCAATAAAAAGCGGGCTGAAGCAATGCTGCTCAAGACCCGAAAAGAATTTAACCCCGAAAACCTGCTAGAAAACGCAGATGTGCCGTTTCATGTTTTTTTGAATAAGTGGCTGAAAGAAAACGCTTTTTCCTTTAGCCCAAGTACATACGCGGAATATGCCTACGATGTTAGAAGTCAGATTGAGCCATTCTTTGAGAAACATCCTATTGGTTTGCTCAAAATGTCTGGACGCGATCTGGAGGCATTTTATCGCTATGAAAGACAGGAACACGAGGCTTCTTCGCAGGAATTGCTGCAATACCACGAGATAATCGTGGCAGCATTTCAATACGCCGTTGAGTTGACATGGCTGAAGGAAAACCCTGTGGCTCATATCAACCCGTGTGCAGATGAAGCTCCCATACTCTTTACCGATTTTATTCTGGAATGGCTGGAAATGATGAAAAGCAGCGTCGAGCTGACCACATATTCATCCTACGCCAATTCCATCAAGGGAAGCATTGTCCCGTACTTCAAAGACAAAATGCTCACCTTGCAGGACCTGGAGAAGCACCCCAAGCACATCCAGGACTACTATCAATTTGAGCTTGGTAAAGGGCTTACGGCTAATACCGTAATCCATCGCCACGCCAACATCCGTAAATGCTTGCAGTATGCGTTCCAGATCGGACTAATCAAGTCGAACCCCGCTGACCGTGTAGAGCGACCCCGGAAAGACAAATATCTTGCGACGATTTACAACCAGCAAGAGCTGGAAATCCTTTTCAAGACTGTAAAGGGCGACCCCATTGAGCTGGGTGTTATTCTTGCCGCATTTTACGGATTGCGGCGGAGCGAGGTAGTCGGACTGAAATGGGATGCGATTGACTTTGAAAAAAAGACAATCAGCATAAAGCACACCGTTACGCAAGTCAATGTGGATGGCAAGAACATCACCGTACAGAAGGACCGAACGAAAACGAAGTCCAGTTACCGGACCTTGCCTTTGGTCCCACCCTTTGAAGAACTGCTGCGGCGCTTGAAACAAGAGCAGCTTGTCAATCAAAAGGTATGCGGTGCAGCCTACTGCAAAAAATATCTGGATTATATCTATGTAAATGCAATGGGCGAACTTGTCAAACCAAACTTCATCACACAGCATTTCGAGATTGTATTGAAAAACCACGGATTGAAAAAAATCCGTTTCCACGATCTCCGCCATAGCTGTGCCAGCCTTCTTTACGCCAACGGTGTCAGTCTGAGGGACATCCAGGAGTGGCTGGGACATAGCGACATCGGAACGACATCGAATATTTACACCCACCTTGATTATAGCAGCAAGGTTTCGTCGGCAAATGCGATTCTCGCATTTTACCCGCAAAACACCAGAGTACAGACTATCGGGCAATAAAAAAGCCCTGAACTCTGTAAGTTCAGGGCTGAAAATTCTGGTGCCGGTGGCCGGACTCGAACCGGCACGGATTGCTCCGCCGCATTTTGAGTGCGGTGCGTCTGCCAATTCCGCCACACCGGCATTTATATTTTAATTCCCTGTGTCCCGCATATCTCTGATTTTGGAGGGATATGCGGGAGGGATATTAAAACCAAATGCTGTTATTCAGTTGAAAATATGCTGTAATACCAAGGGTCCTACAAAAACGCCTGTGAATGGACGAACAAGATTTTGAGTCCAGCACGTCTGCCAATTCCATCACTTCGGCGCATAAAACAAAAAGTTGAATCTTATTTTCAATAGCAGCAGCCGCAATGTCCCCGACTAAGCGATTCACACCAAATCAAAGATTTGGGTTCACTGCTTATGCCAATTCCATCACTTCGGCGCATAAAATAAAAAGTATGCTACTATAATACCCGCACAGCGAGTACGATTAATATAATAGCATACTCTAAATTAAAATTCAAACAAAAATCAAAATAAATTTCAACTTTTTTGATATGCCTCTACAATCCGTTCAACACAAATTTTCTCTGATAATTCATCTGTTGGTATCATGATATCGCCAATCTCATAATAGGGCTTCCGGGCTCTTAGCATATCCACAATCTTCTGGTAGGGATCAGCCTCCTGAAGCAGCGGACGGTCTGTATTTCCCCGCACCCGGCTGTAGATCGCCCCTGGCGAAGCGGTTAAAGTTACCAGAAAGGTCCGCTCTTTTAATACCTTTCGGTTCTGTTCACTTAAAACAATCCCGCCGCCGGTCGAAATCAGGAGATTCTCATTTTCCATCAGAGCTTTAAGTGCGGTCTCCTCCATCCTTCTGAAAGCTGGCTCTCCATCTTCCTCAAATATCTGGGATATCTTCTTTCCCTGCTGTTTTTCGATATAGGCGTCGGTGTCTACAAAGGTCAGACCCAGCTTCCTGGCCAGGCGTTTTCCGATGGTGGTTTTCCCTGTCCCCATGTAGCCAATCAGTGCAATGTTCTTCTTTCTCATATTAAAGCCCAAGGGTCTCCCGCAATTTCAAAATGTCCTCCAGCGTAATCTGACCCGGCGCAGTCGCTTTGACGCCTGAAGCAAAGGTCAGGCATCCCCCCATCACTTCCGGCAGAATTCTGGACAGGCGACCTTCCTCACCCATGGAAATCATGATCATGGGCTTGTCTGTTTTCAGGCTGTAGGTGCCGCCAGCTGCTGAGGCAGTCTTAAAATCGACTTTATCTCTTGCATACAGCGCCAGCTTAAAGGCGTCCGCTCCCTTTTCCGACATCCTGTCCAGAATAGAAATGATTTCATCATAGGCGCCGGTTTTATCAAAGTCATGATAGGAAACCATCAGCCTGCTCTGTGTGGATTTCACCACCTGCCTGACCGCTTCAAAATATTCCTCGCTGCTGTTAAGTTCAACATCAATGTAAGTAACCGCGTTGGACTTGGCCGCATTGGCGATATGTTTCCAGCGGTCCTCGTTTAAAACATGCCGGAAACCGCCCTCCTTCACATCGCGGAAGGTATAAATAAGGCTTACGCCCAGGTTCCGGATTTTTCTTAAAATTCTCCGTTCCTGTTCATAGTCATCCTCCAGAAAATAATCCCGGCGCCATTCCAGATAATCTGGCTTCTGGGCCAGTGCCTCGTCAATCTCGCGGTACAGGTCCTCTTCATTATCCGATACTAACGGAATACAGGTAACAAATTGGTTTTTACTTAACATTTTACTTCCCTCTAAATCATTTTAGATTCACGGATACGTGTTACCTCTATTATAGATGATTTCACGCATTGTATCCAGCACTATTTCTCCATATAATAGCTCATTCCACTGATCTTTCGGGTGTTTTCGTCCATCCTGCCCGTTCCCTGAAAGACCTTTTTATAATTTTTAACCTCGGCAGTTACCCGCACAGACCGCTCCTGCCCGGATACCGGGACGACCTCAATACTGTAGCGTCCGCCGTTATCCTCGCTTTTCAAGACGCCTGTCCCCCGGTAGTCAAAATCCGCATTGAGCTCGGCCTCGGCCTCGGCAAATGCATTTTCTACCACCAGGATACAGATTTCGTAATCGCGGTAATTCTGATTGGCGTCCAGCTGATTCCGGATCTGCCCCAGCAATGCCGCCGCCACAGTGAACAGCAGCGCCAGAACGATCAATACAAGGGGGAGCGCATAGCCTTTATGATTCATCTCAACAACACCTCATTAGGATAATAAAACCGGACGTCCACTGCCGGTTCTTCTTTTATGAATTCTATGATCAGCCGCACTGCGTCTTTTTCCTCAAGCCTGAGTTCGAAGCGCACAACATTGTGGATCAGCTGGCTTTTTCCGCCAGTCTTAATGGGCTCCAGCTTCGCCTTATCGACCTTATTTCGATAGACGGTTCCAGACGCTTCAACCGTATAAAAATTATAATAGTCCGGGTTTTCCATATCCTGTAAATACACCCGGCCATCCTTCACAACCATTTCCCTGGATTTCGAGAGCTGCTTCTGCAAAAACAGGCAAGCCCGTCTGCTCTCCTGTCCGCGGATCATTTTGCCTGTTATTTTTCCAGCCATTTCCCCGCCAAATTGAAGCGAGGTGACGAGCAGCACCAGTACCATCGATGTAATAAAGAGCCCGGTCAGCACCTCCACCAGCGTATAGCCCTCCCTGCTACGGATAAACCACCTTCGCATAAAAAACCTTCTTTCTTCCGCCAGCCGCATCATAGCTCAGCTGTAACGCGTAAAGCCCTGAGAGGCGCTCGGATAGGTGTGTTTCGACCTGCCAGCCCGGGTGCCTTCTTACAATGGCTCTGACTTCCTCTTCAAACTCCTGCTCCGACCTTCCGGCAGGGATTCCGGTGCGTATTTCGTTTACAATCCCGTTGATATTGACGCTTTGCTCCAGAATCCCCTCAGAAACCCTTTCCCCCATAATCACTGTGTGGTAAATGGTAAAGACGGACACAATCCCCACCCCAAGCACCGCAATGGCCACCACTGCCTCAATAAGGCTTACGCCCCGTATATCAGACTGTATTTTTATCACTTAAATAAATCCTCCCTGTGACAGGCTGTATAATCAGGTATTTCTCCGGCCGGTCGTTGTGGTAAAAGGTGATGGTGCCCCCGCGGTTGACCACGCCAGCCCCACTGAAAACAATCTCATTCTGAACAAGGTTCCATGTAATCCGGCACTGCCTGAGCTGTACAGATTGTGTCACCACCATCTCCCGCCTGCCCGGATCAAACGCTATAATATCCACCCGGTCTTTATACAGCTTTGCCGACGTGCCGTAACGATCACCAGACATCATGGCCGCGTCGCGGCTCTTTAAAACCGCGTCAAGTACCTGCTCGTACTCTGCCTCAGCAGCCCGCTTTGCATTTCCCTCAACCGCCGAATACCCCAGTCCCGCGGTCACCGCCAGGGCAAAGCCCAGAATGGACAGGGTAATGATAAGCTCAATCAGGGTGTGCCCTCTCTGACCGGCCATTTTTCCTGTCAACTAGACGGAGAAGGCGGGGATGATTCCGGCGCGAAGCTGATCTCGCCGTTTTTATAGTTAAAAACGCCGCCGGACTGCGATTCGATTTTATCTGTTTTCAGATATTCGGCGTTTTTCAGCGCGGTGACCAGCTTGTCAAAATCGCTGCCCTCTCCGGCTGCCAGCGTTGGCAGGCTGCCGTTATTATCCGCCTTATAAACCTCCAGAGCTGTCTGGACAATGGATAAATTCGCCTGGTCTGTCTTTAAGCCCGAATTATCCAGCACCTTTGAAAACTGAGGAATCGCCAGTGCTGCCAGCATTCCCAGTATGGCTAGCACAATGATCAGCTCAATGAGGGTAAAACCGCATTTTTCCATAATCTGTCTTTTTATTTTTTTCATCCTTTTCCCCTTACTTACACGAGCTCAGAATAGCCCGAATAGATTTCAAATACTGGCTGCATAACTGACGCCATGATAAAAAACACCAGGCCGCCAACCACAAGCAGCACCACCGGCTCCAGCAGCGCAGTCATTTTCTTGATTTTCCGATCGATCTCGCCGTTATAATAAGCCGAAACCTTTATGAGCACCTGCTCCATGGTTCCCGAGCTCTCGCCGATACGAATCATCTGGACAAATCGCCGGTCAAAGATCCCAGCCTCTGCCAGGCTGTCGGACAAGGCTGCCCCACGCCTAACTGCTTCCTGCACAGCGCTTATTTTATGGCGCATGACACGGTTTCCCAAAATTTTACCGGCGATTTCCAGCGCGCTGATCATATCAATGCCGCTGTTGACCATAATGGCCATGGCGTCCGCAAAGCGCACCCCTTCCATCAGCCGGATAAACGGCCCAATCCACAAAAGCCGCAGCAATAAACGATCCCTTGCCAGCGCGCCCCTTTCTTGTCTGACCACCAGCTGCCCTGCTGCCAGCAGCAGTAAAACCGCCAGCAGTATCCAGCCGCCGCCGGACATCAGCGCTGTGCTGGCCCGCATGAGAAGTTCGGTGGTCCGCGGCAACTCTGCCTCCATACTCTCAAATATTTCCACAAAGGCTGGCAGCACGCCTGCCATAAGGTACATAACCACCCCCACAGCCACCACCATCACCAATGACGGATAGAATAGCGCCTGGGCGATTCTGCTCCTCAGATCAGCCTGCCCCTCATAGTAAACTCCCAGATTTTCCATAACTAAATCCATGCAGCCGCTCATTTCACCCGAGCGCACCATCTGGACCATAAGCTCAGGAAAAACCTTTGGAAACTGGCGCAGCGCCTCGGAAAGGCTGTTCCCCTGTTTTACCAGTGCCTTGACCTGCAAAACCGTCTCCCCGAAGGCGCTGTTTTTATGCTCCCTCCCGGACAGCTCCAGAGCGTCGATGATCGAAACCCCAGCCGAAAGCGTAATCGCCATCTGCCTGCAAAAGAGCCCGAGCATCCTGATGCGCCCTGATTTAAACGACACTGCTTTAAGCCATGCCGGTTTCATCACTTCCATAACTCATTACCCTCAACCCTTCTGCCACATCGGTGACACCGTTTAAAATTTCATTGCGGACTATTTCCGAAAACAGAACCAGCCCGCTGCCACGCGCAAGGCTAAGGAACTGCTCATAGGACGCGCCGGCGTGAATGGCCTCCCTCAGCCCCTGGTTAAGACACAGCACCTCGAAGATCCCCTTTCTCCCCAGATAGCCGGTGTGCCGGCATTTTTCACAGCCCACCGCACGGTACAGCGCCTGCTCCTTTTCAAAGGCGAAAAGCGCACGCTCAGCCTCGGTTGCCGTACAGGCTTTCCGGCAGTGCGGACACAGCTTTCTCAAAAGGCGCTGTGCGATAATGCCCCGAAGCGCTGTGGATAGCAGATAATCCGCCGCGCCCATATCCAGCAGCCGGGTAATGGTTGACAGCGCGTCGTTGGTGTGCAGGGTTGACAGGACCAGATGGCCGGTAATGGCCGCGCGCACAGCAGTAGCCGCAGTCTCCTCATCCCTGATTTCCCCAACCATGATAACATTGGGGTCCTGCCTTAAAATGGCCCGCAGCCCCTCGCCAAACCCAAGGCCAATCCGCTCATTGACAGGTATCTGGTTAATACCCTCCAGGTGAAATTCGACCGGGTCCTCGATGGTGATGATATTGAGGGCCTGGGTATTCTTCTCCTTCAGAAGACTGTACAGCGTTGTCGTTTTTCCGCAGCCCGTCGGACCGGTTACCAGCAGGAGCCCGTTGGCCTGATTGAGCATTCCCCTGACTTTCTGCTCATTTACAAACGAAAGCCCCAGGTCTTTCACCGGGATTAAAAAGGTCTGGGCGTCCAGAATCCGGAGCACTGCCTTCTCGCTGTAAACGGTCGGTACCACCGACACCCGCAGGTCGATCTTCCTTCCCTCTGTCTCAAAGCAGAAGCTGCCATCCTGTGGTCTACGTTTCTCTGAAATATCGAGCCCGGATAAAATCTTTATCCGGCTGATCATACCAAGATAATCTTTTTCAGTAACCTCCATCGTCGTGACCAGCTCACCGTCGATGCGGATACGGACCCGCATCTTATCCGGGTTCATCACCTCAAAATGAATATCCGAGGCTTTTTTCTGAACCGCAAAGCGGATAATGCTGTTGACAAGCTTTACAAAACGATTGTCCTGAGCCTCATCCCGCTCCTGCCCGGGAGACGCTTTCTTTTCCCCACCCCAAAATCTGTATTTCACATTCGCCCTCTTGTTAAATTATAATCATTTCTAAATTATTTGACTGCTTATATCTCATCATACAGGACATTCTATTTTTTGTCAACGATTTTATTATATTACATAATAGTTTATTATTTTTTGAAACTAAAAAACAACCAGCAGAAGTAATTATTTCTTCTGCTGGTTGTTTTCTATTTTACAATCTCAAAAACAATTCCTTCAAAGCCCTCCAGCGCCATTTTTAGTAGATGTGAACGCTCTGGCTCTGGCTTTAAAGCCGGGCTTTCTGCCTTTTTTGATTTGCCGGCACGATGTGGTGCGGACATTAATTCAGCCCTCTGGGTTTTTAACTTATAGGCGATTCTTTTGCTATTATTACCAGTACTGAAAATTTCTTTAACTTTTTTGCTTTCTGTCATCTCAAGAATCAGTTCCTCAACAGGTTTCGCGGCAAAATTAAGCACTGTCAGCAGCTCCTGCTCGCCCGCGCTGCGCCGGTAAGCCAGCACGGCAGTTTCCTTTGTTTTAACCGGAACAAAGGAAAAATATCCGCTGTGGTAGTCATTTTCATAGAGCGCCGGGCACATCCTGTAAAACTGGTTCAGGGCAGAAAAATAATCAGAAAATTCCTGATGGGCAGGGTATTTGAGCAGTCCCCAGTCCAGCTCGCGCGCTTCATCCCACTCTCTGAAATGCCCCATTTCGTTCCCCATGAAGTTCAGCTTTTTACCGGGATGGGTAAACATGTAGAGATACAAAAGACGCGCCTGCTCAAACTTTTCTTCATAGCTGCCGTTCATTTTATCCAAAATAGTTTTTTTCCCATGCACTACCTCATCGTGGGAAAAGGGCAGCATATAAAGCTCATTATAAAAATAATGCATGGAAAAGGCCAGCCTGCCCATGTGGTCCTTGCGGTCATCCGGGTGAATCTTCATAAAATCCAGGGTATCATTCATCCACCCCATATCCCATTTATAATCAAAGCCCAGCCCGCCATATTTCACAGGCGCTGTCACCTTTAAAAAATTGGTGGAATCCTCGGCCATGCGCAGCACTCCTGGATAACGCTCCGCCAGGCCCTCATTCATGGTCTGGATAAACTCAACCGCCCCCTCATTGACACCGCGGGCGGCGTCTCCCTGCCAGTACAGGGCGTTGCTGATGGCATCCATGCGCAGGCCGTCAAAATGGTATTTCTCGATCCAGAAGGCTGCCGCCGACTGAAGAAAACTCCGTACCTCTCCCCGGTAAAAATTAAAATTATAGGAACCCCATTCGCTGTAGCCTGTATCCGCGTCAGGGTATTCGTACAGTGCTGATCCGTCAAACTGAGTCAGGGCATAATCGTTGGTGGCAAAATGTACGGGGACAAAATCCAGAATCACACCAATCCCAGCCTGGTGGAAGGTATCGATGAGATACTGCAGCTCTGCCGGCGTACCGTAGCGGGAGGTCGCGCTATAAAAGCCCGACACCTGATACCCCCAGGACTCATCGGCAGGGTACTCTGTCAGCGGAAGAAATTCCACATGGGTAAAGCCGTGCTCACGCACATAATCCAGGAGCTCCCCGCACAGCTCTTCATAGCTGTACCAGCCCGCTGGACCCTCCTCCGCCTTACGCCGCCAGGAGCCAAAATGCATCTCATAAATGCTCATGGGCTCATTATAATGGGGCCGCTTCGCTCTTTTCTTAAGCCATGCCTCGTCCTTGAACACGTAATCCCACTTCACTAAAACCGATGCAGAATTTGGCCGCAGCTCCATAGCGCAGCCATAAGGGTCTGCCCGGTCCAGCACACGCCCGTCCATTTGGTGAATCCGATATTTATAGAGCATCCCGGCGTCTGCATTCTCTACAAAGCATTCATAGATTCCTCCCGTACCAAGGGGCTTCATGGGGGTGTCCTGCCAGCCGTTAAACTCCCCGATGAGCGTAACCGCTTCTGCTCCCGGCGCGTATACTCTGAAAACAAAGCCCTCCCGGCCGGCCTTTTCAATGCGGTGCGCACCAAAGTAGTCGTAGGCGTCAAAGGCCTTTCCGATATAAAAATCATGCATTTTCATGATGATGTCCTCCCCAGTTTATTACTTACAATTATATGGGAAAAACCTCGGCCCGTCTACTGCCAAAACGCCCGAAGTGTCAAAAAAGGCAAAGCCAGAACACTCTTTGGCTTTGCCCTTTGTAAACTTTCTTCAATTTTTCTTATTTTTCCAGGTAGGCCATGAGTGCCGCCCACTCGGCCTTTGCCTGATCATAGCCGGTCTTATAGCTCTTCTGAACGCCCTCTGGGTTGCGGTCGATCACCTTTGTCTCAATGGGGTTTTCTGGCCGCAGCACGTAAATCTTCCCTTCGTCCTCCAGCGCGTCAATGAGATCCATGGTTTCGTTGTAAAACAGATGGCGGTTTAGTATGCCATCGGCAAAGGCCGGGTGCTTCCGGTAATAGGAGCGCACCATCCTTTCATGGCCATAGGGCTCCTTCCGGTAGCCTTTTTCACGGGTCAGTACCAGGACGGCTTTCTCGTTGCCGTCCGAAAGCGCCCGCCGGACCGGGACGGAATCCGCAATCCCGCCATCCATGTAAGGCCTGCCGTCGATTTCCACCATCTGGCTCATAAACGGCAGCGAAGTGGACGCGGCAATGAGCTCCGCCACATCGCCCTCCATCTTTTCAAAATAGCGGGCCTCCCCGCTTTCACAGTCGGTAGCAGTCAGGTAAAAGGCGATGTCAGAGCTGTAGTAGGTTTTCATATCAAAAATATTATAACGTCTCGGCAGCTCGTTATAGGCAAAGCTGCGGCTGAAAAAATTTCCTTCCTTCAGCAGATTCCCCATCCCCATATACCGCTTATCCGGCATAAAGGTTTCCGCGATGGCAAAGCTGCGGCCCGGCTGCTCAGAAATATAGTTGGCGCCGTTGATAGCGCCCATGGAAACACCGATGATGTAAGGAAATTCCAGTGACTTTTCCATAAAATAATCCAGCACGCCGGAGGAATAAATGCCTCTGAAGCCGCCGCCCTCCAGCACCAGCGCTGTTTTCTCAAACCTCATCGTCATTCCTCCCTTATCCTCATGGTCATTTCAATCTGACAGAGGAGGGTTCCCTCCTGGTTCTCGATGTCCATTCGGTAAGTGTCCTCAGCGATTTCGGCAGATTTCACGGTGATCATGTCGCCGTAGAAGCCCTGATTTTTGTAGATAATTTTCGCGGTTTCGATCTCGCCTGCCTTTACCTTTTCCAGGGGCAGGGTCTCCAGCGCCCACGCCAGATACTTGACATGGTTGACGTGGCTGTTAAAATCAATGTCCAGGTAACGAACCTGAAAATTCTTGGAATCCGTCCATTCATCCACCTTCGCGACCCGTTTAAGCTTAAAATGGTTTTCGTGGCCGCTTTCGTAAACGTCCAGCTCCGGCACATTGCTCAGCCGCTCCAGACGATTTTCACTGCGGTTTTGCAGCATCCATTCCGTATCGCCCTCCACCATCATTCTGCCATCCAGAGATTTGATGGCAAAACGACGGTGGGCGGCGAATTTGTCAAAGGCGATGGCCTCCGTCTCGACCATAACCTCATCGTTAAACTTCGGGTATTCATGAAACTGCAGCTTGTATTTTACCAGGAACCAGGCCAGGCCCATCTCATCCAGAACCTCTGGCCCTACGCCGAGCTGCTCGCTCTGCTCCTGGCTGGTCTGCTGAAAGTAGTTCAACGCTGCTGTCGGCTGCAGCTGATAATTATAGGTGCATTCATAGCCGTTGATCTTCTGTTTTTTCTCGTAAATAATTCCCACTTCTGTTGTCTCCTTATTCTTTAAACATTAGCCGAATGCTTTAATTTTCAATGAGTCCAAGGGCGCGCAGGATAAACTCGCCGGTGCGCCGTTCAGTTCCCTGATAAGGGTAAGCGTGCATATCGGTACTCGGATT
Source organism: Eubacterium maltosivorans (assembly GCF_002441855.2). Classification (NCBI taxonomy): domain Bacteria; kingdom Bacillati; phylum Bacillota; class Clostridia; order Eubacteriales; family Eubacteriaceae; genus Eubacterium; species Eubacterium maltosivorans. The sequence goes on along the minus strand of NZ_CP029487.1, from coordinate 3,433,591 downwards.
AAAATTCAGTTCAATGATGCCGAAGGGTGATTTCTCGTCCCGGTAGTCCTCAATGATGATATCCACACCGCAGAATACAGCCTTCACCGATGCCGCGGCCTCCACGGCAATGCGTTTAAAGAAGTCCGGCATTTCATCGGTCATGTCAATGCTGTCGCCGCCGGTGCTGATGTTCGAGTTGCCCCGCAGATAGACTGTTTTTCCATCTGGCAGCACATCGCCAAATTTCAGCTCCTGCTGTTTTAAATAAAGCTCGGTCTGCTCGTCCAGCTCAATTTTTTTAAGGGGCGCAGTATAGCCGTAGCCTCTGAAGGGATGTCTGTTTTTAACATCGACCAGCTGGGTGATGGTGTGGACGCCATCGCCGGTCACATTGGCCGGAACACGCTTCAGAACTGCGGCCACCTCCCCGCCGATCACCAGGAAGCGGTATTCCTGTCCCGGGATAAACTCCTCAATGATGACAGTCTTGTCGTATTCGAAGGCAATTTCAACTGCTTCAAGGAGGTCCTTCTCGCTGCCTCCCTGGTCAAAGATACAGATTCCCAGCCCATAGTTTGTGGATTTTGGCTTAATAACTACCTTTTTCCCGACATAGGGGCCAATGCGGCGCGCGGCTTCATCATAGCTTGAGAATTCCTCGCCGGCTGGTACCGGAATGCCCTTTTGCGCCATGATTTTCTTGGTAACCACCTTATTTTCCATAACGAGAACGGTGATATAATTGTCCAGCTCCGTTTTTGTCGCCTGCTTGACATAGGTCTTCTTATCTCCCCTGCCAAGGCCGATAAAATTATCCTGAGGGTCGATTTCCTCAACTGGAACGCCTCGGGTGATGGCTTCCTTGATAAGGATCTGGGTGGAAAGCTCATAGTTATCAAAGCCCTTTAAAAGATAACGGGTGTCGTGGCTTTCCTTTTTATAGGTTTCCGCCAGACGCATCATCCCCTTTAGATAGCCTTCCTTTTCCACAATTTCGGCCATCCGGTAAGCGTAGGTATGCTCCGGATGGATAACACGGTCCGTCATTACCTTCAGCACACCGCCGTTTCCGAGTTCCAGCTCAATATCCATCTTCTGCATTTTTTCGAGAATCTCAAGGGCCCAGCGGGTCATAGAGACCTCTTTGCCGTTCTGGCGGATCATAAGGTTGGGGTCCAGACCAAAAAAGGCGACTTTTTCTTCATTTTCAAGCCCCTCCTTCTGCCAGTCCGCATCGTCTGATTCCTCTTCAACCAGCAGGTAGAGCATAAACTGGTGCAGAAACACCAGATCCTTTTCGGCAATGCCGCATTTGTCAAAGACATTCAGGTCCACTGTCCGGATTTCAAGGTATTTAATGCCATCCTCTTCCAGTGATTCTAGAATATTGTCCACACCCTTTGCCTTCATCCGAATTTGGGTATAGAGCTCCTTGGGCGCTGAGATCAGGCCCTTGTCCACAAAGTTCTGGACATCCGCCGTATACTCTCTGACGGTGCGGTAGCTTGGGAAAAGGGCGATTTTATTTTTATAGCCGCAGATGGAATTTCTGAAGGATGGGCCAGTTTTTAACACATAGGAGTCATCACCCACAGGCTCCATCTGGCTGACACATTCGGGAATGTAGCTTTTATGCAGGGCCGAGCTGCAGCCTAAAAGGTAGATAACCAGCCACCGGTAGCGCAGATAGTTTCGGACCAGCTTGAGGTATACGCCATCCTTGAAGTCCTTGCGCGGCTTCTCCGGCGCGACGGCAGCGTGCAGCTTATCAATAAAACGTTCGGTAAAGGAAAAATTGAAATGAATGCCGGAAATCAGCTGTTTTTTGCCGCCGTAACGCTCAATCAGCCCTTTCCGGTAGGCCATCGCCGCCTCGGCGTCCTTTTCGCCCTCATACACCGCGATGGGGATGTCCCCGTCCTCTGGAATGTCACAGGGCATGGACTGGGGCCAGAAATACTCGTCTCCGATTTCATTGTTGACGATGTCGCAAAGCCCTTCAAGCACCGCGTAAGTCTTAGGCACTGTGTCATAGGCTGGTGTAACGACCTCCACCTGGCTTTCTGAAAAATCGGTTGTGATGTAAGGGTTTTTCAGCTTGTTGCCAAAAATCGCCGGATGCGGTGTCATGGCGAGCTTTCCTGCCGCTGTCACCCGCAAGCCTTCGCGTTCCAGACCAAAATCACCGGTCAGCAGCTCGTTGCTTGTAAATGTATTTTTTAAAATATCTAAGTTCATTTTTACACCTTGGTTATTCAAATTTTATTGGTTATTATACCACAAATCAACCTGAATGCATATTGAAGACGAATCCAACTTCTGTTAAGTTTTAAATCTGAAAAAAGCTTAAACGAAACAAAGACATCCCGGTTTAATAAAGATCAAACCGGGATGTCGCTTTTATGCGTTGGCTTCTAACTCGCGGTATTCAGGGTGTTTGTCAAACTCCGCCCGCGCAAAGGGACACAGCGGAATGATTTTTTTGTTTTCATCCCTTGCCTTTTGTACTGCTTTTTCGACCAGTACTTTTCCAATGCCCAGGCCTCCCATGTCTTCTGCCACTTCTGTATGCGAGATAATAAACATGCTCTCTCCGGTCGGCACAAATTCGATTTCTCCGACCTCTGTTCCTCCATCAGTCACAGCATAGATGCGGTTTTCACCATTTTTATATTCAATCATATTATAGCCTTCTTTCACAATTCAGTTGAAGACTATATACCCTCTGACAGTCAGGTAAAACACTGCTGCTGCTCTCTGTCCACCAGAGTGTCTATTTATCGGCACAGAGCTCTGCCAGGTATTCCTCAGCATATTTAGACGCTACCGCGCCGTCAGCCGTAGCGGTAACAATCTGGCGCAAGGGCTTAGTGCGCACGTCACCGACCGCAAAGACACCAGGGATATTGGTTTTTGTTGTCTCGTCCGCAATCAGGTAGCCCTGCGCGTCAAGGTCCAGAACGCCCTTGAACATATCTGTGTTCGGCGTCCGGCCAACCGCTACAAAAACACCGTCGCAGGAAAGCTCTGACACCTCGCCGGTTTTAACATTCTCTACCTTTACGCCGGTTACCAGGTCGTCATGAAGCACCTCGACCACTCTGGAATCCCAGACAAATTCAATGTTTTCAGTTTTTTCTAAAGTCTTCATGTATGTTTTTGATGCCCTGAGGGTATCTCGGCGGTGCACAATATAAACCTTCTTGCAGATTTTTGCTAAAAACAGGGCGTCCGCCACCGCGGAGTTACCGCCGCCCACCACAACCACTGTCCGGTTGCGGTAAAACATACCGTCACAGGTCGCGCAATAAGCCATCCCTCTGCCGCGGAGCTCATCCTCCCCGGGAATACCGAGTGTTCTGGGGGCTGCGCCTGTCGCTAAAATAACGGCCCCTGCCTCAAACTCGCCCTTGCCCGTCCGGATTACCTTCGGCTGTCTCTCCAGATCAATGGATAACACCTCGCCGATTTCTGTTACAACGCCAAAGCGTTCGGCGCTCTGCTGCATCTTTCCGCTGAGCTCAACGCCGTCCACGCCCTCCTCAAATCCCGGGTAATTGTCGACCCGGCTGGTGGTCGCCATCTGTCCGCCCGGCCACATCTTTTCGAGCACCATTGTAGAAAGGCCTGCGCGCGCGCAGTACAGTGCCGCTGTGTAACCGCCCGGCCCGCCGCCTAATATGATCACGTCGTATTTATTATTTTCCATTATTTGTCTCCTTTTGGAAGTTGCTGCAATTTTCTGTAACTTTATAAATTACATATTATACAGTTATTTTAACAGCCTAGGGCGAAAAAGTCAATAGCGTATCTGGAATGATTTGTTTTTGCACCCAAAGGGTATGTATGGTATAATAGAAGAAAATTATCAAAGGACTTTAAACCAAGCGATGTATTCGTTTTAATCCTTGGTCAAAAAGGCCACTGTGCTAAGGGGGCAACATAAATGAAGATGTTTGACGTTATTGTACTGGGCGGCGGACCTGCAGGCTATACAGCCGCGCTATACTGCGCCCGGGCGAACCTGAAAACCATGATTTTAGAAAAGATGTGGCCGGGCGGGCAGATGGCGACCACCAGCCAGGTCGATAATTATCCTGGATTTAATGAAGGGATTGACGGCCATGAGCTGAGTGAGCGTATGAAGCTGGGCGCGGAACGTTTTGGCGTGATCTCCGAATACGGCGAGGTCGTCAGTATCGAAGCCAGCGGCCAGCCAAAACGCATCAAGACAAACAGTGCCGAGTATGAGTGCAAGGCCCTGATCATCGCCACCGGCGCCGCCCCGCGAAGCCTCAACCTTCCCCATGAAGATGAGCTGCGTGGACGCGGCGTAGCCTACTGTGCCACCTGTGACGGCATGTTCTTCAAAAATAAAGTGGTCGCTGTTGTGGGCGGCGGCAACTCCGCGGTGGCCGATGCCCTGTATCTGTCCAAAATCTGTAAAAAGGTTTACCTCATTCACCGCCGCAACCGGCTAAACGCTACCAAGACCTATCTGGCGCCACTGGATGAGGCCGAAAATATCGAATTTATCTGGAGCAGCCAGGTGGTGGAACCCATTTACGGTGACCTTTTAACTGGTATTAAGCTTGAAAACACCGAGACCGGCGCGGTTTCCCAGTTAGACTGTGACGGGCTGTTTATCGCCATTGGCCGGCGCCCCAACACGGATCTGTTCGAGGGCATTGTGGATATCGACGAGGCAGGCTACATCATAGCTGATGAAACCACTCAGACCAATGTGGAAGGCATCTACGCGGTCGGCGATGTCCGCACCAAGCCGCTGCGCCAGATCATCACCGCGGCCTCTGACGGCGCGGTGGCCTCAAAATTTATTGAGGACTACTTTGTGCAGCTGTGCGGCAGAAACCATAAGGTAAAAAGCCTGCGCTACAAGAGTGAGCCCAACCGTTTCTTTGTCCTGACTCCGGAAAACTACGAGGTTGGCGAGCTGAACCTTGAGCCCACCACGGACAACACCTTTATCATCACTCATGTGGGCGTTGACAACAGCTACAACGGCCTGGGTATTGCGAAAGAGCTGGTGCGGCAGACCGTTGAAGCCGCGCGCCAGAATCACTGGAAGCTTATTCCAAGATGTCCCTTTGCAAAGGTAGAATATGACAAGCATCCCGAATATAAAGACACCTTAGCCTGATGGCAAAACAGCCTCCGCTTCACCGCAGAGGCTGTTTTTCTGTCAAGTCTCAAAAAATAAAAAAACAGCCATATCCCTATGACTGGTCATCTCTTTAAAAAGTTATATCCTCAAAGGCTTTAACGATAAATTGTTTTTAAGGAAAGGATATGCTATACTAGCCAGACAGGAGCATCCGGCTCTTGTGGCACTGGCATGGTTAATCTTGCCCCGGAAATGGGGTGCCCGTTTATGGACAGTAACCAGTTGATTCTGATTCTGGCGCTTATTGCGTTTATCGTAGGCTGCATAAACAAGAACGACCGTTAGCCTTTTCCACGAGCACTAACGGTCAAATCTAATGAATTATTGGGGCTGGCCGTTGCCGGTGTCCCTGTTTCTTTTTATATTATACCATATTTCCTTAAACTTTTCAAAAAATAAAAAACAGCCATACTGCTATGACTGGTCATCTCTTTAAAATGGTCTTCGTTCGAGGATCGCGCTGCTTCGCACCGCCGTGCTCGTCGCACAGCTCCTCACACATTCGGCTAAAAACGATCCACGATTTATTGCCGACGCCACCTTTTTGATTAGAGATTGTGATGACTTTGGTTTTTGCCATAATTGGCACCTCCTCAATAAAAAAACCGTTCAATGGTTTTTGAGCGGCTTTATCATTCTCCTTCTACATACAGCCTTGAATTGTACGCCAAATTCGTACGCTTGCCTCTTTTGCTTTTCTTTGTAATTTTTAGTATAATGTTCTTATTCTTGTAAACAAGTGAGGCGGCATATGGTTGATTTCAACAAAATGATAAAAGCAGGTGAATATCTGCCAGAATTTAACCTTGTCACACAGTCCAATTTACCATGCGGGCCGATTTACCAGTCAAAGGGACTTCGCGTTCATATTGAAAAAAGGCATCCCGATTGTCTCGCTTACTTGCCCCATATTTCTGAAATGCTTGAGTTTCCGGATTATATTGGTAAAAATCCAAAAGAGCCCAACAGCATTGAAATTGTAAAACATTATGATGCTAACATTATGGTTGCAATTAAACTTGATCTGAAAAATGATTATCTGTTCATTGCTTCTTTGTATGCCATCAGTGATGGAAAGCTAAAAAAACATTTAAACAGCGGTCGACTTAAACCTGTCTGCTCTTTATCCCTAGACCTTGACGCCTTCTTTGAAAAGCCTTATAATGAGAGTATAAAAGAATAAAGGGTACATAGATTATACCAGCAGGTAATTGAGGTTGGAAATGGCTCCCAACACACTCTTTCGAGTACCTGAGATGCAGGATACGCCGCCCTGCCGATTATCTGCTGTATATAAGCCGTCTGATTTTTCAGGCGGCTTTTTATTTTCTACTGTTCAATTTAATCCTATAACGCTTTTTACCCAACCGTACAACACGCTGTCACAGTTTTCGATTTTGACAAACTCAACAATATGTTTGATCTGTTTTATCCTTTTAAAACGCTTCTTTTATCTTTCCAATGAAAATAATGCCGTTTTAGCCGGAAACAGCCCGTTCCAAACCAATGATTACAATCGTAAGGATCAACGATGCGGAAAATATTCGGACAACAAAATAACCGTTATTAAACATCAGATGAGCCGGCATACATAAGTAAATAAAAAAGCCGCTCCTGCCTCATAACAAGACATAAACGACCTCTGTCATACCGGAATGGTACAACGGCTTCGCACCTTGATTATATCATATTCGGTAACTTATAACAAACCGAAGAAAATGTACACCGTTTTTCCCAGTACGATAGGAGTACATAATGAAATATGATAAAGCTACCCGTCGGGGAAAAGCTTGTTTTCGTTACAGACATTGGAACCCCGTGTTAAAAAAAATCACTAAGGAGCTGACAGCAAAGAATGTGGCATCTTGAACGTCGACAGAAAAAAAGAACTGCCTCAAAAATTGATCTCTTTTATGAAACAGACCTTTGAGCCAGATTTCCAACTGGTGTACAACTGGTGTACGCCGTTATTTTATAAAAAAATAAAAGCCCACAAAAGGGCTAAAACACTAACAAAATGGTCGGAGTGAGAGGATTTGAACCTCCGGCCTCATGGGCATACTAAGAGCGTTTTTTTACATACTCTCTTGTGTAATAGTGTAGTATTCATGCGGGCTCCGAAGCTTTACCCGCTATAATAAAAGGCTTCAAAAAAATCTAAAATACAAATTTACTGGGAAAAAACTGGTGTGTAAAATGGTGTTTTCAAAGGTTCTTAATAATGTAGTATAAATATCATTATAGTTTCTTTTTTACTACTTATTTATCGATAAAGTGTATTCAATTTCTAACAGCCAATAACAAGAAAAGTCTGCTTTTGTAATTTACAATTATTGTTCATCTTTTTTATATTATTGGTACTACTCACAATGATAATTGAATTAAGCACAGTCACTTTAGATCCCAGATTACTAAAGATAGAAAAAGAATTGACAATGGCAAAAATTCATTGTTTTTAAAAACACGACATTTCGGGGAGTAATTAACTTTTACTCCTCTTAAGTAATAGGTAAAATAAAAAAAGTTTTAAAAAGTTTCCTGAAAATATCCTGATGGACATTCTTGTAAAATCCACATCAACGCTCATCTCTACTCAGAGATAAAGGTCCAAATCTTTAAACATTGACATCGTCATAAAACCTTTTCAGTCATACTAAAATCATTTTATTATCAAATTATTTTTTACAATAAACAATCTGGAAACGAAGATAGCGAACCATCAGATGTGGTCTTCTTAATTTCTAATCCAACGTAATTATAAAAATCTTCTAACATATTTTTATTGTTTAAATGGTCTTTGATAAATGACTCATGTTGAGGATTGCATTCGAGTTTTTTTAATAAAGCTGTACAAAACGAAGCATTAACTTTTAGTTCCTCTGTAACTTCTTTACTATCTGAATCGCTAAAATATTCACAATACTTTTTGCTTTTTTGGTATTTCATATCTTTGAAAAAGTGCAATAAAACAACTATCGGTATAGTTTTATAATGCCCATTTTGTAGGTCGATTGTTTCGCATATGTTCATAACGCCGTTTAAAATGTATTCAATATCTTTTTCTTTTCTAAAGATCAATATATTTATATAAAGCACTAATATTCCTAAGCTTGTTTTTATATGCTTTTTCATCAATGGCTCTATCAGAAACATTGACGATAAAGATACAAAACATCGTTTTTCTTTTTTGTTAGCAAATTCGAAGCCCCAATTTCCATAGATCAATCGCACGTTTCCTATTTTGACTGATTTGTTTAAGTTTAAAAGTATCATAATCACCAATAAAATTAGTGATATCATTATTATACTCACAAAATTTTCTTGCAGACCTAAAATACAAGCAATAAAAAATGTCACTATCATCATCGAAACAATAAATAATAGAATCAACCTACTGCTTTTTTTACTAAATTCAGATGCTAAACTTTTATCCGCATTTATTTCAACGTACTGAACATTTTTAATATTCCCTATTTGTCTAGATTCTTGTAAATATTCCCAAACCAATTCTTGAAAAGAACTAAACACTTGATTCTTTTTTAAAATTTTCCAGAAACTTTTTTGATACATTTCCGAGTAGTAAGATTGTAAATAAAGATTCATATTTTGTTTATGTATAATTTTTTGTTTTGATATTAAAAATGGAATACTCGTTGCCATTATAAAGGCAATAGGGATAAACGATGATAAACTAAGTGTAAACCCTATAATGCTTCCAATATGGCTTTTATTATCTATAGAATAGACTATTATAGAGCTAAAACTTAAAAGAAAAAAGAGCCATAACCAAAATGTATAATGCTTTTTCTCTAAAAGTTCTTCAACTGTCAACAACCCAAAACTATTTTGCTTAAAATTTGTGTATATCGCAACAAAAGAAAAAATTCCTATTAGGCATGTAAATTCAGCATCTATAATACTGCTAAATGCTTCTGCTGCACTAAAAGGTATTTTCAAATTTAAATCAAAAATAAACACTAGAGTTCCGATAAAAAAAAGCATATAAATTATCTTTAGAATATAAAAAAAACAATTAATTATTTTATCTAAAACTGTTTCTTCAGAAAATTTAAACTGCCTTTTTTCGTAATGCATATTCTGCTCGATAAATAATTGAGGCTTTATTTTAGCCATCACAATAAAATATATTTGAATTATTAAATACATAAAAGGAATAAAAGGTAAAGAAAATAAAAACATTTTTTGCTCCTGTTCTTCAAATTTATTGTATAATGATTTTTATTTATAACATTTTCTACAATTATACTGTCATAAATTTTATAATTTGTTGCTGAAAAAATAATGGTTAAAGTAGTATTCTAAATTTTATTTGATAACGCTAATAATATTTTTTCTTATATATTTTTATTTCAAAATCACTTCATTTATTTCCTCAAGAGTATTTTTTACATCACTCCAGTCGGTCTTTTTAGCATAAGCATTCTTTTCTTGATAATTAAGCCAATGCTTTTTTAACGGGCATACTAAAAGCGTTTTTTTACATACTATCTTGTATGATAGTGTAGTATTCATGCGAGCTCTGAAGCTTCACTCGCTATAATAAATGGCTTCAAAAAATCTAAAATACAAATTTACTGGGAAAACTGGTGTAAGAATGGTATTAATCAAAGCAGCCGTATTAATTCTATATGTCTGCTTTTCTATTATGATAAACTGTTATTTGCTATTCGACTTCATAAAAAGTGATAATATAGTCATTATATCATAAAATACAAGAAATAAGGTCATACTATGGAAAATTTGGAAATGTTAGTTAAGGACTATTTGTTTTATTGCCAAAAGAGAAAAAAATTAGATTTCAAAGCAATACGAGCATATAAAACAGATCTTGCACAATTTGTAACGTTTTGTAGTGAAAAAAATAACCCATTTGAAAAATCCAGTATTAACAACTATTTTATAACAATTTTGAATGACTTTAAGCCTAAGACCGCCAAGCGAAAAATAGCTTCTTTAAAAGCTTTTTTCCATTTTTTAGAACTCGAAGAAATTATACTCCAAAATCCATTTAACAAAATTAGTTTAAAATTCAGAGAGCCGATTATATTACCAAAAACAATTCCTTTAGATACAATACAAAAGCTTTTAAAGACTATTTATCAAGAACAAAATGATGCGAAAACCGAATTCCAAAAAAAATGTATTTTGCGCGATATCGCAGTAGTTGAGCTGCTATTTATGACTGGAATGAGAATTTCCGAACTATGTCTACTCAAGTCCGAACAAGTAGATTTTCAAGATAATAAAATTCTTATCTTTGGAAAGGGCGCAAATGAAAGGATAATACAAATTGGCAGTGATTCTGTAATAAAAATACTGAAAAATTACTCTTCTGTTTTCTATTCCGAAATCAGTAGGAGTGGCTGGTTTTTTGTTAATCGACTTGGCAAAAGGTATTCAAAGTAATCCGTGAGGTCAATGATAAAAAAATACGCAAAAAAAGCTTCAATTATTATGAATATCACACCACATATGTTTCGCCACTCATTTGCGACACTATTACTAGAAGCAGACGTTGATATTCGATACATACAAAAAATGTTAGGTCATAGTTCAATCACTACAACTGAAATATATACTTCTGTATCTATGACTAAACAAAAAGATATACTTACTAATAAACACCCTCGTAACTTTATTCATATTTAAAACTCAAAGCCGATATCATTTATTGTTATCGGCTTTTTAGTACTTATTCAACTTATCTTTTTCAATATTCCTTTACTTATCTGTTATTGTATAAACGAATGATAATTACAAATTATTACCTGCTTGTATCACAATTTGCATTTTAATTTTTTCTATATTTTATCATTATTTTCATATAATATAAATTTATTTTCTATTTAAATACCATATTTACTGTTTTGATAAATTCTCTAAAAATTTTTGAATTAAAAAAAGTTGCGCTGTATTATCAACTTGTTTGATCTGTTCAATTATTTTATCCTGTAAATTCTTAATGTCATTTTCATTACTCATAACCAGTATCTCCTTGTATATTTATTAACTAAATCTAATACTATTAATGAATTCCATATTTTAAAATAATCTGTTTTATAGCTATACATTACTGTATAAGTATCATACTAATTTTCTGTTTAACATTTAGACTCTTATATATTGAAAAAAATAAAAAAATTATAAAATTTTTTGCGTTCTAAAAAATATATTTGAAACGGAGCAAGGTAAATTTAATCCCCTTTAGATGCACGAGCATTTGCTTCGTAGTATTTCGTGCTTATAATTGTATGATAGAGTTCTATTGTCTCGATCACAAACGCTCCAATGTTGCCCTATGATTATGATTCTAAACGATATTGTCTTGATTTAGTATTTTAATAATATTGCCTCATATATTTAATGTAAATATTTCTTACTAATAATATATAGGACTTTCATTAAACATCTCTATTTTTTCTTTAACATCATCAACAACGTCTTCCAGTAACGCCCCTAAAACAATTCTTTACACGGATTTTACCTGAAGTGAAAGCTGCAGCCTATCTTAACCTGAAATTTCTTTGTTCCGCCATGTTAACCCATTATTAAGTTACAGCCTTAATAAAACAAACAAAGGTAAAGCGAACCCCATCATTCCTTTCTCATATCTCATAAGCGCAATGCATAACCGTCCCATTGTCCTTTCTCAATTATCATTATAAAAAATTCTTTCCATAAATTTTTTATAGCCGTAGTTGACCGAAAACGCGCCTGGCTAACGTCGCTTACTACCGAATTAAAGAGTATTTACTTTAATAATCTTAATCTACGTTTAAAAGATCAAAAAGGATTTAAAATGATTGTTTTCAAATAGGTATTGAGACTACTCTAAATCTTTTGTGTGATATTAATATTTATCCTCTTAAATATATATAGGAAAAAAATAAAAAGTTGACGAAACTTTTTATTTTATCAAAACTCAACAATAGACACCACAAATACCAGATTTGGGTAATAACTTATATACTCCTACTACAATATATTTATGGTTAATACCCCTTACAGCCAGTAAGGAATTATCCATCTTGTTGCTTAAGCTGTTAGAATGAGTATGGCAATTGGTCTGGCCTTTTCCTCCTAGGACTTAACGTCCGTAGAATAGTCCGCCAACCAGCCTCTCATTCGCAGCATTCGTTTTACGCAGGTTGAACCCCTTTGGCGTTCGTGTGACACCCCCAGTAGATTGAACAGGCAATGAGAAAACTGGTGTTGACCATTGCAAATCCATTTTAAAGGAGTACCCATTATGAACGCAGTTGGTATTGATGTTTCTAAAGGTAAAAGCACCATTACGATCCGCAGGCCCGGCGATGTCGTCCTTATGTCTCCTTGTGACATTCCTCACACTCAATCCGGAATCAATGGCCTGATTGAGAAACTTCGAAGCCTTGATGGTGAAACCAAAGTTTGTATGGAGCATACTGGCCGGTATTATGAGCCGCTTGCTACCTGGCTTACCGATGCCGGTATTTTTGTCAGCGCTGTCAATCCCATTCTGATCCGGGACTTTGGCGACGATTCTCTCCGCTCTCCCAAAACCGATAAAGCGGATGCTAAAAAAATTGCACGTTATACCCTTGACCGTTGGACATATTTGAGGCAATATGGAAACATGGATAAAACACGCAATCAACTCAAAACCATGAACCGGCAGTTCGGCTTTTATATGGACCAGAAGACCGCCATGAAGAATAACCTCATCGCCCTTCTTGACCAGACTTATCCCGGGGCCAATACCTTCTTTGTCAGTCCTTCACGCTGCGATGGCAGCCAGAAATGGGTGGATTTTGTCCACACTTACTGGCATGTGGACTGTGTCCGTAACCAATCGCTGAAAGCCTTCATTGCGCACTATCACAACTGGTGTAAGCGCAAAGGCTACCACTTCAGTATCGACAAAGCAGAGCACATCTACCATCTTTCTTCTGACCTGATCGCTGTGTTCCCAAAAGATGACAACACCAAAATGCTCATACGGCAGGCGGTCACAATGCTCCATACCGCTTCCGTGACCATTGAATCTCTGCGTCAGAAAATGAATGCGGCCGCTTCGACTCTGCCGGAATATTCCATCGTTACGGCAATGAACGGTGTCGGCCCAACGCTTGGTCCTCAGCTCATGGCTGAGATCGGGGATGTTACCCGGTTCACTCACCGCGGTGCGCTTACTGCTTTTGCAGGGGTTGACCCCGGAAAGAACGATTCCGGGCAGCGCACTCAAAAAAGTGTGCGTACTTCAAAAAAAGGCTCGCCAATCCTGCGAAAAACCCTCTTCCAGATCATGGACAGTCTCATCAAGCGTTCGCCTATTGATGATCCGGTTTATGCCTTTATGGACAAAAAACGGGCACAGGGTAAGCCTTATTACGTTTATATGACTGCCGGTGCGAACAAATTTCTCCGCATTTATTACGGACGGGTAAAGGAATACCTTTCCACCCTGTCTAAAAACGAAGAATCTTAATCGAACTCGCTCATCATTCCCTCTCAGACCAGCGTACTGCGGTGGTCTGATTCTTGTGCTTTTTATTCAACCTGTTTCAATTTCTTAAAGTTCTTCCATTTCTGCTTGACTTTTTATTTGCAGACTATTCATCAGCTTAACTTTCACCCGAACATTTAAAAACCAGTTATATACATAGCATCATATTATATTTCTATCGCATTTCTAACAAAACTATAATTATAAGTATTTATCTTCTTTTTTCTACATATACCCTTCATGATTTCATGCAGGGACACAATAGAGTTACACCAAAACATCCAAAAACAAACCTTTCCTTTCACACTTTCTAAAGTCCACTATATATATTTCACAATTTATTTTCATATACCTACTTTTAAGTCTTTTTACAAAGAGCTACATGAAGACCGCAAACCGATTGCTGACAAAAATAAAAGCTGAACATCAGGCACAAGAGAAGTGCACGCTGTTCAGCCTAATTTATTATCTAAAATTTCCAAAGGGGCTTTCCCCTTGGTACGTGGTTTTGCTTTCTTAGTATAATTTATAACACATTCTATTGACATTGCCTTAAAAATCCCATTGCCGCAGGAGCGGTCAAGGGTAATTGGCGTGAAAAAAAAGAGACGTTATGGCTTAGCATAAAACGCAAAAGCAAAACCAATCCCATCAGCAAATAGGGCAAATATATGAGAGCACTTATCCCTTATTTAATACTGATCTTTTGGATACTTTACCCCAAACTTGTGAGCGCACTTCTGGAAACAAGATCATTTTTTATTAAAATTGAAATGGCAGATGTCTATTTCAGGGCTTTCCTACCTTGATCTCCAAATATAAATTTCATCCCCACAAGTTCCAATTTTTGCTCTGTTTTATTTTTTAAAACTACATTTCAACTACTTTTCTAACGGTCCTTGCTGTTCTTATTGTTAATTTATTACTGATGTTTCCACGCGCTGTTTTTGGCCACCAGTTTGTCTTTTGATAGTTTTTTCGGCTAAAAGACCAGAATATCGCTTCTTTATAGTTTAGTATCTTTTCTAATTTTTCTTTCGCTTCTCCAATCTCACTAAACACATCAACAAATGTAGTTGGCGGCATAATAAAAATTAGATTATCATAAATTTCCTTATCTTTATTACCCCACCAATCAGGAGCATTGCGTAAGATGTCCTCAAGTTCTTCTTTTTCTATAACAAAAATAGGAATATCTAAACTAAACTGTTTTTTTATTATCGTCACAATTTGTTTTGTTATACTTTTTATATTATTTTTATCGCTCGAAAAAATCACATTACCACTGTTTAGATATGTCTTAACTTCTTTATATTCTAATTTTTCAAACTCATTTTTTAGTCTAGTCATTGGAACTTTGTTTTTGCCGCTTATATTGACACCACGTAAAAAAGCAATATATCTTTTCATATCCGCTGATACCCTCATGACTTGCTTTGTTTTATTCTCTACTGCATGCACTCATTAATATATTCTATAGGCACATCCATGCGCTCCGCTACCTGTATCGGAGTCATTCCACTATCTATGAATCTTTTACAAACCGCCTTCATATTTTCACCCACTTCGATAATATGCCTGTCCGGATCATAAAAGCGAACCACACGTTGCCCCCAAGAATGTTCCTTGATCGGGTGAACATATTGAACATTACACTTTCTGAGGTTATCTGCAAATTTATCAAAATTATCTTCTTCAAAATAAATTTCAAAATTATTGCCTCCAAAGGAAATGTCACCTTTACCAATAAAATTCTTGTATGTATCCAATGTCTGCAAGGCCAACCCCCCCGTTAAAGTCTTATTTGCGCCAAAATCCATGACAACCTGAAGTCCCAAAACTTTTTTATAAAATTCAACGGTTTTATCTATATCTGATACAACTAACATAGGATTTTTAACTTCCATTTCAATACCTCCTGCAAATATTTTTATTTGTCTAACTATTCAATTATCTTTTTCATTCACTGCTGGAATTGTTCGTCCGTTTCCTCGTTCAACGGCATAACTTTTTTAATTTTCCCGGCCACCAACGCCTCTAAATCATCAACGCTACGAAGCTCCTGATGTTACACTTTTACTGCATTCTGGATATTTTAAAGTATAGCAGCAACGATAACAATTTTCCCTAGCTATTTTCTGCTGTCCATATCGCTCTTTATCTCCTACAAGGCAGCAATGAATACACTCTTTATTTTCTCAAGCTCCGTTTTGCTTAATATTCTCCTATATTCTGTGCGTTCAAAAATTACTTCTTCTTCGTTGTTTTCACCCATTGTTCCAAGTGGTTTTTCATCAAATTGGACAAGAAAACCGACTCTATATATAAACTGATTCTCCCTTTGCCGATGTATCCTCGAAATAAATCCATATCAGATTCATCCGCCCAAAAAAATTAGAGTGTCCAAACAAACGATCGAGAATCTCCACACCTCTCTCCTATTACAATCCCCTTCATCACACCACTTAACAAGCCTAACTCCAAAAATGTCATAACATTTACGGACAAGCACATAGGATAACTCCTGTATGACCTTAACTTCTTTTTCAATCCCTATAAGAATATCGCTACTGATCATCTTTGTTTCACTGCTGACGATCCATCTCAACTGAAAAGCGGAAACAGCTATCTTCTCTGTATACCTCCATTATACAGAAAAAATTACAGAAATGCAGTTTTCATAATGCAAATTTCCTTAAAATACAATTATGACAAGAATCCACAAATTGCATTTTTCCATGTAAATTAAGGCCGTTTGATTAATGGGCGCACCATAAAAATAGAATAACACTCTAAAAAGGAAGAGGATATACCAACAAAAGATAAAAGCACAAAGCTATATCTTTAATTTGCTTTTTAGGCTAATCACTTTTATAGTAAAAAACGAGGTGAGTACAATTAACACACTCACCTCGCCATACGTTATTTTATTTATTTTTTTCTTTGCTTTTCCGGATAAATACTACTAGTACGGCAACAATACCACTACAAAAAATCCCTAGCGAAGCTAACCATAAAGTCACTAAATTGGTTTCGTACCCTGTTTTTGGTGTTCCATTGGTTAATTGATTCAAAGTTTGATCCCCAGATCCTGAATTAGTAGTGTCGTCCAATTTATCACTGATTTCTTTGTAATTATTGAACGACGCTATCGCCATTTCTCCATCCTTAATTACTCCTGTCTTGCCAGAAGTAGTTACTTTATATTCTGAATTGCCACTTTCCTCCACACTATAGTAGATACCAACAGGAAGACCAGAGGCTGTTTTACTTTCGCCGTGTTTCAAGGTGAAAACTGCCACGCCATCTGTAAAGGTCATATCGCCATATGTTCCACTAATCGTTTTATCACTGAGGGTTACCGTGAAGTTAAAGGCTTTGTCTGTTTCTCCGGCATTTCCGGACACCACTTTCGAGACGGTCAAATCTCCAGTATCTGGTTCCAGCGGCGTTATATTTTTGGTGTTTATAAATTCAGCTGCCGCTGTTGCGTCTTTGCTGATCGTTCCCGTTTCACCCTCAGAAATGGTGCCATACCCGTCCTGGTCGGCTTCGGTTTCTACTACCTTATAGCTTATCCCTGTCGGCAGATCTGATGCTGTTTTGCTTTCGCCGTGTTTCAAGGTGAAAACTGCCACGCCATCTGTAAAGGTCATATCGCCATATGTTCCACTAATCGTTTTATCACTGAGGGTTACCGTGAAGTTAAAGGCTTTGTCTGTTTCTCCGGCATTTCCGGACACCACTTTCGAGACGGTCAAATCTCCAGTATCTGGTTCCAGCGGCGTTATATTTTTGGTGTTTATAAATTCAGCTGCCGCTGTTGCGTCTTTGCTGATCGTTCCCGTTTCACCCTCAGAAATGGTGCCATACCCGTCCTGGTCGGCTTCGGTTTCTACTACCTTATAGCTTATCCCTGTCGGCAGATCTGATGCTGTTTTGCTTTCGCCGTGTTTCAAGGTGAAAACTGCCACACCGTCTGTAAAGGTCATATCGCCGTATGTTCCACTAATCGTTTTATCACTGAGGGTTACCGTGAAGTTAAAGGCTTTGTCTGTTTCTCCGGCATTTCCGGATACCACTTTCGAGACGGTCAAATCTCCAGTATCTGGTTCCAGCGGCGTTATATTTTTGGTGTTTATAAATTCAGCTGCCGCTGTTGCGTCTTTGCTGATCGTTCCCGTTTCACCCTCAGAAATGGTGCCATACCCGTCCTGGTCGGCTTCGGTTTCTACTACCTTATAGCTTATCCCTGTCGGCAGATCTGATGCTGTTTTGCTTTCGCCGTGTTTCAAGGTGAAAACTGCCACACCGTCTGTAAAGGTCATATCGCCGTATGTTCCACTAATCGTTTTATCACTGAGGGTTACCGTGAAGTTAAAGGCTTTGTCTGTTTCTCCGGCATTTCCGGATACCACTTTCGAGACGGTCAAATCTCCAGTATCTGGTTCCAGCGGCGTTATATTTTTGGTGTTTATAAATTCAGCTGCCGCTGTTGCGTCTTTGCTGATCGTTCCCGTTTCACCCTCAGAAATGGTGCCATACCCGTCCTGGTCGGCTTCGGTTTCTACTACCTTATAGCTTATCCCTGTCGGCAGATCTGATGCTGTTTTGCTTTCGCCGTGTTTCAAGGTGAAAACTGCCACACCGTCTGTAAAGGTCATATCGCCGTATGTTCCACTAATCGTTTTATTACTGAGGGTTACCGTGAAGTTAAAGGCTTTGTCTGTTTCTCCGGCATTTCCGGATACCACTTTCGAGACGGTCAGATTACCGAATTCATCTTTTGTATTCGTGAACGCTGCGGCCGCTGTTGCATCTTTGCTGATTGTTCCGGTTTCGCCGGTCTGCGCTGTGACATACCCGTCCTGGCCAGCTTCAGTTTCTGTTACCGTGTAAGTCGTTCCTGCCGGAAGTCCTTCGGCGGTTTTACTTTCACTATGTTTCAAGGTGAACGCTGCCACACCGTCTGTAAAGGTCATATCGCCGTATGTTCCACTAATCGTTTTATTACTGAGGGTTACCGTGAAGTTAAAGGCTTTGTCTGTTTCTCCGGCATTTCCGGATACCACTTTCGAGACGGTCAGATTACCGAATTCATCTTTTGTATTCGTGAACGTTGCGGCCGCTGTTGCATCTTTGCTGATTGTTCCGGTTTCGCCGGTCTGCGCTGTGACATACCCGTCCTGGCCAGCTTCAGTTTCTGTTACCGTGTAAGTCGTTCCTGCCGGAAGTCCTTCGGCGGTTTTACTTTCACTATGTTTCAAGGTGAACGCTGCCACACCGTCTGTAAAGGTCATATCGCCGTATGTTCCACTAATCGTTTTATTACTGAGGGTTACCGTGAAGTTAAAGGCTTTGTCTGTTTCTCCGGCATTTCCGGATACCACTTTCGAGACGGTCAGATCTCCAAACGATAAGTTTCCCTTGTAATTGGTGAATGCTGCATTGGCCGTTTCATCCTGCTTAATCACACCCTCAATCGTGCCAGATTTTGGGGATACCAACCAATCTTTCTCTTCTGTTTCCAAAATTTCCCACTTTGTACTGTTCGGCAGTCCGAGAATTGTTAGCGCCTCGTCATGCCGCAGGGAAAGCGTCCCGCCATCCTTGATATAACCTGCACGCTGCTCCCCGTAATAATAATACTCATCTTCCAGCGCTGTACCATCGGCATTTTTCAGAAATACCGTAAAGGTAAAGTTCCGGGTATAGTCCTCATCTGATAACTTATCCCCGGATGCTATCTTGCTGATCCGTAACTTGCCAGTATCCTCTGGAATCGTCTTTTTGTCAGTGACAACAACGGTATTCATCAGGCTGAATAGGCTTGTGAGATCTCTTCCGCTCAGGTCATCCCAGTTGGCGGTGTTATTGCTACCCCCATACAGCTTGTCTTTCAGTGCAGCCGTGTTCTGCACAACACGAGTTCGCAAAAAGCCAACATCCGTTGTAAAGAACGGATAGATATTTTTTCCGCCGTCCTCATCGTGCAGACCATAATTCACCACTGCATTGACACCATAGTGTAAATTCATGCTGCGTGGAATTTGAGTTCCCTCAAGCAGATCATCTCTCCAACCGCTCAGATCAAATTTTGCAGTCTCCTGTGTCTGGGCAATCGCGGTAATATCTCGCAGCGTAATGTTGACCATATCATCCGCCGCATACTTCGTCATAGTTTGCATCAGCTTACCAACGCCAGCCATAACGGTAACGCCGTCTTCTTGTGTGCCTGCATCGGCGTAAATCGAATAAACGCCCACGATTACCGGGATCTCTGTCACGTTTCGTTCATAGCCTTCCGGCGAACTCGTCTCTGTTAAGGTGTACTTGGAGCCTACTTCTTCCCACGCCACCTGTGCGTAGCCTGGCATATTTTCCAGCGTATCTGGTCTAAAAATCAGTACACCGTCCCGACCGTCTACAGTGGCGGTAGTGCCAGTAATGGTCGAACCCTTCGGACCGGTCAGGGTAAATGTGGCACCGTTAACACCCTTACCGTCCTCGTCCACCTTCTGTACGCGCAACTCCCGGCGCTCGTTAGGGATATAGATGGTCGAGCGGAACTCCCGCTGAAACTGGTCGGTGTTCAAGAAAGAGAAATCGCGTTCAGTAAAATTATTCCCGGAAATGTTCAGCTTCTTTACAATCTCATCGATCACCTCTTCGGAAGTCTTGTCACTATCGACACCCGTTTTGACTTCATTAGATACATAGGCTTCCAAAGCGTCATAAAGCTCTTCTGAGGTATTCCCCTTGATGTCAAGCTTCTCTAACGCACTCGGTTCAATGATGCCGTACACCATTTTCATATCGCCATTTTCGTTGTTTAACACATAGCGGTCTGCTCGGCCCGGAAGATCCTCCAACAGCCCTTCCAACCTTCCAGTATCCTGATTGTATGTAAGACGCCACTCAGGCCAACGCTCATCGCTGGCTTGGTACAGCGCCGCCTTGAGAACCGCCTTACGCCATGCTTCTGCAGTGCGTTCTTCCGGAGAAACTGCTCCATAGCCTTCCGTATTGCTGCCATACAGAGCTAACCATTTCCCGTCATTAGCCATATCGTCGTGGGACATTCCACTTTCCAACAACATAGGAACAGCAACAATTATGCCGTCTTTTTTAGGCTCCGAACCAAGCTCAATTTGACTTGGCATGATGACTCCACTTTGCTCATTAAATTGACCGTAGGTCAATTTACCCGTTTCTCGGATATTGGAAAAGAAGCTGGCATATGCGCCGGTTTGATAACGGTTTGCAACGACCAGCATGGAGGTATTCGGATCAAACTTTAACACAATGTCCTTTGGCAAAGTCCGATAGCCGTCAGCCGTCTTGGTTTCCTTCAAGATATAGTAAAGCGTACCGTCCGAATGATACCGATCCGTAAAGCTGAAGGGCGAGCCATCCGTTCTTATAAAAGACGCATTTCCGCTTTCTCCAGTCGTCAACGTTCCAATTGCATCACCTGTTGCTTCATAGTCGGAAACATCGCTGCTGTCGTTTTCGTCGGCCGTTGCTGCATACAGTTCAAACTCCACGCCTTCCAGCGGATCGCCGCTCTGGTCTACCTTTTTAATGCCGTGGTAGAGAGAGGGCTGGAGGTTGAAGCGCATTTGCAGACTGGAATCGTAATTTCCCCGTTCCAAATAGAATAGCTTCAAGCTGTGGTCAGTACCAGTGGGAAAAATTTTTTCTCCGCTGTCGTTGGTTGCCCAATGAATCGCATCCGCCTGATCCTTCCCCAACGCTTCTACAAACAACTCATAAAGAGTAGTTGTTGTATCACTCTTGTTCTCTCCGGGATTGCCCGGCAGTCCGCCAGTTCGCCAGCTCTGTCCAGTCACAACCTTTCCTGTACTGAAGTTGATGGTACCGTATAGCTCGCTGTGGATGCCGCCCAAATCCAGCACCAGCACGTCGTCTATGAAAATCCAGACGTCATCATCTCCAGAAAACTGAAAGACCATATCCTGCTTGCCGGATGAGCCCATGTTCAGCTTACCGTTTTCCGGCTGTGTAAAATCCACCTGCATGGACATGCCCATATGGTGATTGATATTAATATCTTCTTTTGTTGCTCTGTTTTGAAAGCCTGTACTGCTCCATTTTGAACCATCTAACCCCTCACTGCTGCTCAAGATATTCTTGTCAATATCAATGCTGTCAAACACCTGTTCTCCCTTGTTGAACGGATAGAAATTACCGAGGCTCCTGTCTCCGTTAAAGCCTTGACCATCCCAGCCTCCATCCGTTCGCCATACAGCGGGGCCATCGTACAGAATAAAGGAACCATCGCTGGGTTTACCGTCTTTTGATGTTCCATTGCTCTCCCGGAATTCCGCAAAATTTTTCCGAGCGTCATAGTAATAGTACCCATCTTCATCTACCTGAAATAGGCCAGTGACGTTTTCGTAGGAGCGTTTATTGTCATTCTCAGTAAGGTCGAACAGATAATCCAAGGAAGTATTGCCACCATGGTAATCCTCGTTGTTGTTTAACACTGTCTGCGATAATCCCGGAGCGTTTTTGGGATCACTCGATGCGTTTTCATCTGCCGCCCATCCCAAACAAAAAGGAAGTTGTGCTTCTTGATATTTATCGACATTGGCGATTGGTTTTTTTGCAGCCGCTTTGTTGATATTTGGATAACCATTGGTCAGAGTCGACTCCACAATCCCCTTTATATTGGTATTTTCCTGGGCCCACAGACGTCCTGCACCTGCGCCGTTGTTCCAATAACCCGCACCAATAATACTATCGCCAAAAAGTAGCAAGCGGTTTTCGTTGATGCCTCTGTTCCATTCACTGGACTTTGCGACTTTATAACTACCAACACTGACCTTCGTGGTAAGATCCTTTTCTTTTGCGCCGTCCTTTGAAGCTACATAGTCGAACAGGTTGACGGTGGTGCCTTCAGGCGTGATGCCCTGTTTCTGATGCTCTGTAAGCGCTTGCTCAAGTGCTTCTCGATTGTTTAATACTGTACGTTTTCCAGGAAATCCTGCTGCATATACTTCCGTACCACTTAAAACACTTCCAATATTTACACCCAACAACGCAAAGCAAAATATTGAAACAATCATTTTGTACCATATTTTCGCCTTATCCTTTCGGTTGAATTTTTCCGTTAATGTTTCTATTCTTTTTTTCCTTCTCTTAAAAAACATCTATAATACCTCCTTTGCCCATAATTTACTTTTATTACATGACCTCTGATTAATAAACTGAATAGTTTATTCTTGCTCAAGAAGCAAACATGCTATAATACCTTTCTATGAAATTTTGCACTGTTTTTCCAAATACCAAGAGCAAAATCCCAACTTAATAAAAAAACCATACTAGACATCTGCACTTATTGTGTTAATATTTGGCGCTTCTCCATTTTCTACAATTCTTCTAATTTAAAACTTTCTTTGTTTTAAATATTAAAATCATATGGTAACCACTCATTTATGGTTTAGCCAGTAGAAAACTATGCAAATAAATAAAAATATCAAAAAAGTATTTTAAGTAGAATATCCGACTTTCATAATTGACCCCACTTTTGTTCGTAGACCTTTAATAGTCTGCGAACAAATCGCCTATGCCATTAATACATAAGCATTTTAATGGAAATTGACCAGAATATTGACCAAAGTAAAAAATGTAAATTAAATTCGAAAAGTACCGGAATACACATAAATACTTGATTAACAGTAGAAAATTGACCAGATTTTGACAATATTGTATTTTTAAAAACTAAAAATAAAAAAAATAAAAATATTGTTTATCCGTAAAGATAAAAATGTTTTTAAATAATCTTATTTAAATTTTCAAAAAAAGATGAAATTTTAATGAGGAAATGCTATACTATATAAGGAAAGTTGAAAAGCAAGTCGTTTTATTAAGTGATTTTTTTTAAAAATGTTCGCAGACTATTAAAGGTCTACGAACACTCTTTACTTTCGTTCAACATAAAAGCGAGGCCATCTGAGCTCGCTTTTTGCTGTATTTTATCAAATTTTTCTGAATGACTTAATACTTTTTTCATTAATAAAAGCGCTCATTGAAATCTGTCCTTTGTTTTAGGATAGATCCTCCCAATTGGTTACAGAAGAACAGCTGAAAACAGCAGCGTTTCCGGGCTTCTTCCCCAATTTTTAAACATCTTTGAATCTTCAATTTTTTTGGTGTAGATACAAATAATAAAATAGATTCTTTACTGTTCCTAACCTTCTTGTTCCTCTGTCTGTAAATATAATTTTGAATATTCAACACACCTCACCGTTGCAGGCATACCTATATTCCATTCTGGCCGCAGCGAATATCAATGAAATAATTACAAAAAGATGTGAAACCTTCTATGCAATATCCTCGACCAAAAAATATGTACTTATTATGATCATCAAGAAATGATCGACGCTATCAAAATCATTAACCACCGGAAAATCCGGTGGTATGAACCGGCCCTGAAAGAGTATTATGCTATGGTGCCCTTTCGGGCTCTGAATATTTGTCAGCCATAGCCCTTTTACAGGCAGCCCCTCAAAGGGGCTTTTTCTTTTGCCTATTTCACCGCTTCACCCGTAAACGGGTCTATATATTCTCTCATACTTATTTGATCACTCAATTTATCTTCCGATAATTGCTGCTGTATGTACTCTTTGATTCTTTTCTCATTTTTCCCACTGTATCTACATAATATCCTCTCGCCCAAAATTTGCAGTTTCTATATTTGTATTTCAAATGCACATGTCGATCAAAAATCATTAAGGTCGATTTGCTTTTTAAGTATCCCATAAAGCTCGATTTGCTATATTTTGGTGGTATCTCCACTAACATATGAATAGAATCCTTACAGGCTTCCGCTTCAGTGATTTCAATCCCTGGCTTCCTTTCAACCAATGTTCTCAATAGAGGTTTTTTGAACCCTCGCTTTAAGCTTTTCCTACCACTTGCTTTGCAAGTAGTTTTCTTTGTAAAAAGTGTAACAACCTATATCTATTAAACATTAGTTAAATGTTGTTTAGTGATCATCGTCATCCTCTTCATTTCCCAAATTCTTTGATTTTTCTTTCTGTTCTTCTGCAAATTTGTTAGCTGTTTCTTTTTCTTCTTCTGTCGCTTTCTGGAATTCAATCGGTTGATTAACAACAACCTGCGGGAAAGGAATGTTGATATTGTATTTATCAAAGATGAGTTTCATTTCACGGTTAAGATCACGTTCCAGTTGAATACGGTCAGATTCTGCACATTGAACAACAATACGAACATTAACACTATTGTCACCTAAAGAAACAACACCTTTATAGAAAGGTCCATCCTGAATTGCAGAAAGACGTTTCCGAATATTAGGAAATTCTTTTTCAAAGATATTTTCTACGCGTTCCAAAGACTCACCATACTCAATTCCAACATCACAAGAAGCATAGGAGTAACGTTTGGTCATGTTAATAATATTGCTCACATTACTGTTGCGAATAACCTTGATATTTTTAGAACCATCCTCCACTTTTGTTGTCCGTACACCAATTTCGATCACAGTACCACGCCAATCGTCAATCATAATAATGTCACCAACTCGAAAGTCTCCTTCAAAAATGATAAATAATCCAGATATAATGTCCGCTACTAATTCTTTTGCGCCAAAACTAATCGCAAGAGAAAGAATTCCTGCTGAAGCTAACAAGGTTGTCGTGTTGACACCTAACATTGACAAACAAAAACAAATAATAGCCACAATAGAAACATATTTAATAAAACTGCCCAAAAGTCTACAAACTGTTTCACCCCGTGCACCGAAAGTTTTAGACAAAAGATTTAAAATTTTCCGTATAATTGTTGTTATTGTCAAACCAATACTGATGACGATAAGACACATCGTGAAAGCAAAG